>PMPX01000224.1 GCA_003169235.1 Acidimicrobiaceae bacterium | reverse complement strand
CAACTACGGCGACGCCTCGTTCCTCGGCTCCATTGTCTCGCTGCCTCTCGACGGGCCGGTCGTCGCCATGACCCCGACGTCCGACGGCGGCGGGTACTGGCTGGTGGCGAGCGACGGTGGGGTCTTCAACTACGGCGACGCGTCGTTCTTCGGCTCCATGGGGGGCCAGCCGCTCAACCGGCCCATCCTCGGCATCGCGGCCACCACCGACGGGGGTGGGTACTGGCTGGCCGCAACCGATGGCGGCGTCTTCAACTACGGCGACGCCGGCTTCTTCGGCTCCATGGGGGGCTCGACGCTCAACGCCCCCGTCGTCGGGGCGGCGGCAGCCGCCTGAGGGACTGAGGGACAGCCGCCTGAGGGTCAGAGGTTCAGAGGGTCAGCCGCTCGAAGTCGGACGGGATCGTGACACCTTCGATCGACGCGGTGTCCACCTGCTCACCGAGATGTGTCAGCACAATGCGCAGGTCGGGATGCGCGGCGCGCAGGTCCCGGACGGAGTCCTCGTCCATGTGGGTGGGCGTCGCTCCGGGTGGGAGGTGCCTCCCGTTGCACTCCACCACCAGCGCGTCCGACTCCCGGGCCAGCTCCGTCAGCCCGTCGCACGGCGTGGTGTCGCCCGAGTAGGCGATCACGCCGCCGGGCCGGTCGAAGAGGTAGCCGAAGCAGCGCAGGTACGGGACGTGGACCACCTCGACGGCCCGGAGGCGCAGCGGGCCGACCTGCTGCCACGAGCCGTCCACCTCGGTGAAGCGCAGGTCGAGGCGCTCCTGCGCCATGTGCAGCACCGAGCGCACGGCGCCGGCGTCCATCATGTTCGCCAGGTGCCGCTCGAGCCCCGGCGGGCCGACCACGTGCAGCGTGCGCCCGCCCCCCGCCTCGGCCATCGCCTGCAGGAGGAAGGGCCACCCGAAGCAGTGGTCGGCGTGGAAGTGCGAGATCACGACCACCTCCATGTCGTCGACCGCGAAGCCGCAGCGGCGCAGGTGGGGCAGGGCGGTCGGGCTCGGCTCGACCAGCACGTTCCCGTCCAGCACGAAGCTGTTCCAGTAGCGCCCGGGCGGGGCCATGAAGTTGCCGGTCCCGAGGAAGGTCAGCTCGGTCACGTGGTGTTCGCCAGGGCCAGCAAGGAGGCGACGAGGAGCGGGTCCCCCTCGACGATGCAGTCCGACACCGGGAGGCGCCGGTAGAGCATCAGCACCAGGTCCGACGCCGTCCCGCTGACCTCGGCGTGCCGCCGGCCGGGCCCGCCGCCGGTGACCCGCCAGCTCCCTCCGCTGTCGGTGGCCCGCAGCGTGACGGCGCCGGGCAGGGCGTCGGCGGACGGCCCGAGCACGATCTCGAGGAACTCGCCCACCCCGTCGTCCGCCACGTCGCCGCGCAGCGGGCTCGGCGACGCCAGCACGGCCTCGGCGTCCCAGCCGTGGACCGCGATCTCCTGCACCTGGTGCCGGGCCACCGCCCCGGCCGTCGCCGGCTGGCCCCACCACGTCCAGCAGGGCGCGCCCGGCTGGGCCGACTCCAGCGCGTCGCAGAGCGACGCCGTGCCCTCGCGCAGCCAGCCCACCACGACGTCGTCGGCCGGCACCGCCACCTCGCCGCCCCAGGGGGTGCCGGTGTCACCGGCGCGCACGTTCTCCCCCCAGAAGCGCTGCACCTCGCCGACGTGATGGGCCAGGTCACGGAGGGTCCACGCGGGCGTGCTGGGCACGTTGGCGTCGAGTCCCTCGGCCCCCCACCGCTCCACGACAGCGGCGAAGCGCCCGCTCGCCTCCCGGATCGCCCCGAGCGCCCAGGCCAGGCGGTCCGTGCCGCTTCCCTCCCCCGCGGCGGCCGTCATGGCGCCTTGAGCAGCAGCTCCCCGCCCAGATTCGGCGCCAGCGCCTCGGGCAGCAGCACCGTCCCGTCGGCCTGGCGCCCGTTCTCCACGAGGGCGGCCCAGATGCGCGGCCAGGCCAGCGCCGAGCCGTTCACCGTGTGCACCAGCTGCAGCGGACCGCCCGCGGCGGGCCGGTAGCGCACATTGGCCCGGCGGGCCTGGTAGTCGCGGAACCAGCTCACCGAGGACACCTCGAGCCATCGATCCACCCCGGGCGCGTAGGCCTCGAGGTCGAAGGTCCGGGCCGACGACCCGCCGAGGTCGCCGCAGCACAGGTCGAGCACGCGGTAGGGCAGCTCGAGCTCCTGCAGCAGCGACTCGGCCCGGGCCAGGATGTCGGCCTGGGCGTCGAGCGCCGTCTCGGGCGTGGCGTAGGCGAACAGCTCCACCTTGTCGAACTCGTGCACGCGGAGCAGCCCGCGGGTGTCGCGCCCCGCCGAGCCCGCCTCGCGCCGGTAGCACGCCGTCGACGCGGTGTAGCGCAACGGCAGCTGTGACTCCTCCAGGATCTCGCCCCGGTGCATGGAGGTCAGCGGCACCTCGGCCGTCGGGATCAGCCACAGGTCGTCCCGCTCGACGTGGTAGGCGTCGTCGGAAAACTTGGGCAGGTGCCCGGTCGACGTCATGGTCTCGGTCAGCACGACGGTCGGCGGACGGATCTCCTCGTAGGCGGGCGCGTGGCGGTCGATGGCGAACGCGGTGAGCGCCCGCAGCAGCCGCGCCCCCGCCCCGCGGTAGAGCGGGAACATGGAGCCGGCCAGGCGCGCCCCGCGCTCCATGTCGAGGATCTGCAGCGCCTCGCCGATCTCCCAGTGCGGCACCTGTTGGTGCTCGAGTCTTCCGGGCTCCGGCCGCCCGAGGTCCTGACCCGGCCACCACCGGCGGACCTCCACGTTGTCCTGCTCGCCCACCCCGTCCGGCGCGTCCTCGGCCGGGATGTTGGGGAGGTACAGCAGTCCGGTCCGGACCTGCTCGCCCAGCACGTCGGCCTGGGCCGCCGCGGCGCGCTCCTCCTCGCCGAGCTGGCGGCTGCGCCCGCTGAGCTCGTCGGCCCGTGCGTCGTCACCCGACCTCTTGGCCTGCCCCACCTGCTTCGAGAGCGCCTTGACCTCGGACCGCAGGTCCTCGGCTCGCTTGACCTCGACGCGCCACGCCGCGTCGGTCTCGATCACGACGTCCACCTCGGGTGCCTCCACCCCGCGCCGGGCCAGCGCGGCCTTGACCCCGTCGGGATCGTCGCGGAGCGCCCGGATATCGATCACTCCACGTCAAAGTAGCCTGCGACGCCGTGCCAGCCGTCCAGGTCACCGGCCTCACCGTGCGCTACGGCCCGGCCGGCACGCCGCCCGCGGTCGACGATCTGCACCTGAGTGCCGAAGCCGGCTCGGTGCTCGTCGTCCTCGGCCCCAACGGGGCGGGCAAGACCTCGACCGTCGAGACGCTCGAGGGCTACCGGCGGCCCGCCGGCGGCCAGGTCCGGGTGCTCGGGCTGGACCCGATCGCCGACCACGCGGCGCTCACCGGCCGCATCGGCGTCATGCTCCAGCGCGGCGGCGTCTACCCGATGCTCGGGCCGCGCCGGGTGCTGGACCTCTTCGGCGCGTACTACCCCGACCCCCTGCCGACGGACGAGCTGCTCGACCTGGTGGGCCTCGCCGCCGTGGAGGCCACCCCCTGGCGCCACCTCTCGGGCGGCGAGCAGCAGCGCCTGTCGCTGGCGCTGGCGCTGATCGGGCGCCCCGAGGTCGCCTTCCTCGACGAGCCCACCGCCGGCGT
>PMPX01000132.1 GCA_003169235.1 Acidimicrobiaceae bacterium | reverse complement strand
CACGCCAGCCAACTCCCCGGCGGGGTCGTCGTCCGGCTGGTCCCCAGCGCGGCGAGCGTCCGGCGCGAGGTGGCGGACGGCACCCTCGCCGCGGGCGTGGTCGTCTCGCGGCGCCGGGCGAGCCTCTCCGACCTGCTCATCCCGATGGTGGCGCCCGGTGCCACCCCCTCGCCGGGCTTCGACGTGGTCGACCGGGCCGACGCGCTGGTCGGGCAGGAGGTCGCCGAGTCGCTGGCGGCCGGCCTGGCCAGCCGGTTGTACGCCGGCCGCCTGGACCGCGGGACGGCGACCGGGACGGCGGCCATCTCCGTCACGAGCAGCACCCTGGGCAACGGGGGCAAGGCGGTGCTCGACTACTTCGCACCCTCCATCGCGGTCATCTTCCTCTTCATCGGGAGCGGCCTCGGCATGCGCTCGCTCATGATGGAGCGGGTGACGGGAACCCTGGCCCGGCTGGCGGCGGCGCCGATCCGGCCGAGCGCCATCGTGTGGGGCAAGCTGCTCGCCATCGCGCTGACCGGGCTCGCGTCGATCCTGATCGTGTGGGGCGTGACGGCCGCCGTGTTCGGTGCCGACTGGGGCGACCCTGCCGGCGTCCTGTTGCTGTGCCTGGGCGCCACCGCGGCGATGTGCGGGCTCGGGGCCTTCCTGACCTCGTTCGCCCGCACGCCGCAGGAGGCCTTCGCCGCCTCCCTGGTGGTGGGACTGGTACTGGCGCTGCTGGGGGGAAACCTGCTCCCGCCCGGCGCGCTCCCCGAGGCCCTGCAGGTGCTGAGCCTCGCCACCCCGAACGGCTGGGCGCTGGTCGGGTTCGGGCGCCTGGCGCTGCTCCGGGAACCGGCGTCGTCGGTGGTCGGACCGTTCCTCGTGCTGTGCCTCATCGCGGCCGTCACCGGCGGGCTGGCCATGGCCCGGGTGCGCCGCATGGTGACGCCGTGATCCCCATCGTGCGCGTCAACCTGCGCCGGGCGGTCGGGGACCGGCGCCTCCTATTCGTCGCCACCGTGTTCCCGGTGCTGTTCATCCTCGTCACCGGCATCCTGGCCGGGAGCCCCAAGGAGCCGGTCGGTCTCGTGCACCCCTCGCCGCGCCTCCTTCAGCTCGTGGCGCGCACCGGCGACCTCAAGGTCCGGCTGGAGCCCGACCGGGCGCAGCTGGGTGACGACATCCTGCGCGGACGCGTCGTGGCCGGCCTCGTCGGCCTGCCGGCGCCACCGGGCGCCATCCGGGTCGACTTCGTCAGCGAGTCGGCCTCGACGAGCGCGGTCCAGGCCCGCACCGACGTGGTGGCGCTGCTCGACCTCATCTCCGCCGAGGGGACCCGGACGGCGGTGACCGACGTGACGCTCGCCCACACCGACGTGCCGGCCCCGCTCAGCCCCTTCTCGTACGTCGCCCCGGCCGACCTCGTCCTGTTCCTGGGCATCACGGTGCTGCTGCTGGCCTCCGGCGTCGTGGAGTCACGCCGCCTGGGCATCATGCGGCGGCTCGCCGCGGCCCCGGTGCGACGCCGCAACGTCGTGGCCGCGCTGGTCGCCACCAGCCTGTCCGTCGCCGCCGTGCAGTCGGTGGGGCTGTTGGTGGTGGGCCGCCTGATCTTCCGCGTCCACTGGGGCGATCCGGCGGGTGTCTTCCTCGTCCTCCTCATGCTGTCGCTGGCCTACGCGGGAGCGGCCGCGCTGGTGAGCATGCGGTCGCGCACCGAGGAGCAGGCGATTTCGCTGGCCGTCGTGCTCGGGATCGTGTGCGGCCTGCTGGGCGGCTGCATGTACCCCCTCGACGTCGTGGGCCCGGTCGTGCGCGCCGTCGGCCACGTGGTACCCCAGGCCTGGGCCATGGACGCGTTCGTGAAGCTCGTGTACGCCCATGCCGGCCTCGTGGCGGTGCTCCCGGAGGTCGGCGCCCTCGCCGTGTTCGCCGCCGTGCTGGTGGCCCTGGCGCTCCGCGCCTACGCGCGGACGGTGTACTCGCCAGGGTGAAAGCGCCGGGTCACCCGGCGGAACTTCCAGGTGTGGTCCGGCCACAGCGTGGTGTTGCGACCGCGGTGGTCGAGGTACCAGCTGCCACATCCGCCGTCGACCCACACCGAATGCTCCAGCCGGGCCTGCAGCCGATCGTTGTAGCGCCGCTGGACGCCGGGCTTCACCTCGACCACGTGCACACCGGGACGGGACATGAAGGCGAGCGCGCTGGCGATGTAGTTGATGTGCGACTCGATCATGTAGATCATGGAGTTGTGGGCCAGCGTCGCGTTGGGCCCGATCATCAGGAACAGATTCGGGAAGCCCGCCACTGTGGAACCGGCATAGGCCTCGACGCCCTGCGCCTTCCAGGTCTCGGACAGCCGGGCCCCGTCCCGCCCGACGATGTGCCGGGCGTACGGCGGCTCGGCCGCCTCGAACCCGGTGCCCATGATCACCACGTCGACGGGGCGGGCGATGCCGTCCTGCCCGACGACCTCGTGCGCGGTGAACGAGGCCACCGGTGACTCCACCACCTCGACGTTGGGCCGGGTGAGCGACGGGTAGTAGTCGTCGGAGAGCAGCAGGCGCTTGCAGCCCGGCTCGTAGTCGGGGGTGAGCGTCGCACGCAGCGCCTCGTCGGGCACCTGGCGGGCCAAATGGTCGAGCGCCGCCTTGCGGACGGCGGCCTTGCGCCGGGTGCCCTGGCCGACGAAGAGCGACAGGAGCGCCTCGAAGACGAGGTAGATGCGCAGGCGGGCCAGGCGCTGGGTCGCCGGCACCTTGCGGTACACCAGCTTGCGCAATCTGGACACGGCGCGGTCACGCCGGGGCACGATCCACGGCGGCGTGCGCTGGTACAGGTAGAGGTGCTCGACCTCGGGGGCGATCTGGGGGACGAACTGGATCGCGGAGGCCCCCGTGCCCACGACGCAGACGCGCTTGCCCGTCAGGTCGAAGCCGTGCTCCCAGCGTGCGGAGTGGAAGACCTTGCCCCGGAAGTCCCCCAGCCCGGGGAAGTCGGGGATCGACGGCTCGCTCAACGACCCGGTGGCCCACACGAGCACGGGCGCGCGGTACTCCTCTCCCCCGGTGGTCCGCACGACCCATCGCCGGGCCCTGTCGTCCCAGCGCGCCTCGTCCACGGCCCGGCCGACGCGCAGGTGCCCCCCGACCTCGAAGCGGTCGACGCAGTCGCGCATGTAGTCCCAGATCTCGGATTGGGAGGGAAAGGCGCGCGTCCAGTCCGGATTGAGGGCGAAGGAGTACGAGTAGAGGTTCGACGGCACGTCACAGGCCGCGCCGGGGTAGGAGTTGTCCCGCCAGGTGCCGCCGAGGTCGTTGCCGCGGTCGAGGACGACGAAGTCCTCGATCCCCATCGACCGGAGCCGGGCGGCCATGCCGATGCCGGAGAAGCCGGCGCCGACGATGACGACCCGGTGCTCGTGGGTCACGGCGTCGGGGCGACGAAGTCGACGACCACCCGGGCCAGCTCCTCCCCGCAGTCCTCCTGGAGGAAATGCCCTCCGCCGACGATCGTGGTGTGGGCCTGGCCCCGCGCCCCGGCGATCTTGTCCTTCAAGTTGCGGTCCGCCCCCCGGGTGATGGGGTCGCCGTCACTGAAGGCGCACAGGAACGGGCGGTCGAAGGCGGCCAGGCCCACCCAGGCGGCGACGTTGGCGTCGTGGGCGGGGTCGTCGGGCCGGGACGGCACCAGCATGGGGAAGGCCCGGGCGCCGGCCTTGTACGACTCGTCGGGGAACGGCGCGTCGTAGGCCGCCTCCACCTCGGGCGAGACCGGCTTGGCGCACCCGCCGCGGACGATGCCCCCGGTCGGGAACTCCTCGACCTCCTGGGAGAACCGCTGCCAGGCGAAGAAGGCCTCGCCCGGGTTCGTGTCCCCGGTGGGGAGGAACGTGTTCGCCGCGACCACCCGGGCGAAGCGGGCGGGGTGCTCGCCCACCAGGCGCAAGCCGATGAGCCCACCCCAGTCCTGGCCCACCAGCGTGACGTCGCGCAGGTCGAGCCGGTCGAAGAGGAGCTGGCGCGTCCACTCGACGTGGCGGGCGAAGGTGTAGTCGCCGCGCTCGGCGGGCTTGTCCGAGCGCCCGAAGCCGACCAGGTCGGGGGCGACGACCTGCAGCCCGGCCGCGGTCAGGACCGGGATCATCGTGCGGTACAGGTAGGACCAGGTCGGCTCGCCGTGCAGGAGGAGCACGACCGGGCCCGCCGGGTCCCCCTCGCGCACGTAGTGCACCCGCAGGGTGCCGCCCTCGCCGTCGGCGACGTCGGCGTAGTGGGGCTCGAAGTCGTACCCGGGCAGGTACGCGAAGCGGTCGTCGGGCGTGCGGAGCGTTTTCATGCAGGCGGGAGCCTACGCCGTCGACGCCCCCGGCCACCTCGGGCCGGGCCCGGGGTGCGCCCCGCCCCCGCGGCCCGTAACCTGACTGCCACGTCACAGATGGCACCCCGGTGGGGAGGGAGCGACACCATGGCCAAGTCCGACGCCCAGGAGTACGACCCGTTCGCGGCCTTCGACGACGTCGTGGCCGGCACGACCCGGGACCCGTATGCCGACCTGGCGGTCAAGCGGCGCCGGACGCCGGTGGCGCTGGGCATGACCATGTCCCCCGACGCCCTCCCCGAGGGCATCGACGTGGAGCCCGGCTGGATCGCCTACCGCTACGAGGACTGCTCGCGCATCCTGCGGGACGCCAAGACCTTCACCTCGACCGGCTACGACGCCACCATCGGCATGGTGATGGGCCACATGATCCTCGGCATGGACGACCCCGAGCACCGCACCCAGCGCAACCTCGTGTCCCACGCCTTCCGGGAGCGGGCGCTGGCCCGCTGGGAGCCCGAGCTCATAGGGCCCATCGTCGACGAGCAGATCGACCGCTTCGCCGCCGACGGCCGGGCGGACCTGGTGCGCCAGCTGACCTTCGAATTCCCGGTGCGGGTGATCGCGCGCCTGCTCGGTCTGCCCGAGGAGGACTTCCCGCAATTCCAGCGCTGGTCCGTCGAGCTGATCGGGCTGGTGGCCGACATCGACCGCGGCCTCGCGGCCTCGGAGTCGCTGCGCGACTACTTCGCGCAGGTGGTGGCGGAGCGCCGGGCCCGGCCGGCCGACGACCTCATCAGCGACCTGGTCTCGGCCGAGGTCGACGGCGAGCAACTCACCGACGAGGCCATCTACTCCTTCCTGCGACTGCTCCTGCCGGCGGGAGCCGAGACCACGTACCGCTCCTCGGGCAACCTGCTGTACCTGCTGCTCACCCACCCCGACCAGCTCGAGGCGGTGCGCGCCGATCGGTCGCTGCTCCCCCAGGCCATTGAGGAGGGCCTGCGCTGCGAGCCCCCGCTCCTGACCATCAACCGCACCACCACCTGCGAGGTCGAGCTCGCGGGGGTGACCCTCGGCTGCGGGGAGAGCATCACCCCCCACATCGGCTCCGCCAACCACGACGAGACCCGCTGGGACGACCCCGAGACCTTCGACATCTTCCGCCCGCCCGTCCCGCACATCGCGTTCGCACACGGCCCGCACATGTGCCTGGGCATGCATCTCGCCCGGCTCGAGACGCGCGTGCTCATGCAGCGCGTCCTGGACCGCCTCCCGGGCCTGGCCCTCGACCCCGGCGACGCGGACCCCCACATCCGCGGTGACGTCTTCCGCTCCCCCACCTCCCTGCCGGTGACGTTCCACCCCGCCGCCTGACGCTCTGGAGGCGGCCGCGTCACCCCGGTGACTCAGGCGATCTGACGCACCTCGACCTCGCTGCCCCGGGCGACGAGGACTGTGGAGACCATGGACGGTGGGAAGAGGCCGTGCGAGACGACGCCCGGCACGGAGTCGAGCCACTCGGCCAGCCGCGCCGGGTCGGCGACGTCACCGTGGAAGTCGGCCAGGATGCCCCCGTCGGGCGTGGGTGGCGCGTCGCGCCGCGTGGTACCGGGCAGCGCGTGCAGCGTGGCCGCCAGCCCGAAGGCGAGGAGCTCGAGCGGGACGGGGGCATGGAGCCGGTCGACGGGCTTGTCGGACGAGACGATGACCACGAAGCGGTCGGCCGCGGCGGCGACGATCCGTTCGCGGGTGTGCGCGCCGCCACCGCCCTTGACCAGCCAGCCGGCCGGGTCGACCTGGTCGGCCCCGTCGATGGCCAGGTCGAGCCGATCGATGTCGGAGAACGGCCGCACGTCGAGGCCCTGGGCCACCGCGAGCTCGGCGGTGGCGGGCGACGTGGCCACACAGGTGATCGCCGGCCGGCGGCGGCCGAGCGCCGGGACGAGCTCGGCCACGGTGGTGCCCGTGCCGAGGCCCACCCGCATCCCGTCCTCGACGAGGTCGGCCGCCGCCAGCGCGGCGACGCGCTTCTCAGCGGCGATGCCCGGCACCGTCACGGCAGGAGCGTGCTCAGCTGCGCGGGACGTCCTTCCACGGCAGCTCCTTGTCGTTGCGGACGTCGCCGGGGAGTCCCAGCACGCGCTCGCCCAGGATGTTGCGCATGACCTCGGACGTGCCACCCTCAATGGAGTTGGCCCGCACGCGCAGGAACAGCTTGCGCACGTCGAGCGATCCCATCCCGACCAGCTCCGGGCGGACCATCGGGTAGCCCGCCGGGAAGAGCATGGCGTCGTTGCCCAGCAGGTCCATGCACAGGTCGTAGACGCGCTTGTTCTCCTCGGCATAGGCGAGCTTGGCCACCGAGCCCTCCGGCCCGGGCGTGCCCGCCTTGCGCGTCTGGGCGGCCCGCATGTTGGTCATGGAGAGCGCCTCGCTGCGGATGTAGCTCGAGACGACCCGGTCGCGCAGCGCGAGGGCATGGGGGGACGTGTCCCCCTGCCACCGCTCCTTCCAGATCCGGATGGCCTCGGCGACGGGCCCGCCACCCCGGCGGGTGACCGCGCCGCCGATGGAGACACGCTCGTTCATGAGCGTCGTCACCGCCACGCGCCATCCCTCGCCCTCGGCCCCGATGCGCGCGCTGTCGGGGATGCGCACGTCGGTGAAGAAGACCTCGTTGAACTCCGCCTCGCCCGTGATCTGGAACAGAGGGCGCACCTCGACGCCCGGCGCCTTCATGTCGACGAGGAAGGCCGTCAGCCCCTTGTGCTTGGGCACGTCCGGGTTCGTCCGCGCCACGATCAGCCCGAAGGCCGAGATGTGCGCCAGCGTGGTCCACACCTTCTGTCCGTTCATCAGCCACTCGTCACCGTCGCGCTCGGCTCTGGTGGCGAGCCCGGCGACGTCGGAGCCGGCTCCCGGCTCGCTGAAGAGCTGGCACCAGATCTCCTCGTTGTCGAACAGGGGCCGCAGGTAGCGGGCCTTCTGCTCGGGCGTCCCGTGGGTGGCGATGGTCGGCGCGCACATGCCGTAGCCGATGGGGTTGCGCGCCCCGGCCACGGGAGCGCCGCCTTCGTGCAGCCGCGCCTGCGCCCGCTGGTGGTCCTTGGGCGTGAGGCCCAGGCCGCCGCAGTCGGGCGCGAAGTGCAACCAGGCCAGGCCACGGTCGAACTGCTCCCCCAGGAACTGCTGCGACGGCGTCGTGGCGGGTGGGAAGTCGGCCAGCAGGCCGTCAACCAGTTCGTCGACGTTCGCGCTCATGCCCGCACCCTATAGCGTGCACTTGTGCGGGCACCTGCCCACCCTCGACGGCTCCGGCACCCCGACGTCCCCGGCCCGGGCGGCGGGGACGCAGCGTCGCGACCGTGACCGTGACCGTGACCGCGTCCCTTCCCGACGGGAGGGAGCTGGCCTACGAGGAGTACGGGGACCCGGCGGGCTTCCCGGTGCTGAGCTTCCACGGAGGGCTGAGCTCCCGCCTCGACGCGGCCCCCGCCGACAGCGCGGCGGCCGCCGCGGGCGTGCGCCTCGTCTCCCCGGACCGGCCCGGCATCGGGCTGTCCACCTACCAGCCCGGCCGACGCCTGCTCGACTGGACGGCCGACGTCGAGGCACTGAGCGATGCCCTCGGCTTCGGCCGCTTCGCGGTGATGGGCTGGTCGGCCGGAGGGGCCTACGCCGCCGTCTGCGCGGCCAAGATGCCCGGCCGGGTCACGGCGGCCGCGCTTCTGTCGAGCGCGGTCCCCCTCGACCTCTACGGCACCACCCGGGGCCTCACGGCGGAGGACCGCCTCCTCCTGGCGTTGTCCCAGCGCGCACCCTGGCTGGCCTCCGCGGTCATCAAGGCGAGCATCCTCAGTACCAGCAACGCCCGGCTCCTGCGCGCCGCCATGCGCTCGTTCCCCCCCGCCGACCGTTCGCTCCTCACCGAGTGGGGCACGCCGGATGTCGCCCTGGCCTTCGTCCGGGAGGCCGTCCGCCAGGGCACGGAGGGATGCGTCCAGGACTACCGCATCTTCGGCGACCCCTGGGGCTTCTCCCTCGAGGAGATCGCGGTGCCCGTCCAGATCTGGGAGGGAGCCGACGACCGCACCGGGCCGCCGGGCTACCGCGCGTTCCTACAGGCGCACATCGCGCACGCGTCGGTCACGGTCGTCCCGGGCGAAGGCCACCTCTCCCTGCTGCCGCATCAGGCGCCCGCCATCTTCGCCGCGCTGCTCGGTGGCGACCACAGCGCCGAGTCGACGGCGCGGTGGAACGTGGGGTAGGCGAAGATCATCGTCCGGAGGGTGTCGAGCGACACCTGGGCGTGGACGGCCAGGGCGAGCAGGCCGAGCACCTCGCCACCACTGGGGGCCATGGACGTGGCGCCGACGAGCACGCCGTCACGCGCCACGAGCTTCACGAAGCCCTCTCCGCGATGGATCCAGCCGCGGGCGGACTCGGCGACCGACTCGTGCAGCACGGTGATGTCGCCGCCCTGCTCCCGGGCCTGCGCTTCGGTCACGCCGACCGAGCCGATCTCGGGATCGGTGAAGGTCACCCGCGGCAGGGCGCGGTAGTCGGCGTCCGGGAGGGGCGAACCGAGGACGTCGGCCACGCACAGCCTGGCCTGGTACATGGCGACGTGGGTGAAGGCGCCCTTCCCCGTGATGTCGCCCACGGCCCACACCCCGGGCTGCACCCGCATGCGCCCGTCGACGGGAATGCCCCGGCCACCCTCGTCCAGCCCCAGTGCCCCGACGCCGAGACCGGCCAGGTCGGTGCGGCGCCCGGTGGCGACCAACATCCGGTCCCCGCCGAGGACGCGGCCGCCGGCCAGGTGCACGGACGCGCCCCCCGACCCGGAGGCCTCGACCCGATCGATCGTCACCCCGGTGTGCACGTCCATGCCCTCGCGGCGCAGGATCTCGGTGAGCAGCTCGGAGGCCTCCGGTTCCTCGGGGGCGACGATGCGGTCGGCCATCTCGACGATGGTCACGCGGGACCCGAAGCGCGCCATCGCCTGGCCGATCTCGACGCCGATGGCACCTCCGCCGACGACGAGCAGCGTCTCCGGCACCGTCTCGGCGGCGACGGCCTCACGGTTCGTCCAGTGCGGCACGCCGGCGAACATGGGCGGCACCCAGGCCCGGGCCCCCGCGGCCAGCACGAGCGCCCGCCGGGCCGAGATGGTCTCCCCCGCGACCTCGACCGACGCCGGCCCGGTGACGCGAGCCCGGCCGCGGACGAAACGCCCGCCCTTGCCCTCGAAGCGCTCGACCGCCACCGTGTCGTCCCACGAGTCCGTCGCCTCCTCACGAATGCGCCGGGCGACGGGCGACCAGTCCGGCGTCACCACCGACGAGCCGGCCATGCCGGGGATGCGACGTCCCTCGGCCAGGAGGTCCGCGGCGCGCACCATCATCTTGGACGGGATGCAGCCCCAGTACGGGCACTCACCACCGACCAGCTCCGCCTCGATGCCGACGACCTCGAGACCCGCCTCCGCCAGCTTGCCGGCGACCTCCTCGCCGCCCGGTCCCAGGCCGACGACGACGACATCGGCCTCCACAGGGGCTACAGCTGTCCCCAGCTGGTGAGCTGGACCGGCGCGACGATCGGCGTCCCCACCACGAGCTGAATCTGGTAGTGGTCGCCGAGCGGGAGGTCCCGTGGGTTGCCCGTGTAGAGGCCGGGCTTCTTGCCCGGCGACGCGAAGAAGACGGTGACCTTGCCGGTGGCGGGCCCGACCTGGGTGGTGCTGAGCGGCTGCCCCCACTCGTCGAAGAGCTGGCCGAGGGTGAAGCTCTGCGTGTTGCTGGGCGACTCAATGTGGATGATCCCGTCGTCGGCGTGCACATGGAGCCAGTAGAAGCAGCTCCCCGTCTCCACGAAGGGGCCCTGCCCGCTCTGCACGGCCTGAAAACCTGGGATCCCGATGCCGTACGGCATGACCTGCGCCTTGCCGTCGACGAAGATCGTCAGGTGCGTGTGCACGTGGACGACCGTCTGCTCGCCGGCCTGGCACTGCACCCCGTCGACCGTCTGGCCCGTGGCGGCGTTGATGAGGCTCGCCAGCTTCGGGCCGGTCGGGACCGGGATGCCCTCCGGCCCGGCCGAGCCGGCCGGCGGTTGCACCCAGGTGGACGACATGGACGCCGGGATGGCCTCGACGGGCACGTGCGGGTTCTTGAGCTGCGGGGGCACGGTGCCGGAGCCGCTCCCTCCCACCTGGGTCAGGACCACCACGAGCACGACGGCGATGACGGCAAGGGCACCGCCCACCCGGATGCCGATGCGCATCCGCTTCTTGCGGAGCTCGGCGGCGCGCCTCTCCGCGGCACGGCGTTGGTTCTCGGTCCTGCGCTGGGCTTTCGTCTGCCGGTCGCTCATTGGGGGGTCAGCGTAGCGAACCAGTCCCAGCGAAAGGCATCAACACGCTCCAGCGGTCCGGCCCATTCGGGCGCCGGTCCATCGATCCGAGCGCACGCTGGACCGATCCCGGCGGCCGCCTGCCACAGGTCGCCGTCCACGAACGCCACCGTGACGGTCCGGTCACGCTCCGCGTCGGCGAACTGCCAGGCACCGGCAACCCCGTGCTGGTCGACGAGCGCAGCGCCGTCGATCGCCGGGCCCACGACGACGTAGACGCCCTGGGACGGGCGGAAGGGGACGGCCCCGGGCGACACGGCGACCCGGGGCGCCGCCCACCGCCCGACCACCTCGAAGGGCCCCGAGAGAAGGGCGCGGCGCGCCGTGAAGAATCGGTCCTCGGCGGCCAGCCGCTTCGCCAGGGCGAAGAACGCGGGCAGGCAGCCGTCGTCCCGCATCAGGTAGAGCGTCATGTAGTGGAACGGCTCGAGCAGGGTGTCGCTCACCGCCTCGGCGTCGACGCACCGTGGCGAACGGACCCAGCGTTGGCCGAAGGTGATGCCCTCGATCGTGAACTGCTCGGGCAGGTGATCCAGCTGATGCCACGCGTTGTACGCCTCGTGGGCCGCGGGGTCGGTGATCTCGGTGAAGGAGAAGAATCCCAGCACCCGATGAGCGTACTGCTGCGGGTGCAAGACTCGGAGGCCCATGGCCGCGCCCTCCGCGTTCCTCTCCGGCCTGCGGGTGCTCGACCTGAGCATCTGGCGTCCGGGCCCCTATGCCACCTCACTGCTCGTGGCGCTCGGGGCCGACGTGCTCAAGGTCGAACCTCCCGGCGGGGACCCGATGCGCCACTACGCCGGGCTCTTCGACGCCGTCAACGCCGGCAAGCGCAGCATCGTCCTCGACCTCAAGAACGACGACGGCAGGGCGCGGGCGGTCACGCTGGCCGAGCAGGCGGACGTCCTCGTCGAGGGCTTCCGGCCCGGTGTCATGGCGCGGCTGGGCCTGGGCCACGCCGAGACCCGGGCCCGGAACCCGGCCATCGTCTACTGCTCCATCTCGGGCTACGGGCAGGAGGGCTTCCGCTCCTCGCTCCCCGGGCACGACGTGAACTACCAGGCGTGGGCGGGCTCGCTGACCCCCGAGGGAGGCCCCGCGTCCGCGCCGCCGCTGCCGAGCGCCGACCTGGCCGCCGGGATGACGGCGGCGTTCGGGATCTGCGCCGCCGTGATCGGGCGTGCCACGAGCGGCCACGGCGCCTACCTGGACGTCTCCATGACCGACGTGATGTCGACGTGGACGGGAGCCGTTCCCAGCGGCCCCGCCGGAGCCACGAAGGCCGCCGTGACGCCCGGCTACGGCCTCTTCACCACGGCCGGCGGCGGGCAAGTGGCGCTGGGGGTGGTCGACGAGCAGCACTTCTGGGACCCCCTGTGCACGGCACTGGGACTCGGAGCGCTCGTGGGCCTCGACTTCGAGGAGCGGACCCGACGCGGCGCGGCGCTCCAGCGTGCCGTCGGCGCCGCGGTGGCGACCCGGGAGCGGGACCAGCTGGTGGCCGAGCTCGCCGCCGCCGCCGTGCCCGNNAGCCGGTGCTCGACCGCTCCGAGATGCTGGCGGGCGCCCCGTTCCCCGCCTTCCCGATCCGGCTGCCCCCGTCCGACGCCGTCCCGGCCGTCCCGGCACTCGACCAGCACCACGGGCAGGGCTTCCGCGACCGGCCCTGACGCCCGACGGCCCACGGCGATCCTGTTACGTTCCCATGGCGTCATGACCCGGATCTCCGAGCTCCTCACCGCCAACCAGGGCTACGCCGCAGCGCGGGCCAACGTCGCCGACCCGCGCCCGGGCCGGCACCTGGCCGTCGTCACCTGCATGGACGCCCGCATCGACGTCTTCGCCGTGCTGGGGCTGCACCTGGGAGAGGCCCACGTGATCCGCAACGCCGGCGGCCGGGTGACCGAGGACGTCCTGCGCAGCCTGGCGCTCTCCAGCGGGGTGCTCGGCGTGGACACCGCGGTGGTCATGCAGCACACCAAGTGCGGCCTGGCGGGCGTGAGCGACGCCGAGCTGCGCGAGCTCACCGGCGCCGATCTGGGCTTCTTCCCCATCGACGACCACGCCGCTGCGCTGCGTGAGGACGTGGACATCCTGGCCCAGACGCCCTACCTGACCCGCCTGCGGATCATCGCCGGCCTCATCTACGACGTCGAGAGCGGCGAGCTCACCGATGTCGTCCGCTGGGAGCGGCCCGGTTGAATCCGCCCAGGTCCCGGGCCAGGTGACGTCCCGACCCGTCCGCCGTGTGGCCGGCGAGGACCGGCATGTACAGTTCAGCGACATCTTCGACCAGATCAATGCCCATGCGGACGGCACCCGAGCAACGCGGTGAACCCCGACGCGTCGGCAGACTCCCCGAGCCGACCCTAAGGAGCTGCAATGCCGGCCGACCACACCGAGTCCCACGGATCCGCCGGCGGCGTGCACCGCCGGAGGCGGCGACACCTCCTGGCCGCCGTGATCGGGTTCATGACCCTGCTCCCGGGCCTGGTCCTCATCGCCCCGGGCGTCGCATCCGCCGCCTACCCCGACAACCCGGCCCAACCCGTCAACTTCGGGACGGCCGGCTTCTACGGCCCCTCGGGCGGCCTGCAGCTGAACGCCCCGGCGGTCGGCATGGCCTCGACGGCGACCGGGAACGGCTACTGGATCGTCGCCTCCGACGGGGGCATCTTCAACTACGGCGANNCTACGGCGACGCCGGCTTCTTCGGGTCGGCCGGGGCGCTGCCGCTCAACAAGCCGATCGTGGGCATGGCCGCCACCAAGGACGGCGGCGGGTACTGGCTCGTCGCCTCCGACGGTGGTGTCTTCAACTACGGCGACGCCGGCTTCTTCGGGTCGGCCGGCAGCCTGCCGCTGAACGCCCCGATCGTCGGCATGGCCGCCACGCCCGATGGCGGCGGGTACTGGCTCGTGGCGTCCG
>PMPX01000059.1 GCA_003169235.1 Acidimicrobiaceae bacterium | reverse complement strand
GCCTACAGGCCGGCTCACCGTCAACTCACCGTCAACTCACCGCGGCGGCGGTGGCCGTGGTCTCGCTGTCCGAGCCGTCGATGGGTCGACGCCCCTCCAGTGGTGGGGCGTCGGCGTCAATGCTCGAGTCGAAATGCACCCGACTCCAGCGTCAGCGACGGTTCGTCGAACCCGATCCCTTTCGGTGAGCACCCATGGAACCCGACGGATCACCTCTCGGCGAGGAGAGGCATGACAAGGGTCACGAAACGTTGAACGTCAGGCCGGTCGTCGGGAACGTCTCAGATCCACTCGTGTAGCTGATTTCGACGCCGTACTCCAGCTGTGTCGGAACGTCGCTGGCTTTGGCATAACCGTTGGCAACCTCCCACTGGAAGATGGCAGCGAGGTCCACCGACCCGGAGCTGGTCTGCGAGTCACGGAAGAACATCAGCTCGCAGTTGTCCTCGTTCGCCGTGGTGCACGTCGTGCTCCCGCCCGGCCCGTTGGCGAGGAAGGTGTAGCCCACGCCGTCGATGGTCAGCGACGCGTTCTGTGGCATCCCGCAATAGCTCTCGGGGTCCGCCGACTGCGAGCAGTCGGCCCAAAACCCGTCGCTCCCGGCCCACTGATTCCACACCATCGTCTCGTTCGTCCAGTTGTCGGTCCAGAGGTCGTAGGCGGCGTCCCATCCCCCGGCCGACGGGTACGCCTCGGAGAACGTGGACGTGATGGAGCCTGAGGGATAATCACTGATCGGTGTCGTCGCCAGCCCGTTGTCGCGCCCACCAATGTCGTACTCGGTGTCGGGATAGGTCTCGACCTGCCCCTGGACATCGGGCTGGTCCGACGTGGCGTACCAGGAAGACTGAGTGCAGACGTAGATGGTCTGAGGGCCGTGCGATCCCGACCAGGCGTCGTTGTTCACCCACCAGAACTCGCCATCGGTCGGGTCGGTGTTCTCACCTCCCATGGCGTCTGAAGTTGAGAAGGAGGGGTTCGTGCAGTTGGCGATGGACGCTGGCGCTGATCCTGGCGTTGATCCTGGCGTTGATCCTGGCGCTGATCCGATGGTCGGCGTTCCGTAGAACTTTGAAGAGCCATAGCTGAACACTCCGCCGTCAGCAGCAACGAATCGGTATCCGCTCGCGGTTGCGTTTGCCTCCATTCCGACGATCGGTTTGTTCAAGGTGATGCTGCCGGTGGATCCGTAGAACGGTGCGTTGTACGCGAAGATCCCACCGTCGGATGCGACCAGCCAATAGCCGCCCGATGCCGGGTCCGCGGCCATGCCGACCACGGGCTTGTTGAGGTGCATGGATCCGGTGGATCCCCAGAAGGGGGCGCCGTAGGCAAAGATCCCGCCATCGGCGGCGACGAGCCAGTATCCGCTCCCATTGCTCGCATCGGCCATACCCACAACCGGCTTGTTGAGAGTCATGGAACCCGTCGATCCGAGGAAGGGAGCGTTGTAACTGAAGATCCCGCCATCAGACGCCACGAGCCGATAGCCGCCAGTGACCGGATCGACCGTCATCCCCACGACTGGCCTGTTGAGCTTGATTGAGCCGGTCGAACCCTGGAACTGAGCGTCGCCGAAGGCGAAGATGCCACCATCGGAGGCGACGAGGTAGTACCCGCCTCCATCAGGTGTTGCGGCAATGCCGACGATCGGAGCATTGAGGGTGGTCTGTTCACCCAGATATGAGGCATCGCCACACGCGGCAACGTATCCGTCGTTGGCGACTACCCAATAGCCGCCGTCGTCGGGTGTCGCTGCTATACCGACGACAGCGCTTCCGTTAGGAAACCCCGCAGTCTGGAAGCATGACGCGCCGGCCGTATGTGGCCTCGAGGTCGCAGCTTCGGCAGGCGCCACTGCCGCAGCACACAGGTACAGGACTGTGAGCACAGCCACCGAGAGGACCATTCCTCTTCCCCGGATCCTGTGAAGTGTGAACGCCGCGGATTTCGTCATTGGGGATCCCCCATCTTCGGCTCGTCATACGACTGCGAACAAGCTTGCCACCTCCGACGTCACAATCCGCGCTTGGCGTCTTGCACCAAACGTCCCCAGGAGAGCATTCGCGGTTGTCCTACATTGTCCCCACTGTCATGGGACATCGTCCCAACACCAGCTAGACAACCTCGGCAAGGGCCCGCCTCCAGGCCGGCGCACCGTCAACCAGGTCCGGAGAGCGCGGCGGCGGCTGACTCGCGGAGCCGTGCGCCGAAAACGCTGCCGAACTGGGCGCCAGACCGAGATTGAGGTCTGGCTCGACGCGCGGCCCAACCCCGGTAGAGAACACGGGGTTGGGCCGGCCACCTCAATCCCTTGACCCGGTGGAGGTTAGGTCTCGGTGGCCCCAGATATTGAGTGCCGGGAGTGCCTCTTGATACGCGGCCCGACGTCAGGACGGACGAGTCACCTTCGTCAACGTGCCGCCCACACACTTCGCCTCGCTCAGCACTTCCCCTCGGCAGCCGTCCAGAACACAGGACGGCGCACCGTCGCCGCCTTCCTCAGCGACGTGGCCTCGCTCCGCTACACGTAGGTGAACTGATCACTCGTGGTCGTGTTCGTGGTCACGCCTCCCACGACGACCGTGACGTCCACGGTCCCGGCGGCGTGAGCCGGTGCGCTCAGGGTGATCTGGGTGCCGGCGGAGTTCACCGTGATCGCCGAGCTCACTGCGGTCGTGCCGAAGTACACCGCGGTCGCTCCGTTGAAGCCGGCCCCCTTTATGGTGACCGACGTCCCACCCACGTGGTTTCCGGAGTTCGGAGCTACCGACGTGACCACCGGTCCGTACGTGAACTTGTCCGCCGCCACCAGGTTTGACGTGCCCCCCGGACCCGTGACGGTGACGTCGACGATCGACGTCGCGCTGCCAGCGGGCGCTGTCGCAGTGATGGACGTGTTGGAACTCACCGTGAAGGATGCAACGGCCGATCCGAAGCTGATCGTGGTCGCCCCGGTGAAGCCGCTCCCGGTGATGGTCACGGCCAGTCCTCCGCCGGGTACTCCGACCGACGGAGAGATCGCAGTGACCGCCGGCTTGGGATAGATGTATGTGTACTGGTCCGCGGCGGTCGCCGCACTGGTGCCGGCGGAGGTCGTGACAGTCACATCAACCGTCCCTCCGACGCCAGAAGCCGGCGCCGTCACCTTGATGGAAGTGGCGGTGACCGACACGATCGTCGCCGGAACCACCCCGAACCGCACCGACGTCGCCCCGGTGAAGCCGCTCCCGGAGATGGTGACCGACGTCCCTCCAGCCGTTGGGCCCGTGTGCGGCGAGACGTTCGTGACCGTGACGGCACTCGTGGTACTCGTGGTGGTGGTCGTGGTCGGCGCCACGGT
>PMPX01000378.1 GCA_003169235.1 Acidimicrobiaceae bacterium | reverse complement strand
TTCAGCTGGTACGAGCCGATGTGGCTGGAGAACCTGGGCTTCTGCGCCGAGGGCGACGGGTGGAAGCTGACCCAGGCCGGGGCGACGTCGATGATCGCGGGCGGCGACATCCCGTGGAACTGCTCGGGCGGCGTCCTGTCGTCCAACCCCATCGGCGCCTCGGGCATGCTGCGCTTCCTCGAGACCGCCCTCCAGGTGAGGGGCATGGCCGGCGAGCACCAGGTGCCCGACGCCCGCCGGGCGCTCGGCCAGGCCTACGGTGGTGGCTCCCAGTTCTTCGCCATGTGGGTCGTCAGCGCAGACAAGCCCTGACCCCGGGCCCTGACGGTATGCTCGGCGGAGCCAAGCAGCCCTGACCAGGAGGTATCCGTGAAGGTCGTCGTGGACTTCGACGAGTGTGCCAGCAACGCCGTCTGCATGGGCATCCTGCCCGAGGTCTTCGAGGTCCGTGACGACGGGTACCTCTACGTCCTCAACGAGAACCCGCCCGAGGAGCTCCGTGAGCGCCTGCGCGAAGCGGTCAACGGCTGCCCGACGGGCGCCATCTCCATAGAGGAAGACTGACGCCGGGCCGCTCCCCCCGCACTCCGTCGGCGCCGGGGTGCGCCGCCGCCCCCCATGACTGACACCGCCCCCGCCCCCCGCGCCCGCTTCGCGCCGTCGCCGACCGGCTACTTCCACGTCGGCAGCGCGCGGGCCGCCCTGTACAACTGGCTCTTCGTGCGCCGGCTCGGGGGCACGTTCATCCTGCGGATCGAGGACACCGACGAGGCGCGCAACCGCCCCGAATGGACCGATGGGATCATCTCCGCGCTGGACTGGCTGGGCATGGCGCCCGACGAGGGGCCGTTCTTCCAGTCGGCCGCCGAGGGGGAGCACGCCGCCGCCATCGAGGCGCTGTGGGACAGCGGCACCCTCTACGCCTGCGGCTGCACGCGGGAGGAGATCGACGAGCGCACGAAGCAGCGCGCCGCGGCGGGGGACCCGACGCCGGGCTACGACGGGCACTGCCGCGACCTCGGCCTGCCGCGTGGTGAGGGCCGCGCCCTGCGCTTCCGCACCCCCGACGAGGGGGTGGTGCCGGTGCACGACCTGGTGCGCGGGGATGTCGAATTCCCCCAGCGCGCGCTCGAGGACTTCATCTGCGTCAAGGGGAACGGCAAGCCGCTCTTCGTCCTGGCCAACGCAGTGGACGACCGGACCATGGCGATCACGCACGTCATCCGGGGTGAGGACCAGCTGCCGACCACCCCGCGGCAGATCATGCTGTGGGGTGCGCTCAACGCGGCCGAGGGCCGTGACCTGGCGCTGCCCGCCTACGCCCACCTGCCGCTGCTGGTCAACGACCGCGGCAAGAAGCTGTCCAAGCGGCGCGACCCGGTGGCGGTGGAGATGTACCGGGAGCAGGGCTACCTCCCGGCGGCGTTCCGCAACTACCTGGCGCTCCTCGGCTGGAGTCCGGGCGACGAGGAGATCGTGCCGATCGACACGATCATTCAGACCTTCCGGCTGGAGGACGTGCAGCGCTCACCGGCCTTCTTCGACATCAAGAAGCTCTCGCACATCAACGGCGTCTACATCCGCGCCCTCCCGGTGGAGGAGTTCGTGGCGGCGGCCCGACCCTGGGTCGACCCGCAGCCGGGGGAGTGGGCGCCGGGTGGCTGGCGCGACCCCGACACGGGGGCGCCGGCGGTGGAGCCGCCGCCGTGGCCGGCGGAGCGCTTCGACGCCGGCACGTTCGCGGCGGTTGCCGCCGTGGCCCAGGAGCGGGTGTCCGTGCTCGGTGAGGTGCCCGAGCTGGTCGACTTCCTGTTCCTGGAGGATGCCCCGACCGACGCGGACAGCTGGCAGAAGGCGATCGCCGGCGACGAGGTGGCACCCCGGATCCTCGACGATGCCCTGGCGGCGTACAGGACGTGCCCGTGGGACCAGGACTCGCTCCACGAAGCGACGCTGGCCATCGCGGAGGCGGTGGGCCGCAAGCTGGGTAAGGCCCAGGCGCCGCTCCGGGTGGCCGTCATGGGGAGGACCCGGGGCCTCCCACTGTTCGACTCGCTGGCGGTGCTCGGCCGCGAGGAGACGCTCCGCCGCCTGGCGGCCGCGCGCTCCCGGCTGGCGCCGCCTGACTGATGCTGCTGGCGCCGCTCCGCTGGGCGCTCCGCATCGCCTTCCTGATCCTCGCCGCGATCGTCCTCTACTTCGCCGTGACCCTGGTGCAGGTGTGGTTGACGGGGCGTCAGTACGACCCCCACCCGGCCGGCGCCATCCTCGTCATGGGGGCGGCCCAGTACGACTGCGTCCCCACCCACGACTTCCAGGCGCGTCTCGACCAGGCGGCGAAGCTCTACCACGAGGGCGACGCGCCGTTGATCGTGGTGACGGGCAACAAGCAGCCGGGGGACAAGTGCACCGAGGCCCAGTCGGGCAAGACGTACCTCGAGGCGAAGAACGTGCCGAAGGCGGCGATCCTGGAGGCCGGCGGCGACGACAGCTACGAGAACATCGCCGACGCGCAGCCAGAGCTCCTGGCGCACAACGCCCGGGTGGTGCTCGTCACGACGGATCCGTTCCACGAGGACCGCTCCATGGCCATCGCCTCGAACCTCTCGCTCTCACCGTCCCCGACGCCCACGCAGACCTCGCCCATCACCGGCTGGTCGACCGTGCCCTACTACCTGAAGGAGGCGCTCGGCGTGGGGCTGGGGCGCATCATCGGCTACAACCACCTGGAGTGGCTGCACGACGCCTGAGCGGTGTCGTGCCGGTCAGGTGGTGGAGGTTGTGGTGGGAGCGGGCGTCGCGGGCGCCGGACCCTTGAAGGTGATCTTCACGACGGTGCCCTGGCCCTCGACGTTCCCCACGCCGATGACACACGATGCGTGGCCCGGCGTCGCGCAGTAGCCGTCGCCGATGATCCCGGTCTCGACGCGGAAGTGGGCGCTGAAGGTGCCGTTGGCGCGGACCTTGATCGCCTGGGCGTCGGTGACGTCGCAGTGCGGCGTGTCGGTGGACGGGTCCATCCGGCCCTGGACGGCTGCGGTGCACTCGGCGGCGAACCAGGTGAGGGGCTTCCCGTCGGACGAGCGGGCCAGTCCCCGTCCCGTGAGGGTGACGATCTGGTCGTCGACCAGTCCCCGGTTCGGGGTGACCTTCACCGAGACGCCCGACGCGGCGCCAGCGGGAGCTGCCGGGGCGGCCAGGCCGCCCAGGACGAGGGCGCACAGCAGGCCGGACAGGACGAGTGGCGCTGCCGACCAGCGGTGCATGCGAGGACCTCCCAGCCCAGGTTCGCCTCCGGGGGACCCCGGATGCCGCATGATCCCATGGTGGACCTGGTGTTTCAACGCGACCCTTCCCAGCTCAGGGCGGCGAATTGCCCCGGGGGCGGCTCGGCTAATCTGAACGTCCACCCATTCGGGGGTGGTGTAATCGGCAACACGACTGGTTCTGGTCCAGTTATTGAGGGTTCGAGTCCTTCCCCCCGAGCACGGCGGCTTCCATTCAGGTGATGGAGGCCACCGCACGGCCCCATCGTCTAGAGGCCTAGGACACCACCCTCTCAAGGTGGCGACACGGGTTCGAATCCCGTTGGGGCTGCAAAGGAAAAAGGAATTACCCAGTTCAGGGGACATATCGAGCCTCTTGAACCGGGGCGACAAAAGTGCCCCTGGACGAGGCGATTGCGCTTGCGACCACGCTCGATGACATCCGCGCCCAGCTCGGTCTCGTGTACACGGGTGAATGACCTTCCCAGTTACGCATTAGGAGCGTGAGCGGAGCCGGTACAGCACCTCGCCTGCGTCGGGCACGACCAGCGTGTTCGGATCGAATGCCCAGCTCTCGGTATCGACGGCTGCTGGTGAGAGGTACTCCAGGTTGGCTCGCCTCACGACGGTCTCGGGAATCCCGGTGGCCAGCGTGACGCGCACCCGTTGGCGCTCACCGCGCTCGGGGTCGTACGTCCCGGCTCCGAACAGGTGCGTGGAATGCGCGAGCTCGCCTCGCGGCAGGCCGCGATAGAGGTCCCAATTGGCGAGGATGTAATCGCGACAGTGGTACCCGATGTCGATCATTGCGGGATGCATGGCCGCGATCTCTCGAATGTGCGGAGCGTAGAGGACCACTTCGCCTCCATCGGCAACGACGGGCTCCACCTTGTAGAAGCCCTTGGCCCCCGTCCACAGGTCGGGATATCGGGTCGGGACCAGTGAGAGGACGCGCCGGACCGGTGCGTCCAAGTATTCGACATGCGTCTGCGCCGCAACGCCGGCTGCGGCCGTCCATGCCTCCGTAGGCTCGCCGAACGCGAGCGATCGGAGCCCCCCCGTCGCACGGTCGACGACGACACAGAGCGCATGCCGTTCGCCGGGGACCAACGCAGCAGCGGCGTCGATCAAGGCGCGCACGGGTGTGGTCCCGGGCACGCCGATGATCTCCCTGCTCGTGAACAGGGCGCCGAGCCAGTGCGTGACATCGATCAGCTCCTGACCCGACAGGCCCGGGAAGAGGTACTTGTTCCCACCGGAGAACCCCACCACCTCGTGTGGGAGGACGGGTCCGACGATCAGCGTGACGTCGCTTTCGAGCACGAGCCGGTTGATGCGCACCCTGATGGATTCCTCGAGGCGGCCATTCGACAGCCGGAAGACCGTCCCGGCGTCGAGGGCGCCCACCTCGGCGAAGGTGTCGTCGTCCCACCATGCGTGGTTGACCGTTGGAAAAGGGATCGGACCGACGAGGTCCTGCCGTGCCGAGTCGTCCATGGGCGCGTGCGTCCCGAGGGCGACCACCACGGTGCATGCGCTCACACGGCCGGCGGCACCATCTGCAACGGCCTGCAGGAGCAGCGGGAGGGGACAGTTGCGTGTGCCGTCGGGGACGACGACGCACAGCGATCTCCCGGCCAGCGCGAGCTCCGAGACTTTGGCACGGACGAAGGCTCGCACGTCCTCGTCACCAAGAAGGTGCTCCGGTCCCCCCAGCGTGACCGTCAATTGGGAACCTCCAATACAGAGAGTCCGGTGTCCGTGAGCAGACGCAGGGCATGGGCCACCTCTGGCACGAAGGCCGGGTCTGAATGGCCCGCGAAGGCAAGGGCGCTCAGGTGCAGCAGGGGTGCGCCCCGTGAGGCCGCCGACCGTAGGTCCCCGGCCAGCGGGTCCTCCAAGGTGGGAAGATCGGCACCGCGGACACGAAGTCCTGCGGTGGCGGCGATCCAGATCGCGGCCACCACGGCGAACCTGTGGGTGTCGAGCGCTCGCCGCCGCCGGGCAGCGACCACCGGCAGCAAGCGCTGGGGGAGCTTGCTCGATCCGTCCGCCCCGACCTGAGTGCAGGCGTGCCTCAGGGCTGGATTGGCGAATCGACGGAGCGCCTCGCTGGCGAACCGCACAGGTCCGAGACTGACGGGAAGTTCGGCTACCTCGAGCGTCTCGTCGACGAGCCGTCGGACGAAGGGTGCAACCGTCTTGTTCGCCACGGCTCCGCTGATCGTGTCGCATCCTGCCAGCAGTCCGCCATAGGCAACCGCGGAGTGAGGGCCGTTCAACAACCAGAGCTTCCTGCGCTCGTAGGGCGAGACATCCGGTACGAGTTCCACCCCCACCTCGGCCAGAGGCGCGAGGGGATCCTCGACTCCGATGATCCAGGACCGGTGTGCCTCCGTGCTGACGGCGGCCCGGTCCACCAGGCCCAGCCGGGAGGCGGCATACTCGACGTCCAGCCCCGTGGGCGCAGGAACCATCCGGTCGACGACCGAGCTCGGGAAGGCCACTTCGTCGGCGATCCAATCGGCCAGCGTCGGATCGATCCGCCCGGCGGCGTCGAGGACACGCGACCTCAGGACCCGACCGTTGTCCAAGAGATTGTCGAGGGAGACAAAGATCGGAGGGGCCAACCCGGAGTCGCGACGTCGGGCGAGGGCACGCGCGATGAGCGCCGGAACGGACGCAGGCGCCGGCGATGGCCCCGAGTCTTCCGGCGTCGAGTCATAGCCCTTCTCGGTGATGGTGAGCGTCACGAGCTTGGTGGCGCGCTCTGCCATGGCGTCGATCGCCCTCACCGGACCCGTCTCCACGGAGGCGACAGCACCGATGATCCGAAGCGACGTCTCGGCGTCGGGCTCCCGTTCGGCGACCGTGTACAGCCCGTCTTGTGCCGACAGCTGTTCGGCCACACGCCCGCTCCTGATCGACACACCCCGGATCATGGCCGGCCGACCCCGACGGAGAAGGTCGTCTGCGTACACGCCGAGATGGGCCCGTGCGAAGGCTCCGAGCCCGAGGTGCACGATCCGAGGTTGCTGAGACCGGTCGTAGGCCGGCCGCTGTGCCGCGTCGACCAGCGCAAGGGTCGCCGTCGAGAGTGGACGTGCGTGCGAGCTACTCATATGTCCATCCTGAGCGCGCGGGGCCCGGGCTAGCGTCATGCACTGTGCGAACGAGGCAGCGAGTGACGATTCTCGATGTCGCGGAGCGTGCCGGAGTACACGCGGCGACCGTGTCCCGGGCCCTCAACGTGCCCGAGAAGGTTGCACCGGAGACTCGGGCTCGGGTGGAGCAGGCGGTGCGCGAGCTTGCCTTCGTTCCGAACCGCGCCGCACGGGGACTGATCACCGGGCGAACCGGCAACATCGCGGTCATCGTTCCGGACATCACGAACCCTCACTTCGCATCGCTGGTGAGGGCGGTCGAGCGCACGGCGAGAGACGCCGAGCTGCAGGTGCTCCTGGTGGACACCGGCGAGCATCCCGACGAAGAGGTTCGCGCCGTACGCACGATGGCCCATGACGTCGAGGGATTCATCGTGGTGTCGCCCCGCCGGGTCCATCGAGAGCTTGGCAGCCTCGGATCGAGGCCTGTGGTATTCGTCAACCGGCCTGTCCGAGGGCATGCCTCGGTGTTGTTGCGGACGGCTCCGGCGCTGGCCGACGCGGTCCAGCACCTGGAGTCGCTCGGGCATCGTTCGCTGGCCTACCTGGGCGGCCCGCGGGGTTCGTGGGCCGCCGGTGAGCGCCGGAATGCGGTCCGCCGCTCCGGTCGCGCCGCTGGCCTTCACGTCGTGGAGCTCGTCGTGGCCGAACCGACCTTCGAGGCAACGTTGGACGTGGTCCCGCGGATCGTCGACTGCGGTGCGTCTGCGGTCATTGCCTTCAACGACCAGATGGCATTCGGCGTCATCTCCGGGCTGACCGGTCGGGGGATGTCCGTCCCGGGCGACGTCAGCGTCGTCGGCTTCGACGACGTGCCCATGGCCACCATGGTGGCACCAGCGCTCACCACGATCAGACTGCCGGCGGCCGAGGCGGGTGCCCTCGCCGTCGCCATGCTGAGTGAGCAACCCACGTGCACGGAGCTCCGCGGGGAACTGGTCCTGAGGCATTCGACCGGGCCCGTCAGTCACCGTCGAGCCAGCGTCGGCGGAGTTCGTGAGCGGCCATCTTCGGGCGCCGGTCCCTGGTGAGATCCGCGGTGAAGCTCCAGATGCCGTCGAGCCGTTTTGTCTCCCGCGTGACCGTGTCCCGGGGCCTGAGCATCGACTCTCCTTACTCGGATGACTCGTCCGCCGTGGAGCGGGCGATCATGCTCACCAACGATTGCTGCCATCGCCAACCGCCCCGGGCATCCCTGTCCACGGCCTCGCTCGGCTCCTCCGGGCGCAGGTCAGAGCCGCTGCCGGTCACGGTGGAGACGGCCTCGTCGGGGCGGCCGGTGACGGGCGGAACTGGTGTCACGACGAGACTCGGAACGTATGCCGGGCATGGTGATACGCCAGGTTCTCAGCGATCTCGACGGCGTCCCCCTCCTCCAGCCGGTGCTCGGCCACCAATCCGGCGAGGTAGCCGGCGTTCACTCGCCGAGCGACGTCATGGCGGGCGGGGATGCTGAGGAGCGATCGGGCATCGTCATTGAACCCGACCGTATTTGCGAAGCCTGCGGTTTCTATGACGTGCCCGTAGAACCGTCGCATCCCTTCGGGGCTGTCGTAGAACCACCAAGGAGGTCCGAGACGCAGCGCCGGATAGTGCCCGGCAAGCGGAGCGAGCTCGCGGCTGTACGTCGTCTCGTCCAGGGTGTAGACGACGACTGTGAGCCGCGACTCGTTGCCGAACCGACTCAGCAAGGGTTGCAGGGAGCTGACGAAGTCGACCGCTCGTGGCATATCGGCGCCCATGTCGGGCCCGAAGCGAGCCGCCACGTCCCGATTGTGATTGCGCCACGCACCCACGTGGAGCTGCAGCACGAGGCCGTCTTCCATGCTCATGGCCGCCATCTCGACGAGCATCTGTGCCCGGAAGCATTCGGAGTCGGCGGGGCCAGGCTCTCCCCTGAGAACTGTGGCGAACAGCTGCTCGGCATCGCCCGGCGACAAGTCTGCGGTGGCAGGGGTGGGATGCCCGTGGTCGGAGGCGGTACAACCCGCCGCCACGAAAAAAGCCCGTCGGGTCCGCAGGGCTTCAAGGTACCCACGCCATGTGGACGTGTCCGCACCTGTGAGCTCACCGAGCGCCGCGACGTTCGATCGGAAGTCTGACCTCTCGGGGTCGACCACGTCATCAGGTCGGAAGGTCGGCGCCATTCGGCCGCCCCAGCCCGACGCACGGAGGTGAGCGTGAGGCTCCAATGTATCCAGTGCACCGTCAGTCGTTGCAAGGAATTCGATGCCAAAACGCTCGTAGAAGGCGCGCGGCCGAAACCGATCGTCGGCAAGTCGGGCACAGACGTCGTCATACACTTCGTCTGCCGTCTCCGCTCGAAGTGGTGTGCCGACGTCCAATACCTCTGCCAGGGTGTGGTCCAGCCAGAGTTTTGACGGTGTGCCGCGGAAGTGGTGGTAGGACCTCGCGAGCTCACGCCATATCTCCCGTCCGTCCGATTGGGCCCATCCTCCGTCGAGCGGCTGGACACCGAGAGCTTCCAGAGGAACACCCTGGCTGTAGAGCAGACGAAGGATGTAGTGGTCCCGGGTCACCAGCTCGGTCGCGGGGTCCCCGAACGGACCATCGTCTGCGAGCTGCGTCGGGTCGCAGTGCCCATGGGGACTTACGATCGGAAGGGCTTTCGTGTGCTGGTACAGCATGCGAGCGGTCTTCCTGATGCCGGGCTCAGCGGGGAACAGTCGGTCCTGATCGATCACGCGCTGCAAAGCTTTGCATGATCCCGAATCGGGTGCCAGACCGAACGAAGCTTCGGCCTCGTGGACCATTGCCGAACCCTGATGCCGTGGTTAGAGTCCGACCAGGGCAAGTATCAAGCGGTGGAGGCGGTCAATGGCGGATGAGCCAGTAGCACCCCCAGCGGATCAAGTTCCTGTGGCGGATCCTCCACCTCCACCAGCACCAGCACCACCACCACCACCACCACCACCACCACCACCAGCGGTTCCGGCAGCGCCGGTGGAAGCGGCGCCGGCGCCCGCCGCGGGCGGAGGTGGTCAACCGCCAGCGCGACCACGAACGCCAATCTGGTTCTACGCGTCGTGGGCGATTGCCGCAGGGTTTGCCGTCTGGGCACTGGTCGCCGCGATCAACCGTCAGTGGGCGCAGGTTCTCGCTGCCGGCATCGTCTCATTGGCGGTCGGACTTCTCGCGCTCCTTGGGGGAGAGCCTTATGGTGCCCTGGTGCCGGTCGTTGGTCACGACGGACGCACCTCGACGTCCAAAGCCCAAAGCGCCATGTGGACCCTTCTCCTTGTCTGGGGCATGTCGTTTTTGTTGGGGCAACACGTGTTCGAGCATCAAGACATCAACGTGGTACTCCCGAGTGACTCATGGGATCAATACCTCGTAGTGCTGGGCGGCCCCTTTGCAGCGGCCGTGCTCGCGAAGGGCATTGTCACCACACAGACGGCCAACGGGACGTTGACGAAGACGACGCTTCCTCCCACCGATCAGGCAAACATCGCGCAGGTCGTTCAGAACGACAGCAATCAGACCGATCTCGTCGATTCCCAGTACTTCTTATTCAATGTCGTGGCGATCGTCTACTTCATCGTGGAGATAGCCGCCAAGCCCGTGCTGCCTGTGCTGCCCGCTCCACTGCTTGCCGTGACATCAGGTGCCGCTGCCCTCTACGTGGGAAACAAGGCGGTCAGCACCAATAAACCCAACATCACCTCCGTGCTTCCATTGAGTCCGGGGGCCGGCGACGAGTTGACGATTGTCGGGAGCAACCTCCTCGGAGGTGGGTCGGCCGATGACCTCAGCGTGCAACTCGCTGGTGTAGGCCCACTCACGATCGCGTCCGATCCAGCTCCAACTGATAGCACGATCGTGGCAACCCTCCCGGTCGTTGCGCCGACTGGTAGTGCGTCGATCACGGTGGTGAACGCCGACGGGAACAGCAGCGATCCATGGACGTCGCTCAGCATTTCGAGCGCCGCGCCGGCGATCATCGGACTCGGGTCTGCCACTGTGACGCCTGGAAGTCCGCTGACCGTCTACGGCACCAAGCTGACCAGTGCACTGGCTCCCGCAGTAGGCACACCGCAAGCAACCGTCCTCTTTGACGGCGGCAATGCCGCTACCGGAGACATCGGTCAGGCGCCGGGTGACGTCGGGGCTCAGATGGTAGAGGTGGATGTCCCGGCTGGCGTCACCGGGCCGCAGACCTCCATCATTGTCGTGGCGAGCGGTGTGGCGAGCCAGCCTTTCGTGGCGTACGTCGCATAGGGCCCGACTCCAGAGGTCGGTTGCGGCGCATTGGGCATCTCTGAGGGGCATAACCGGCGATCGACGGCGAACCGTACGACCATGCTGGTTTTGCTCCCCGTGTGGGCCGCCATTGTCAAGACTTCTGTGAGAAGCCCGCAGTCACTCGTACCACGCAATCGCAAGGCGAGCATCGCGATGCGACCGTCCATGCCATCCGAATCGGATACGGATGGCATCGAAGCCACCACAGCCGCGGTACCAACCGGCGGCTGAGCGGATAATCCGAAGGCTCTTCCGTCGAGCACTGTCGGGCCCGGAGCGGCCGTCCACAGCGGGAGTCAGTTAACTTGCTTATCGCATCTCGTTTTCCATATTGGCTCGAATCGGATGGACAGGGGTTGACTCGATGGAACCATCCAGCCCTCTGAACTGGATCGGTGCATCGGAGGCGCACTCGGTGGACGTGCTCGACCACTCTCTCAAGGTGGCCACGCGGGGTTGAATCCCGTTCGATGGCTTGGGCTACTTGCCGTCGTTCCGCTTCCAGGTCACCTCAATGGACGCCTCGACGCCGGCTTCGGCAATGAAGAAGAACCGTCCGCTGGCCGAGATGCCCAGATGGGCGGTGATGGTGTCGACGGAGTACCCGCGTCCCGATCCGGACTTGGCGTCGGCCAAGGCGTCGGCGATCCGGGTGACCTGGGCCTTGAGGGCGGCCAGCTCGTCGTCGCTGATCGTCACCGGGACCAGTCCCGTGTCGCCCCTGCGCCAGCTGATCCCCTTGGCCACGAAGGGATCGTCGGACGGCGGCGACGCGGTCAGGTCGGCGCTCGTCGCCGCGGACGGGGCGTAGATGTAGATCTCTCCGCTGCTCATGAGGAGGGACTGTAGATCGTCACCATTTCCGAACCATCGGCATCCGTCCGCATGCCGGCGATCATGAGGATCCGGTCGAACGGCACCGACATCCGGACCTTGACCCGCCCCTCGACCACCGGCTTGTCACCGATCATCTCTGGGCTGAGCAGCTCCGGCGAGAAGAAGGCATCGCAGTCGAACCGGTCGGCGTGCACGACCATGTTCGGGGTGTACGCCGCGGCGACCGTCAGCATCGAGGCGCGGACAGGGAACCCTTCGATGAGGTACTCGCGCAGCATGACCGCGAACCGGTAGGGACCGTTCTGGTCGACCAGCTCCGCAATTCCCCGGGCGACAAGGAAGAGCGGCAGGCTGCCCTGGGGGATGTCGGCCAGGTCGACCTTCTGGGCCAGCGGGTTGGCAGCCAGGACGAGCTCGCCCCGGCCACCGGTCGGAACGAAGATGGTCGGCTCTTGCACGTGTCCAGTTCCCTCGAGGGCGGCGGCGACCAGCCGGGACGCGTACTGGTAGGCCTCGTACACCGAGATGCTGCCCGACTGGTCGGTGTCGGCGAACCCCGAGCTGATGCCATCGACGAGAAACCCGGTCAGGATGCTGTTCGTATTGCCCTGCTTCTCCAGGGCGGACTCACCGGAAGTCGAGGCAGCGACGACCCAGACGTCGCGGGGCCGCTTCAGGGCCGAGAAGCTGGCCTGGATGGCCCCGCTGAAGCAGCAGTCCAGGATGATGGCCACCCGGCCGGTGCGCGAATTGTCGATGACGGTGAGCAGCTCGTCGAGAGACGCGGCCGTGTACGTCCGTTTGAGATCGGTGCCCTGGAGGGCGAGGTAGAGCCGTCCCTGGTCGTCGCGAAAGGCGTGGCCGGAGTAATAGAGGACGAAGGTGTCGCCCTCGTTCAGGCCGTCGACAGAGATCGTGAGCGCTTCCATGATGGCGTCCCGGGTCACGTCCGGAGACAGCGGCTTGGTCTCGAACTTGCCGTGGGTCGGATCAGAGAGGACGGCCGCCATGGCCACCACGTCGGCCTCGGCGCAGCTCAGATCGACCAGGGCGTCGTCGGCGTAGTGGCAACTTCCGAAGAGCAGAGCTCTTCGGGATCCGACGAGATCCATGGCGAAACTGTAGGACATGGATCGGGGGCGAACCAGGGGGGACGGCCTGTCGCAACCCTTCTACGACGATCCGCAGATTGGCGGGTGTGCGGGTGCGCCGACCCCGTTTTGGCGACCGGCCTGAGAATGGCGTGGTCGTGAGCGGCGGGGACGTCGTCCATGCCCGAGCACGACGCGAGGGAGTTCCGCCGGGCCGTCTGACCGGAGCGAGGACGTCACCTCAGACCTATCGGCGGCCGGTCGCCTTGCGGACCTGGGGGGCAACCCCAGTACCGAGCGGCTCAATCGCCCGTAGCCACTCGGACTGGGCGATGTGTCCGAGGTCCATCTGGAGGATGTGCCGGCTGTGTCCGAGGTGCTGGTGGAACTCAACGAGCCGTTCGGCGATCTCATCAGGGCCGCCGGCAAAGATCATCCCGCCCCGCGCAGCGTCAGCGTCGAACGACTCGCGGCTTCGCCCGCGCACCCCCAGGCCGCCGTGCTCGGCCGCGTACGCGGCGAACGCCTCGCTCTCGTATTCGAAGTACCGGCGCTTGGCCGCGGCGGCGTCCGCGGCGACGAACCCGTGGCTGGCCACGGCGATGTCGAGCTGGTCCAGGTCGTGTCCCGACCGCGTGGCCGCCACGCGGTAGAGGTCGGCGCGGCGCACCCAGTCCTCGGTCGACCCGCTCAGGATCCCGAAGGCGAGGGGCAACCCGAGCACGCCGGCCCGGACGCAGGACCCGGGATTCCCTCCCGTGCCGAGCCAGATCTTCAGGCCGCCATCGACCCGGGGGACGATGAGCGCGTCGTCCAGTGGCGACCGGGTCGTACCCGACCAGGTGACCTGCTCGTCGGCGTTCACGGCGAGGAGGAGATCGAGCTTCTCCGCGAACAGCCTGTCGTAGTCGGACACGTCGTAACCGAACAGCGGGAACGAGTCGACCGAGGAGCCACGCCCCACGGTGAGGTCGACTCGCCCTCCCGACACTGCCGAGGCCGTGGCCGCCTGTTGGTAGACGCGGACCGGGTCGTCGGTGCCGAGCACGCTGACCGTACTGCCGAGGCGGACCTTCGACGTTGCGGCACCAGCCGCGGCAAGCAGCGTGATCGGTGCCGAGACCGGCATGGAGCGCGTGTGGTGTTCCCCGAAGCCGAAGAAGTCGAGGCCCACCTCGTCGGCGAGTCGGACCCCCTCCATGAGGTCAGCGATTGCCTGCGCCGTCGAGGCCAGGGAGCCATCGGCACACCGCGCAAGGTGGCCGAAGCTGTAGACGCCGATCTCCATCATGCACATCCTTCGTTCGAACCCGCTGTCGTGACGGTCCCTCCTCCCGTCGCGGATCCCTCAGCGCCAGAAGGGGCACATCCTCGGAACCTTTAGGGCTGGGGTGGAGGGTTGGTGACCACGCGTCGGGGACGGTAGGTCACCGTGAAGCGATTGTCGCCGCTGGCCTTGAGCATCGCCTCATCGACCCCGTACACCTCGGCGAACTTCGACACCGTTGCCTTCTGTGGATCCGCCGTCAGCTCGGCCTCGGCCCTTATTTCCAAGGTCCTCCACGGGTTGGACGGGTCGATGATCAAGAGGGTGCAGTCGGAGTTCCGATTCAGGTTCTTGTACTTCTGGCGATCATCGGTGATGGACCCCTTGAGCGAACCGTCGTCATCGACGATGAACCAGACCGCCGTCGACTGGGGCCGTCCCTTGGCGTCGAGAGTTGTCAGCGCCGCAGTGAGCGGTGAGGTCAGAAGATCGCGGTGACTCTCCGGTATCTCGTCAATGATGCTCACATCGGCCTCCTGTGGCTCGGTGCGTCGTTGGTCTCGGCTGAGGTCCTCGGTGTCACCGCCGTCACCTCGGAGCGTGTGTCTCATCGGCGGGAGCGAGCTGCTCGTTGCCCCAGCGCTCGAGTTCGGCCAGAGCCGGGCGGAGCGCTTCGCCCTGTGGGGTGAGTCGGTAGTGCACGCCGACCGGTGGGCCCTCGTCCACTGTCCGTCTGACCAGGCCGGCGTGGGTCAGCTCGCTGAGGCGCTCCGAGAGCATGCGTTCGCTGACTCCCGGAATGAGCTGGGCGAGCTCGGAGAAGCGTGCCTGGCCGTCGAGGAGAGTGACGATGATGAGCCCGCTCCAACGCTTGCCGAGGAGGCCGAAGACCTGGGTGATGGCCTCACAGGCACCCTCACGGTGATCGACCGTCATCGAGGCCAGCTTACAATAACTCAGTAGCAAGTGTTTCATAAGGTGGCCGAAGGGAAGGCCGCCCTTGAGTGCCCCGCGGGGTGAACTGGAGGTCAATACGCATGCGCAATATCGCCTTGTTCGTCTCGCGAACCGTGCTCGGGTCGTACATCGCCGTGCACGGCGCCCAGAAGCTCTTCGGCAGCTTCGACGGTCCGGGTCTCGAGGCCACCAGCAAGGGCTTCGAGGCCATGGGGATGCGCCCGGGACGGGTGATGGCAACGATGGCCGGGGCCAGCGAGCTCGGTGGCGGGGTCCTGACGGCCACCGGCATCGCGGATCCGCTCGGCCCGCTGGCCATCGCGGGCACCATGGTCGTGGCATCGGCGGTGCACCGCAAGCAGGGCCCGATGATGCAGAAGGGCGGGTTCGAGCTCCCGCTGACCAACTTCGCGCTCGCCGTTGGCCTGTTGGTCTCGGGTCCGGGAGATCTGCGCATCGGGCCGCGACTGCCCAAGTCCCTGACGCGCGCCGCGGCCGTCGGAGGCGCGATCCTGGCCGCAGGGGCGTTGACGCAACTCCTCACTGCGAAACCGCCAGTTGTGGACTCGGACGAGAAGCAGAGCGCTTCAAGCGAGGCGGAGGACTCTGTACCCTCCTGAACTCTTCATCATCCCAGGAAAGGGCCGCGAGACTGTGGTGTCACACGCCGCGACCGGCGGTGCGCTCCCTCGGGTGGTCAGCTGATCAGATTCTGCCAACCTGCCGGCACATTGCCGGCGGGCCCGGGCACGGGCTGGTCCAACGGATGGTGACGCGGAGGCACCAGCACAGGGCCGTCCATGAACTCGTTGGAACGGTAATCCCAGAACCACTCCTCGCCCGGTTCGAAACTGCAGATGATCGGATGCTTGGTTGTCGCTGCGTGGGCTGAGGCGTGCCGGCTGGGCGAGTTGTCGCAGCACCCGATGTGCCCACACTCGGCGCAACGCCGCAGATGAAGCCACCATCCACCCGTCTCGAGGCACTCCACGCAGCCCGTTCCGCTCGGGGCCACGCTTGGTGAGATGAACGCAGTGGTCACGGGTCTCCTCTCCGTCGTCGCACATTCGATTGCCGAACACCGTCCCCATCGCAATTGCGATGGGCTGGCCGGCTTCCGCGTTCCAGCTTCAGTAGTACCACCCTCGGCGGCCGACCGCCCTGTCATCGGACCACCCGGCCGGGACGGCGGAACCTCGTTCGCCGACCTCTGCACTGTACGGCTCGATGGATTGCCGGCGATCCGATTCTGCGCCGTGATCCGGCTCATAGCCCTCGCGTACCCCTGCTGCGGTTGTCATGACAGGCACAGGACTCAGAAGCCGAGTACCTGGCGGACGAGGACCACGTGAATCCGGCCCGGGTCCTCCTCGTGGACCTCGAGGATCTTGCGGACCCGGCTGTTCATGCCATAGGACGCAAAGGCCCGCGCATCCTCGAGAGGCAACGCGTGCTCGAAAATCCGCCGGCGGGCCCAGTCGAGGTCCGGCACGATCTTCTGTGCGCCGACGACGAAGATCACATTGGCGGCACCCCACACGTACGACGCCAACTGGCTCCCCGAGAACGAGGCCAGCACCAGCACGCCGTCCTGGGTGACGGCCTGCACGCTCCCGAGCGCAAAATCCGGCTGGTTGGCCAGGACCTTCATCTCACGAGCCTGGCTGTCGAAGTCCAGCTCCCCGAGTCGCGTGCGAACCGAGTCAAAGAGGCCGCCTTCGTTCACGGCGGATGCGATACCGGTCTCTTCCAGCGTGACGGATGTGTTCGTCATGACGGAAGAGCCGTCGGGGATCATCCCGATGACGAGCGCACGGGCGGCATCGACGTCGTCGACCACGTCAACCGCAAACCCGTGCTCTTCCAGTGACTCGGCCGTGGACGCAATTGTGCCGTCTTCGGGCATCAGATCGAATCGGAGTGGGGTCGAGGTTGTCATACGGTGCTCCTTTCTGGAGGACGGGCGAATGGCCCGGCGGTTCCACTGCAGCGCTCACCCGTCACCAGTCGGTTGACGCCGGCGACGTCGAGGTAGGTCGCCACGTCGTCAGCGGCATTGCGGACGCTCACCGAGCCCCCGACGCAGTGCACGAGGCCGATGGACCCCAACACGGCACCAACGCCATCGGAGTCGATGAAGTCCACCATGCTGAGGTCGAGGACGACCCGCACACCATGCCGCAGTGTGTGGCAGACGGCGTCACGGAGATAGACGGACCCGATCCAATCGAGGCGCCCGAACGGCCGGCACACGACGCTGGAATCTGCTTGCACCTGGGTCTCGATCACGCGACGTCCCCCTGCTGCCCGGTCCAATTCGAATCGACGACCGCCCCCGCGTCACGCAGAGTCTTTCGGAGGCGTCGGCGGTTCCATCGTCGTTCGAAGCCACCGAACAGCAGATCACCCGATCGCTCCCTCACCGTCGCGACGTGCTGGTGCCTCCGGCGGCCTCTGCACGCAGTGGTGACCATCACGCCCCCCGCAACACCCGTCTCGGCACCGATGAGCATCTGCGTGCCGTTTCCCAGCGGACTCCCACATGTCTTGCAGAGCGTCCCCGCGGCCATGTACTCATACGCACAGGCCACCAGCCACAACTCCGGCAGGTGAGCGACCACCTCGCCCGCGAGCGAGCGCTCCTGGGGCTCGGCACCTTCGTCGTGTTCCATCGGGGATTCGACGGCGGCGGTGTCTTGCACCCAGGACCAGGATTTCCACTCCATTCGTCACGCTCCCCTTCGAGATCCACGCCAAGCGCTGACGTGGTGCTAACTGGCAGTGTGCACCGGAAGGGAGCTGTTGGCCCCCGTGAATCACCCTGGTTCACCGCGGGTCCCCTTGGGTCGTTCCGCCGGTGTCACGGACGCCGAGGACCGGAGGGCTCGGGAGACCAGGGTTCTCCACGGGCGCGAACAAGTGCCCAGCGGTGCAGCCTCAAGGCAAGAGGTCTCGTCTACGGGGGCACACGCAGGTGGCGCAGGTGGAAGCGGAGAACGCACATCAAGTGGCCGGGGGTGAGACCCGCCAGGTGGACATGCGGCTCGAGGTGGTGCTGGTTCCGATCTCCGATGACGAGCGGGGAAGCGAGTTCCACCTGTGCCTGGGGTTTCGGCTGAGTGCGGACTTCGGGGTCATGGAGAACCATCGAGTGGTCCGGTTCCCCCCACCGGACCCGACTTCCCCGGCGAACGTGGGTGCTGGAGCGCCATCGGGCATGACCGGATCACTCGACGGGCTGACGTTGATGGTGTCGGATGTCGCCGACGCGCTCAACGAGCTCGTGCGCCGTGGGGTGCGGGTCAGCGAAATCCACGACGACGAGACCGGTGTCGTCCAAGGCGGTAGCGGTGAGGTACGAGTGGTCGGCATCGACCTCGGGCACCGGCCGGACCGCCCCATGGCTTCTTGATCGTCCCAGCCGGCGACGCACAGGTCGACGTCGCGTTGTGCGGGTTACTCCCCGTCCACTGCGTTGAGAATGGACAGGAGTTCGTCGCCCCAGCGCTCCAGGCGAACGGGGCCCATGCCCTTGCATCTCGCCAATTCGGCCAGCGTGGCGGGCCGGCGGGCGGCGATGCCAACCAGTTCGCTGTCGTTCAGCACGACGTAGGCGGGCACCGTCGCCCGCTTCGACGCCTCGGAGCGCCATTCCCGGAGGGCACCCTCGTAGGCCTGCGCGGAGTCGAGTCCGGGCTCCGCTCCCGGGGAGCGGAGCATGACCGTGGTCCCGTCCACCCGCACGTCAGAGCCGAAGGCAACTTTGAGGTGTGAGTCCCCGACCTTGATCACGGCCGCCGCATCGGTCAGGTCGACGATCGCACCGGTATGGCCCCCGTGCTCGAGGACGAGGCCGACCGCCGCGGCCACGGCCGGGGTGGTCGGAGCCGGTCGTGAGGCGCTGCGCCTCTCGCGACGTGGTCCGGCTCGACTCGGCTCGGACCGATCTCGATGCGCGCCCTCGGCACTTCGGCCCACCCTGGGGGCGGGGGAGAGCGGGGTATGGGGCCGGCTGCCGTCGAGCTCGGCCACGAAGGGCGACGGCTCGTCGGCGTCGGCCAGGACGAGGACCTGACGGATCGCCCGGGTCAGTGCGACATGGAAGACGCGCCGTTCCCCCTCCTCGTCGTCGCTCAGACGGTGGGGGAGGAGCCCCCGGGAGGCACCGTAGAGGACGACGTGCTCCCACTCCCGGCCCTTGATCTTGTGGATGGTCGAGAGGAGCACGGCCGGCCCTTCGGCCGGTGGCCGCTCGAGCACGCCGCGGAGCCACGGCTCGAACGTGGCCACGTTCGGGTGGAGGGCGGCCACCGACTCGAGGGCGAGGAGGTCGTCGGCATGGGTCGATCGGTCCGCCTCCCGCCGCGACGAGTCCAAGACGTCCATCGTCTCCCCGAGGCCGACCTGGACCCGGATGGCCCGCAACGCAGCCGCCGTGGACGTGCGGCAGGCCCCGACGACGGAATCGATGGCGTCCGCGTACTCCGACAGCTTCGGGACGTCGCGTCCCGAGAGGCGGCCCGCCAGGCGCCGGATCTCGGCCACCGACGTCACGCTCCGTTCCGAGAGCATGGCGACCACGTTGGGCGCGATCCCGCGAGATGGCCGCCGGATGGTCTGCACCAGGTCCTCGCGGAGGATCTCTCCCGGGGCCAGGCCCATCCTGAGATACGCCAGGGCCGTCCGGGTGCCCGTGCGCTTCAGCACGGCCGGGCCGAGGGCCGCGGTGCAGGGGATACCCGCTTCCGTCAGTGCGATCTGGACCGGGAGCAGGGACGAATTCACCCTCGACAGCACCGCGATCTCCCGCGCGTCGACCCCGCCGGCCCTCCACGCCGAGATCGCGTCGACAGCGGTCTGTGGGAGCTGTGCGGCCGGCGAGCTCATCACCGAGACCGCTCCTCGCCCTCGCACGGGAGGGTCGAAGCCGGCCACCGTGTCGCTGCGCCCGGCCGGTGTCGTGATCGACTTCCGGATTCGCTGGACGTTGTAGGACAGCACGTTGCTGGCCGCAGTGACGACCTGTGGCGGGCACCGGTAGTTGACCTCCAGGGCGTACTCGTGCGCGCCGGGGAAGTACTTCCCGAAGTCGATCAGGTACTCGGGTGTTGCCCCGGCGTATCCGTAAATGACCTGATCGTCGTCGCCGACACCGAAGCAGTTGTAGGCCGGGGCGCACAGGAGCCTGATCAAGAGCATGTGGGCGGCGTTGAGGTCCTGGAACTCGTCCACC
>PMPX01000294.1 GCA_003169235.1 Acidimicrobiaceae bacterium | reverse complement strand
CGAGTTTTACAAACCCGACCTAGTGAGTCAACTTTGCCCGCCGGCTCGCAGCACGGCCGGGGCTCGCTCGGAGGTGAAGGGCGGCGGGCTCAGATGTCGGTGCCCTCGAGCCGTAGTTCGACGTCGATGTTTCCCCGCGTGGCATTGGAGTACGGGCACACCTCGTGGGCGGCTCGGACGAGCGCCGCCGCCGCGTCCCGGTCCTCGACTCCGGGAACCGACACATCGAGCACCACGGCCAGCCTGAACCCTCCGTCCCCGGTCGGGAGCAAGCTGACCTCGGAGTCGATGGCCACCCCGCCGGCGTCGACGTGCTGGCGGCCGGCCACCACCCCGAGGGCGCTCTCGAAACAGGCGGCGTACCCGACGGCGAAGAGTTGCTCGGGGTTCGTCCCGCCCCCCTCCCCACCCAGTTCCGTGGGACGGCGGAGGTCCACCTCGAGGGCGCCGTCGTCGCTGCGTCCGTGACCGTCGCGCCCGCCCGTGACGTGAGCCCGAGCCGTGTAGAGAACCTTGGCCATCATTCCTCCTTCGGGACTGTGCTGCGCACTGTTCAGGTGACCTTCAAGATGAACCGCTGGACCGCATGGGCGAACCCCTCGTTCTCATCGCTGGTGGTGACCATGCGGGCGGCGCGTTGCACCTCACTCGTCGCGTTGCCCATCGCGATGCTCAGGCCGGAGTGAGCGAACATCAACACGTCGTTCGGCATGTCGCCGATCGTGGCGATCTGCGCTGGCGCGATATCGAGGATCTTGGCCAATGTGAGGACGACCGGNNGACGAGAGGAACTTCACCACGCCACCTTTGTTCGCATCCGGGTGGGTGACGTCGAGATAGTACGGCTGTGACTGCGCCGCGGTGACGTCGTCGCAGAACTGATCCCGGGCCGCCTCGGTGGCCCTGGCCATGGCGTCGGCGTCGTCACTGACGCCCACGATCTTCACGACCTGGTCCGCGAGGCCATCGAAGCTGTCGACGACGATGGGCTGGAACTGGACGGTGGCCGCCTCCTTGTCGACGTGCGGACCGCCGAGGTCGCGCACGTACCAGTCCGCGCCTCGGTAGATCCACGTGACGAGGCCATGCGACTCGAGGAGGGTCAGCAGGGGCCCGACCAGCGACTCCGGGACCAGCTTCTGCTGCATGACCGTCATGTCGGGTTCGATGATCAGCCCGCCGTTGAACGCTGCGATCGGCGTGGTCAGCCCAAGGGGTTCGATCAGCATGGACATGCCCTTGGGCGGGCGGCCGCTGGTGATGGCGAAGAGCACATCGGCTTCCCGGAGCTGGTGCACCGCTTGGATCGCCTTCTGGGTGAGCACCTTGTCGGGAGTCACCAGAGTGCCGTCGACGTCGGCCAGGAAGAGGCGGACCGGGCCCGCGGGCGCGGGCTCGGGCGGGTGGGCGTCTGGAGGCATCAGCTGACCGCCTCGGGCCCTGCGGCGAGAACGGACCGGACGAACTCGCCGACCTGCTCGTACACGTTCCTGCTCTCCTTCGCCCATGGGAGCAGGAACGGGAACACGTGGAACATTCCCTCGACCTCCGAGGCGACGTGGGGCACCCCGGCACTCCGCAGTTTCTTCACCAACGCACGGACGGCGTCGCGGAACATCTCGTCGGCGCCGTAGACGACGAAGGTGGGGGGCCATCGGCTGAGGTCGTCCAGGAGTATGTCCACCCGGGCGTCGTCGGCATCGACGCCGTGGAGATAGGGATTGATCGGGATGTTCCACGGAAGCACGTCGAGGGGTGCGTTCTCGGTGACCGAGTCCTCGCTGAGGGTGAGGCTGACCTCGGGCGAGAACAGCAGTACGCCGGCAGGGCGCCCGAGCTCCTCCTGCTCCATTCGGTGGAGCACCGTGCCGAGCAGGCCCCCGCCGCCGGAGTCTCCGGCCACCAGGAGGTCCTCGCAGACCAGGCCGCCTCGCCTCAGGTGCTCGATGACGGAGATCACGTCCTCGACCGCCGCGGGAAAGGGGAATTCGGGCGCCAACCGGTAGTCGGCGGCGAACACCGTGCACCCGGTGACCCTGGCGAGGTGCGCCATGAAGAGGGAGTACATCCGCGGCGAGGTGCCGATGTACCCGCCCCCATGCAGGTAGACGATCGTCCCCGACCCGCTGGCGCCGTCGGGTTCCGCCCCTGAGGGGGGGCGGAACCACACCCCCGGCACCCCACCGATCTCGTCCGGCTGGCTCGCGACCCCCTGCAGCGCCACGAACGGGGGCAGGACCCGGCCGGCGACCCCGTCGAGGACCCGCTCCAGGGCGCGGAACTCGTCGATGGGGAGCGATGTGGCGTATCCGAGCAGGGACCGCACGAGCTCCCTGGTCGCCGACACGGCCATGTTGCGGGGCGGATGGCTCGGGCCACGCCACGGATCGCGGAAGGGCAGTCGGCCGATCGCACTGACGAAATTGGAGGCGAGGGCCGCCACGTCGACCGCCGCAATGGGCCACGAGGCGGTCTGCACCTCGGGCCGGTCCGACATCACCATGTCCCGACAGTACCCACACGGGCGACCGGTTCGGCCGGGCGGCCCCTTCTCACCCGCCCTGGGTCACGTGCCGCCGGTGAGGTGCTGCGCATCTGGTGGCGCGAGCCCGTCGAACTCGACGCCCACCCGGACGCCTCCCCCCGGCGTCCGCACCGCGTTCCGGACCTCGCCCTCGAGTCGGATGCTGACCGGCGCACCGACGGCGGGTACATCCACGGCGACGCGGCGGTGCACGAGCTGGTCCGGCGCAGGGTGGTCGAGCGTGATGCCGAGACCGTGCATGGAGATGTCGGTCACCTGGCACTCTCGCCACCTCGCAGATGACTCGCCCTCGATGTGACAGGTCCCGTCCCAGCCTGCGGGTTGGCGTGGGACTCGACGTCGGTAGTGCTCGACGAGCGGTCCCTCCCGACCGTCCTCGGGTTCGTGCCACGACCCTGGAACGGCCAGCTCGTCGATCGCTGCCGCATGCTGGTCGACCACGACACACAGGTGGCCGAGCTGCTCGACCATCCGGTCGCCGTCCTCATCGGCGATGGTGGACCGCACGGTGTCGGCGATGGCGCGGTACGCCATCATCTGGGCCCTGAAGCGCGTCGCGACAGACTCGTCGGGACAGGGGTTGTCGTCCAGCCAAGCGACGGCCAGGTTGGCCGCGTCGTACAGGTGGTCGTAGGCGGCCACACCGGGAACGTCCCCGTCATCGCGCACGATGGCGTCGAACTGCCGCCCCGCGACCTTGATCGGGCTCCAGGTCCGGCGGGCCCGACCGAGCCACTCGTCGAGCTCCACGCGGTCCATGAGCCGCATTCCGCCTCCGTCGGTCACGATCCGCGCACCCCCCGCTCGTCCGTTGGAACCCGTTCGCACAACGCATCCGCGTGCATTGCCTGTATCGACCACGCTTCCATCGGCCTTGAGAGCCGACGGTCGCACGATTTCGCAAGAGGTCACGACTCGTTGTCCACACGTTGTGACACCCTGGCCCCGCGGCGGGCATTCCGACGCGCCCGCTCTCCCTCCCGTTGATCTCCCCTATCGTCTTCCCCAATGGGCCAGCAGCACGTCCACTCCGAACGATGCCGAGGCCACCCGGCTCATCGGTTGGTCCGGCAAGGTCCTTGCCGAGCATCCCGACCAGCGGGCTGAGCTCGTCGAGGACCGCAGCCTCATACCCAACACGATTGAGGAGCTGCTGCGCTACGAGTCGCCGTCACCGGTACAGGCGCGCTACGTCTCCGCCGGCGTCGAGCACTACGGGCACATGATCCCGGGCGGCAGCATCATGTTGGTGCTCACGGCCTCGGCGAACCGCGACGAACGCCGCTTCACCGACCCGGGCCGCTTCGACATCCACCGCAAGGTCGGCCACCACGTCGCCTTCGGCTATGGCATCCACTTCTGTCTCGGGGCCGCGCTCGCCCGTCTCGAAGGTCGGGTCGCCCTCGATGAGGTCCTCCAGCGGTTCCCNNATGCTCGTGCGGGTGACTGGCATTCGCCTCGAACCCGCCGCAGAGGCTCTCAGCGCGTCGGGCGTTCGGCAGCGAGTCGATGCAGAGTGCCGACCAGCTGATCGACCTCGTGGCGGGTGTTGTAGAGGGCGAGCGATGGGCGCACAGTGGATTCGAGCCCGAACCGCCGCAGGATCGGTTGCGCGCAGTGATGCCCCGCGCGCACCGCGATGCCTTGTCGATTGAGCTCCGTGCCGACCTCCTCCGGCCGGTACCCGGCCAGGATGAACGACAGCACACAGGCCTTGTCGGGGGCCGTACCGATGAGGCGCAGGCCCGGGACTTCTCCCAGCCGTCCGGTGGCATAGCCGAGCAGCTCGTGCTCGTAACGCGCGGCGCTCTCCAGGCCGACCCGGTCGACATAGTCAAGAGCTGCGCCAAGACCGATGGCGTCCGCGATGTTGCCCGTCCCCGCCTCAAAGCGGTCGGGGGGCTCCTGGTACGTGGT
>PMPX01000225.1 GCA_003169235.1 Acidimicrobiaceae bacterium | reverse complement strand
AGTCGACTGAACGCGCAGCGGCTGCTGGTCTTGACGAGTCCCGTCGTGAGCGAGATGGCGCCGCGGATCATGCCACCCGGCAGCGCAGTGACCGATCCGAAGTCGGGCCACAGCGACGGACCGATGGGCGACGACGGAGTGTTAACACCTGGGGACCCGATACGAGAGGCTCGGTCGACTGACGTGATGGGTGCATCGACGGTGGCCCGCCCGCCGTTGACCCCGTTGTCCCGCGGTTCGCCCGACGACTCGAGTGTCCACTCCGAACCGGCGGCGTCGCTCTTGGCCTCGTCGGATTCCTCGTCGGTCCGAGCCCCGTCGATCATCCCCTCGAAGAGACCGCGCACGGACACGCCGCGCCGCGCCGCCTCGGCCTCGACCCACGCGCGGCGCTCGTGGTCGAGACGGATACCGACAACGGTGGATTTGCTCGTCGCCATGGGCCGTTAACACTAATCCCTGGTGTTTACGGAATCGGGCGCAGATTGGTGGCAGCCCGGTTGTGAGTGCCGCTGCCCTGGTGCGGGAGCGGATCGGCACCGGCTCAGTCGTTCGCAGCAGCCGGCGCGCCGGGCGACACGACCGTCGTCATCGCCGCCGGGTTCCAGCCGGGTCGCTGGGCCACGATGTCTCGGCGGCGGCCGGAGACGGCGCCGCGGGCACGTGCGGTGCGCAGCAGCACCGGTGGCGGCACAAGGGAGCGAGGCGGGTCCCAGCCCGCCTGGGGGATGTGGTCAGCTCCGCTGTGGTCGGGGAGGGTGACGCACGATCAGTGCCGGGGCGCCGGGCTCAGACCGGGAACGCGGGCATCCGGCGTCGGAGCCATGCGCACTCAGCCCAGCGGGACCAGCAGCGGGGGTGGGTCCGCTGTCAGCGGCACCGCGCGGTGGTCACGCCGGCCATGACGGGCTCGTTCCTGGTGTTAACACCACTTGNNCCACGGTGTTAACGGTGCCGGCGCACGTGACGGCCACGAGATACGGCGGGTGGCGCCGGCGGAGCAGGGGCTGAAGTTCGGCAGGCGAAAGCCACGAGGGCCGGTGTCAGGCAGGGGTGATGCGAGGCTCCGCGACGAACGCCCGCACCGGGCCTTCGATACCCCGTAATTCGGTCTGCTCGAGTGGGCGCAGCGACCACTCCACGAGCGACAACTCCTCCGCCGCCGCTTCGGTGACCACCAGCTCTCCGGGTGCCCCGACCTTGACGAGGCGCGCCAGGAGGTTCACCAGCGGCCCGAAGTAGTCGCCCTCGCGGGGGGTGGCCAGGCCGACGCCCACCGCGCCGCGGGCAGGCGGGAGGAGAGGGTCCTCGCCCGCGGCCTGGCAGACCGCCGTCCCGATGCGGCAGGCGGCGTCCGCCGTCGGGGCGGAGAAGAAGACCTCGTCGCCGATCGTCTTCACGACTCGGCCACCGGCCAGGACGGCGTTCGACCACGCCNNGTGGAGCCGACGAGGTCGACGAACCCCAGCGCCGTCACCTCCGTCGGGCCTTCCAACTCCGCGTTGGTTTCAGGGAAGGGGGCGAACCAGCTGCGCGCCTGCTCGGCTCGGCGCTGTGCCCGCTCGAAGGCATCCATCACCATGCGTGCCAGCACGTCGGGCACCGCCGTGAACGCGACCGTGGCCGTCTCGGCGAGCCTGGCCCGGGCCAGCTCGTCCGGCCCCTCCCGGACGGTTCCCGGGCCGAGCTCCGAGAAGAAGAGGGCCACCGCGGCCTCGGCGATGTTGATGGCGGCCGCTCCCATGACGCGGGTGAAGGCGAGCACCGCCTCGTCGCCGAGGAGCTCCGCCCCCTGCTCGAAGGCCTCCATCAGGGCGACCAACTCCGCCGGCACCTCGGTGTCGGGTCCGGCGGGGATGCCGGCGGCGAGCAGGGCGCGCAGGACGCGCGGCATTGAGACGCCGCTCTGCTCGGCGATGGNNCCGGGCAGCGTGCCCATGCGGTGCGCCTCCACCATCTGCTCCACGGTGGCACCGCGTTCGGTGAGGTACTCCAGGAGGGCCAACCGCTCGGCGGACGCCGGGTCAAGCGGGTCGTAGAGGCCGAGTTGCTCCCAGAGCTCCGCGTCGATCACTGCTGCCACAGGAGCAGCGCGGCGTGCTGTGCACGCTCCATGCCCTTGAGGTGCGTCTCGCGTTCTCCGTCGAAGGCGAACTCCCCCGACCCCTGGACCAGTTGCTCGGACAACGACGACACCAGGATCTCCCCCGGGCCGGCGGCGTCGGCCAGCCGGCTGGCCACGATCACGGTGTGGCCGAGGTAGTCGTCCCCCTCGTCCACCGCGTCACCCGTGTGCACGCCGATGTGGACCGCGATGGGCTCTGTTCCCCTGGGCGGTTCGTGATCGCTGACACCTTGCTGGATGTCGGCGGCACAGCGCAGGGCGCGGGCCACCCCTCCGAAGGCCACCATGAAGCCGTCCCCCTGCACGTTGATCTCACGCCCGCCGTGGCGCGCCAGCGCGTCGCGCACGATGCGGTGGTGCTCACGCAGGATGTTCCGCGAGGCCTGATCCCCGAGTCGTTCCGTCATGCCGGCGTAGTCGACCATGTCACAGAAGAGGATCGTCACCGTGCCGTCGGTGGGCTGTGCCGTTGCGCCGGCGGGGTCCCGCTGACCCCGACGCTCGGCGCGTCGCTGGGCCTGGAGCTCACGCCGGACGTCCTTGCCGAGGGCCGCCGTGTCGGTCGATCCTCCCCGGGCGTCAATGGCATCGAGGACGCCGAGGACGCCGCCCGCCACCGACTGGGCGATCTGGCGACTCGAGCGGTTCGGCCGGCTCTTCACATCGATGCCCCCCATGACGGCGAAGCCGCGCACCACGATGCGGGGCGAGCCCGGCACGATCGGCACATCGCGCAGCTTCAGGCTGCGTCCGCCCATGATGGAGAGCCCCCGGAGCTCCACATCGAAGCCTTCGGGGACGATGATGTCGATGCCGCCCCAGAAGGCAAAGGCCGAGATCTCCACTTCCGGGGCGTCGATCTCGGCCTTGCGCAGATCCATGTCGCAGCCGCCCATGATGGCGACGGCGGTCGCCTTTCCGCTGATCCGCCACCGGCCCTTGGTCTTGTGCCCGCTCAGGATCGCTATGTGCCACCGCCGCCCCCGGCGGGCAGGGAGTTTGGGGGCCGTGGGCCGGGCCGCCGCCGGAAGGTCGGCCATGACGGTGTCGAGGTCGCCCCGGGTCCGGGCCTGAAGCGCCTGGCCCACCCGCTCGGAGAACTCGTCGAGCGTGAGCCGGCCCTCGACCACGTGCTCGCGGAGCAGGGTCACGGTGCGGTCGCGGTCGGCGTCCGCCACGCGCTCGGTCAGCCGGCCGTCCGGGCGGCCTGGAAGTCGCGGGACATCGGGCACCGGGAGGTCCGCCATAGGACCAGTCTGCCCGGTGGGCACGGTCGCCGGTCGACCTGACGACCCATCAGATGGCCTCGCGGGCACCCGTTAGGCTCGTGCGTCGTGCGAGGCATCCTGAGTGCGGCGGGCTACGTGCCCTACCGGCGGCTGGCCCGGGCGGACATCGCTGCCTTCATGGGGAGCGGCGGCGGCAAGGGGTCCCGGGCCGTGGCATCCCATGACGAGGACACGACCACGCTGGGGGTCGAGGCGGCCCGGCTGGCCCTGCGGGCGGCGGCGGGTGCAGCCCCGGACGCGTTGTGGTTCGCCACCTCCCGACCCGCCTACCTGGACAAGACGAACGCCACGGCGGTGGCCGCCGCCCTCCGCCTACCCGGCGACGTCGGCGCCTACGACTTCGGCGGAGCGCTGCGCTCGGGCATCGGCTCCCTGGTGAGCGCCCTCCGGGGCGGCGGGACCACCCTGGTCGTGGCCGCCGACGTGCGGGACGGGCTGCCCACGAGCGCTGACGAGTCCGCCGGCGGCGACGCCGCCGCGGCGGTGCTGATCGGGGACGGGCCGGGAGTCCTGGCCGAACTGGTGTCCACCGCCTCCGCCACCGACGAGTTCACCGACCGCTGGCGGTCACCGGGCGACCGCGTCTCGAAACTCTGGGAGGAGCGCTTCGGCGAGAACAATTACCTGGCCCTCGGCCGGGAGGCGCTCGCCCGGGCCCTGGCGGCGGCCGGGCTGGAGGCGGACGGGGTCGGCCGGCTGGTCGTGACCGGCATGCACGGGCGCGCCGTGACGGGCCTCACCAAGAAGCTGGCACTCGCCGAGGGCGTGGTGGTCGACGACCTGACGACCACCGTGGGACAGAGCGGCGCCGCCCACCCGCTGCTGGTGCTCGCCTCGGCCCTGGAGTCGATGGCCGGCGGTGCGGTCCCGGCGGGCACGGCCATCGCCGTGCTGCACCTGGCCGACGGCGCCGACGCCGTGGTCCTGCGCACCACCGAGGCGCTGGCGGGCTGGCACCCCACCCGGCCCGTGGCCGGCCAAGTGGCCAACGGCGCACCGATCACCTATGCCAAGTTCCTGTCCTGGCGCGGCCAACTGCACCCCGAGCCACCGCGGCGGCCGGAGCCGGCCCGGGTGTCGAGCACGGCCGCCCACCGCAACGAGGACTGGAAGTTCGGCTTCGTCGG
>PMPX01000165.1 GCA_003169235.1 Acidimicrobiaceae bacterium | reverse complement strand
CCGACTGGGCCAGGTAGTCGTACCAGCCCGGGAGGTAGAGGTCCCGGAGCGACCGCCGGGTGGTCGGATCCTTGACCACGATGACCCGCCAGCCCTGCCGGTTCCCGCCGCTCGGGGCGAAGCGCGCCGTGTCGAGGAGGCGCTCGAGCACGTCGTCGGCGACCGGCTCGGGGTGGAACTGGCGCGCCGCGCCCGTGCTGCGCAGCGTGGTGACGAGGTCGAGGTCCACGAGTAGCGCACAGTAGCGGCCGTGGGCCAGCCTGGGACGTGCCACCCCCGAGCCCCGATCCCTCCGAGACGACGCGGCGGCTGGCGGGACTGTCGCGGTGGCCCCTCGTCGTGGCGCCCATGGCGGGTGCCACGACGGCCGCGCTGGTGACGGCGGTGGCCCGGGCGGGCGCGCTCGGCTTCCTGGCCGCCGGCTACAAGACGGCCGAGGCGCTGGCGGCGGACATGGCGGACGTGCGCGCCGCGGGCGTGGCCTCCTTCGGCGTCAACGTGTTCGTCCCCGGGCGTCCGGCGGCGGATCCGCAACGTGTCGCCGCCTACGTGGGCTCCCTTGCCGCCGAGGCGGTCGCACTCGGTGTGGCACCGGGCCGGGCGACGTGGGACGACGACCACTACCCACAGAAGCTCGAGGTGCTGCTGGCGCGACCACCCGCGCTGGTCAGCTTCACCTTCGGCGTCCCCGAGCCCGAGGTCGTCGGGTCGCTGCAGGCGGCGGGGTCGCTGGTGGTGCTGACGGCCTCGACGGCCGAGGAGGCCGCCGTCGCCCTGGGGGCGGGTCCCGACGCCCTGTGCCTGCAGGGTTGCGAGGCCGGGGGGCACCGGGCCGGCTTCGCCAACGACGACCGGCCCGACCAGGACCGGCCGCTGCGCGCCCTGCTGGCTGCGGTCCGCCGCCGCACCCTCGTGCCGTTGGTCGCCGCGGGAGGGGTGAGCGGGCCGGCAGCCGTCGTCGACCTCCTGGCGCGCGGTGCGTCCCTGGTGCAGGTCGGCACCGCGTTCCTCCGTTGCCCCGAGAGCGGTGCCCCGCCCGCCCACAAGGACGCGCTGGTGGCCGCCGGCCTGGACGCGACCGCCGTCACCCGGGCCTTCAGCGGGCGCCGGGCCCGGGCCCTCGTCACCGCCATGGTGCGCGAGCACCCAGACGCACCGGCGGCCTACCCCGAAGTCAACAACGCCACCCGCCCGATCCGGGCCGCCGCGGCCGAGGTGGGCGACCTCGGGCGCATGAGCCTGTACGCGGGGACGGCACACCGCCGGGCCGAGGCCCGGCCCGCCTGCGAGGTGGTGGAGCGCCTGGTGTCAGGATTGCGCCCGTGAGCAGCCGGCGCGAGACGAGGACCGTGGAGTTCACCCCACCCGAGGTGGCGGGCGTCGCCGCCGCGCTGGCGAACCTGCGTGCCGCGGGGAGTGGCTGGCTGAACCTGATGCCCGGCATCGACGAGGAGGTGGTCGACGTCGAGCCGCCCACCGGGCTCTTCGCCTTCTTCGGCAACCGGACACCACCGGTCACGATGGCGACCGTCATGCCCGCCAAGCGGGACCGTCGTCAGACCGAGGGGATGACCGTCGGGCTCATGCACCCCACGGGAACCAAGGCCGTGGCCCGCCTGGCCGAGGTCGGGGTGGCGATCCCCGAAGGCTGGGTGGTGCGCCAGGACCACGTCCGTCGCGGCCTGGTCGTGCGGACGCCGGTGCAGGCCCGGGAGGCCGACGTGGTCGACTGGTGCGTGCGGGCCGGCACCGCCCTGTGCCGGGCCGAGATGACGGGGCGGTGGCGCGCCGTCGTCTACCTTCCCTAGGTGGCCACGGGTGGTCGGCGAGACGACGCAGCACTGCGCGAGGGCCTGGATCGCTGGATCTCGGCCCATCCCGAGCTCGTGCCCGGAGGCGGGGACGCCGCCGGCCGCCCGCCGGGCATCGCGGCGCTCGGTCACGCCGACGGGGGGCTGGCGAACGAGACGGTCCTCGTCGACCTCGGTCCGGGGCACCCCGGCATCGTCGTCCGGCTGCCGCCCCTGGAGCCGACCTTCCCCGGCTACGACCTGGGCCCCCAGGCGGTCGTGCAGAACGTGGTGGCCGCCGCCGGCGTGCCCGCCCCGGCGCCGGCCCTCGTCGTCACCGATCCCGGCTGGGTGGGATCTCCCTTCCTCGTCATGCCCAGGGTCCATGGCGACATCCCCGGCCCGGCTCCCGTGTTCGACCCCTACGTCACCGGGGCCGACCCCGGCGCCCAGCGGCGCCTGTACGAGGCGCTGCTCGACACGCTGGCGGCCGTGCACGCGGTGCCCTGGAAGGCCGCGGGCCTCGATGCGTCCCTGCCCGGGCTCGGGCTGCGCGACGCGCTCGACCGGTGGACCTCCTACGTGGACTGGTCGTCGGACGGCGACCCGCTGCCTGCCCTGGTCGCGGCGCTCGCGTGGTGCGAGGGCAGCCTGCCGCCCGAGCGGGCCGCGGTCCTCCTGTGGGGCGACGTCCGGCTCGGGAACCTGGTCTTCGACCCCGCACACCGGGTGACGGCCGTGCTGGACTGGGACCTGGCCTCTCTCGGTCCGCCGGGGATGGACCTCGGCTGGCACTTCGGCCTCGAGTGGATGATGGAGTCGCTCTTCGGGCGCCGGGTACCGGGCTTCCCCGGCCGGGCCGAGGCGCTGGCGCGCTACGAGCGGGCCGGCGGACCCGCCGTGGCGGACGACGAGCTGGCCTGGCACGAGGTCTTCGCCCTGGTGCGGGCCCTGGCCATCAACGATCGCCACCAGCGCATCACCGGCGATCCGCGTCGCGCGGACAACCCGATGGGTGGTGTGCTCCTCGAGCGGCTGGCGTCGGCCGACGAGGCCCGGAGCAGGCTCAGGTCGCCGGATCGAGGAGCGAGAAGCCCATGACCCCGGCCTTGGCGACCTCGTAGCAGAGCGTGTCGTAGGGCTCGACCAGCCCGTAGGTCACCTCGCCGTCGCACTCGACGCGGCAGTGGTGCTGGTCCTGGCCGGCCAGCCGGCTGCGCACCGCGGGGTCGTTCACGTCGAAGGTCTCGCCGTGCACGACGACCTCGTCCCCCTGCGCCACCGCCATGCCGTGCCACAGGTCGCCGTCCGGCGTCCCGCCGTTGGGGCCGCCGTACAGGCCACAGCGCAGGAAGGCGATCTGGTTGCCGAGGCGCTCGAACGTCATGGTCTTGACCGAGCCGTCGGCGAAGACGAGGTCGACCTCACCGCTCCGGAGCAGGTGCGTGTCGGGCTCGAAGCGCATGCGGTGGACGCGTCTGGCGAGGGTGGCGCTGCGCCGGCGGGCGTCGCCGATGTTGTAGAGCACGTGGTCGCCCCAGATCCCGAGCTCCTCGAACTCGACCCACTCACCGCTGTGGGGGTGCTGCATCCCCATGTAGCGACCGGGGCCTCCGACGCCGTCACGGGTGCCCCAGTGGTGGTCGCGCGTGCCGAGGTGCGTGGCGGGGGAGAGGGTGAAGCGCTCGCCGGCGGACTCGACCCAGCCCTCCTGGCGCCCGAAGCCGTCGTACCCGGCGACGGGGCTCACGGCACGGCCACCGACGATCATGCCGGCACCGAGCTGGCGGAAGACGGGCCGCTTGGTGTCCAGCCAGGTGATGTCGTACCCGATGCCGTGCTCGCTGGCGGCCGGGTCGAGGCGGAGGCGCCACTGCCGGAAGGGCTCGACCACCTCGAAGCTGAAGGGGCCGAGCACCATGTCCATGCGGTCGGTGGCGAGCTTCCGGTGGGCCCTGACCGTCGTGTGGCGCCCGCGGACGTTGACGATGGCGAACGCCTCGGCCGTGCCCAGGTTCGGGTAGAAGGCGAGGCCGATGACGGCGAGGAGCTCGCCCACCCTGTCCTGGCAGGTGAACCAGACGCGCTCGTAGGCCTGCGCGTCGGGCGTCCACATCACGCGCACGGGGAAGGGTGCGTTGTGGATCAGGAACTCGTCGAGACCGCTGAGCGGGGCGTGCTCGCCGGCGGCGGGGAACGGGGATGCGCCCGGGTCGCTCACGACCGTACGTGGGCGGTGGATCGGCATTCGGTCCGCATGGCGCTGCACAGTACGCTCGCCCCGTGCCCGGGGACCAGCGCATCGATCCACGTGACGCCGCCTTCTTCGCCAGGGAGGACTATTTCGAGGTGCTGGCTCGCCTGCGCCACGAGGACCCCGTGCACGAGTGCGCTCCCGGTTTGTGGGCCGTCACCCGCTATGCGGACATCCGGGACCTCAGCCGCGACCCGGGGGGCTTCTGCTCCGGCCGGGGAGCGCTCGTCAACGACCCGATCCGCACCAGCGCCACCGCCATGGCGGCGCCCTCCATCCTCCACATGGACCCTCCCGAGCACGCCGCCTTCCGCAGCCTGGTCAACCGCCGCTTCACGCCCCGGGCCCTGGCGGGGCTGGCCGGGTCGATCCGGTCGTGCGCGGCCGATCTGCTCGACGCCGTCGAGCCGGGCGAGGAGATCGACTTCGTGGCCGCCTTGGCCGCGCCCTTCCCCATCACGGTGATCGCGGAATTGCTGGGCGTCGACGAGGCCGACCGGGAGGACTTCCGCCGCTGGTCCGACGCGGCGATCGAGTCGCCCGACCTGCCTCCGGCCGAGACCATGGCCGCGCTGGGCGAGCTCTCGGGGTTCATCGTGGAGCACATCCGGGCCAAGCGCGATCGGCCGGGGGAGGACCTCGTGTCGCTGCTGGTGCAGGCCGAGGTCGACGGGTGCCCGCTGAGCAAGGAGGAGCTCTTCATGTTCCTCCTCACCCTCCTGGTGGCGGGCAACGAGACGACGCGCACGCTCCTGTCCGGGTCGGCGCTCGTGCTCGACGAGCACCCCGATCAGCGGGCCGCGTTGGCCGCCGATCGCGAGCTGGTCCCCGGCGGCGTGGAGGAGTGCCTGCGCTGGGTCACGCCCGTGCACGCCTTCTGCCGGACGGCCACCGCGGACACCGTGGTCGGAGGGACGCGGATCGCCCAGGGCGACTACCTGTGCATGCTGTACGCCTCGGCCAACCGCGACGAGCTGGTCTTCGGGGACGACGCCGCACGGTTCGACGTCCGGCGGCCGACCAACCCGAAGCATCTGGCCTTCGGGTTCGGCGAGCACGTGTGCCTCGGGGCGAGCCTCGCCCGCCTGGAGGGCCGGGTCTTCCTGGAGGAGCTCCTGGCCCGCTTCCCCGACTACGCGGTGACGGGTTCCGCCGAGCGGGTGCTCTCGACGACGGTGGCCGGCATACGGTCGCTGCCGGTGGTGCTGGCGCCGTCGTCTTGAAGGATCGCCCGGCGTAGCTCGCCGAGCAGCGCCTCGACCGCGCCGGCGTCGGCGCTCAGCCGCAGCCTCCCCGCCCTCCGCTCCGACCGGACCAGCCCGCCCTCGCGCAGCACCTTGACGTGCATGCTGACCGTCGGCTGCGCGAGCCGGAACAGCATGGCGAGCTCGCCCACCGTGCTGGGCGCGGTCGCCAGCGAGTGGAGGATCGCCAGGCGCGTCGGGTCGGCCACCGCCTTGAGGCGTCGCGCCACCGACTCGGTGCGGGCGCGGGCCTCCACGTCGCCCTGGCCGACGCCGGTCCCGATCAGGACGAGCCCGGGGAATTCGAGGTACATGCACGACCCGAAGAACAGGCACGGCACGAACAGGAGCGTCCGCCGCCCCGATTCCACCGCGGAGAGGATGTCGGGCATCCGCTCCCGGAGGATGTCACACCCCATCGGTATAAGTGTCTCCAATGACCGCCCACGCTCGTACTGCGCCACCACGTGGCGACCGGCCTCGACCATGACGGGCAGCGCCTGTTGCCACGTGTCGTCCACCGGGGCCCAGACCTCCCTGAGGAGGTCGAGGTACGACGCCAGGAGGTCCGGGGACTCCCGGAGCTGGCGGAACCGGTCCAGGAACACGGCGCGGTCCTCGGGCCTCTCGGACGGCATCTCCAGGTCGAGAGGCATGGTGCGCACGCCGGCCTCGATCGCCTGCCACAGGACGTCGGCGTCGGTCTCGGCCATCGCCCCGGAGTGGTTGGCCAGGATCTGCATCTCGGTGAAGCAGGTCTCCTCGGAGCCCTCGCCCCAGAAGCCGCGGACCCGATCCGCCAGGTCCTCACGTCCGTCGAACATCTCGGCGAGTTGCGGGTACCGGGCCTGCATCGAAGGACGAGCGGCCACGGAGAGAAGCCACGAGAGATCGCAGGCCAGCGACGGAGCCGCCATGACCGAGGTGGTGGTCGGCGGTGCGACCTCAGTGAGCATAGGCATGGAGCTATATTAGAATATCCTTGATTCGTTGTCAAACATTAGTTACGATGACAGGACGCTTGGAGGGGGCGCAGAACAGGGAGCGGAGCGATCCAGAGAGGTGAATTCGATGATCCAAGCGAGGGCAGTGCACACCCAGGCCGACGCCCACCGACAGGAGCTGATGGCGGGGGCCGGGACCAGGCGGGCCGCGCGGCGGCCGGTGGCGGCCATGAGCGACTCGGGCGAGACGCAGCGCTCGGCCACCGGACGCCCGGTTGCCGGTGGCCGAGCGATGCGTCGGGCCGTGGCGCCGCGGGTCGGTTCCTGGCTGATCGGGTTCGGGACCAGGCTCGGAGGGGCGTCGGTCCGCACGTCTTGAGCCCGCGGCGGCCGGGTGCCGCGCCGTCCAGTCGGTCGCCGCGGCTCGAGCCCGTCATCGGCAAGAGTGGGGCATGCCGCCGTCCCGCAGTGTGCTCTTCGTCACGCTCGACCAATGGCGCGGCGACTGCCTCTCGGCCCTCGGCCATCCGGTGGTGGAGACACCGGCGCTCGACGCGCTGGCGGCGCGAGGCGTCCTCTTCGCCAACCACTGGGCCAACGCGGCGCCGTGTGGCCCGTCCCGGGCGTGCCTCTACACCGGCACCTATCAGCACCGGAACCGGTCCATCCTGAACGGCACGCCGCTGGACGCTCGCTTCACCAACGTGGCACTGGTGGCGCGGGAGTTGGGCTACGACCCCGTCCTCTTCGGGTACACCGACACCTCGGTCGATCCCCGCACGGTTCCGGCGGGCGATCCGAGACTGTCCAATTACGAGGGGATCCTGCCGGGGTTCCGGGCCCTGCTCGAGGATCCCTGGGAGCAGGGGAGCCCGGCATGGGGACGCTGGTTGGCCGCCCAGGGCGTCGAGGTGCCGGCCGACCCGCACGACCTCTACCGGCCCATCGACGGGTTCCCCGGCGCGGACGCGCACGGCTCGACCTGGGCTCCCACGCGGTTTCCGGCCGAGCTGTCACAGACGACGTTCGTGCGCCAGGAGGTCGTCCGGTGGCTGGAGCGCAACGGCGACCGGCCGTTCTTCCTCCACGCCTCCTTCATCCGCCCCCATCCGCCGCGACGCAACCCGGTGGGCTACCACGATCTGTACCCCGCCGACGCGGTCGGGCCCTTCGTGGGGTGCCCGACACGAGAGCAGGAGGCTGCCATCCATCCGCTGGCGGCGCTCGCCATGGGGGTCCCCGGTGTCGGGGCGCCGCAGGACGAGCGGGAGCGCCGCCAGGTGCGTGCCACCTACTACGGAGCCCAGCGCGAGGTGGACGACGGGCTGGCCCCGCTCTTCGACTACCTGCGTGACAGCGGGCTGGCCGACTCGACCATGGTGGTCCTCACGAGCGATCACGGTGAGATGGGCGGCGACCATTGGCTCCTGGAGAAGCTCGGCTACTGGGACGAGAGCTACCACGTCCCGCTCATCGTCGTGGATCCCCGCCCGGAGGCCGACGGGGGCCGGGGCTCGGTCCTACGGGCGGTGACCGAGTCGGTCGACGTGCTCCCCACCATCTGCGAGTTCCTGGGCGCGGACGTGCCCCTGCAGGCGGACGGCTGGTCGCTGGCGCCCTTCGTGCGCGGCGAGCCGACTCCCGAGCACTGGCGCGACACGGCGCACTTCGAGTGGAGCTTCTCGGACCCGGCCAACGCAGGGGCCGAGTCGGTGCTCGGCATCCCGATGAGCCACTGCTCCCTGGCCGTCTCGCGCGGACGGCGCCACAAGTACGTCCAGTTCGCCGCCGCGTCGCGAGTCCTCCCGCCGCTGCTGTTCGACCTCGAGTCCGACCCCGGGCAGACGCACAACCTGCTGGTGGACGGAGGCGACGCGGTCGGCGCGGCGGCGTGGGAGGCGACCCAGGAGCTGCTGCGGTGGCAGATGCGCACGGCGGAGCGGACGCTGAGCGGCAGCTTCCTCCACCCGGAACGGGGGCTGGTGGAGGCACGCGACACCTGGCGGTGAGCCGGACCCGCGTACGGCGGTGTGGAATGCTGACGCCTGCCCGTCACGAGGAGGCAGCACGCGGTGCCCGACATGCAGGGAAAGACGGTCGTGGTCACGGGTGGCAATTCCGGCATGGGCTTCGAGACCGCGGCGGCGCTGGCCACCATGGGTGCCCGGGTCCTGGTGACCGCACGGAACGCCGACAAGGGCCGTGCCGCCATCGCTGCGCTGGCGCAACGCACCGGCGGTGAGGGGCGGTGCCAGCTCGTGGTCTTCGACCTGGCCGACCTGTCGTCGGTGCGGCGCGGGGCGGCGGAGATCCTCGACGTCGCCCCGAGGCTGGACGTGCTCGTCAACAACGCGGGAGCGGTGCTGAGCGAACGGGCGGAGACGGTCGACGGGCTGGAGGCGACCTTCGCCACGAACCACCTCGGCCCCTTCCTTCTGACCAACCTCCTGCTGGAGCGGATCCGGGCGTCAGGGCCCTCGCGCATCGTCAACGTCGCCTCGACCGCGCACGCCGCGGCGCGCCAGGGGATCCCGTTCGACGACCTGCAGTCCGAGCACCGCTATGCAGGCATGCGGGTCTACGGGCAGTCGAAGCTGGCCAACATCCTCTTCACGTTGGAGCTGGCCCGGCGCCTCGAGGGCAGCGGCGTCACGGCGAACTCGCTGCACCCCGGCACCGTGCGCACCGGCTACGGCGCGGACGGTGACGCACGGGGCCTCCTCGCCTTCGGCATCAAGATCGCCGGCCCGTTCTTCCTGTCGCCGGCGAAGGGCGCCCGCACGTCCATCTACCTGGCGTCCTCCCCCGAGGTGGCCGGTGTGAGCGGGGAGTACTTCGTCAAGTGCCGGCCGAAGGAGCCCAGGCGGTGGGCGCAGGACCCTGACGCGGCCCGACGCCTGTGGCAGGTCAGCGAGGAGCTGGTCGGCCTGGCGCCCCAGGGCGGGGCCTGAGCCGTGCGCGTGCTGGTCACCGGCGCGGCGCGGGCCATCGGTCGGGCCACCGTCGAGGTGCTCGCGGCGCGGGGGCACGAGGTCGTGGCGACGGCCCGGGACGTCACGCTGCTGGCCGGCCTCCCCGCGGCCCACGTGCTGGCGCTCGACGTCGGCGATCCCGAGTCGGTCCGGGCGGCGCTGTCGGCGGCGGGCGAGCTGGACGCCGTGGTGAACAACGCGGGCCTCACGGGCTACGGCCCGCTCGAGACCTACCCCCTCGACTCCTTCGCCCGGGTCCTCGAGGTCAACACGATCGGGCCGCTGCGCATGGCGCAGGCCGTGGCCCCGTCCTGGCGTGAACGGGGCAGTGGCGTGCTGGTGAACATCAGCTCGGTCCAGGGCAAGATCGGCACGCCGCTCGAGGGTGCCTATGCCGCCTCGAAGCACGCGCTCGAGGCACTGTCCGAGACCCTGCACTTCGAGCTGGGGCACTTCGGGATCCGGGTCGTCATCGTGGAGCCCGGCTACATCGCCCCCGGCATGAAGCACGCGGACGATCACGAGGGCCCCGCCGTCTACGCCGACCTCCACGCCCAGTGGGGCGGCACGGTGGCCACGCTGACGGGGCCGGAGGGCAGGCCCGGGCCCGAGGTCGTCGGTGCCGCGGTGGCCGATGCCCTCGAGGATCCGTCCACGCCGCTGCGGGTCGAGGTCGGCAAGGACGCGGCACTGGTGCTCCAGCTCCGGCGCTCGCTGGGCGATGTCGAGTTCGAGGCGACGATGCGCGAGGCACTGGGGCTCACCTGGTGAGAGGGGAGGGGCGATGGAGAAGCTGATGTACCTGGTCTGGCTGGACCGGGAGGCCACGCGGGCCGAGGTGGCGGACGTGATGCTCGGGCCGGTGGCGCACGAGTTGCTGTCGCTCGCCCCTCTGCGCCTGACCATCGACGCGTGGGACCCGGAGAGCGACATCCCGGCCCCGGTGCCCACTCCGGAGGGTGAGACGCCGCTGCACGCGCTCGTCTCCGTGTGGCTCCATGCCGTCGACTACCGGGACCCCTTCGAGAAGGTGCTCGCCGCGGCTGCGGAACGGCTGGCGGGGTACGAGGTCGTCGAGTCCCTCTACCGCGACTACGGGGGGAACCAGTGGGCCGGGCCACGCGACTGGCCCGACGGCAGCCGGTCGCCGGGAGTCCTGACCGTCGCCCTCCTGCAGCAGCATCCCGAGCTGAGCTTCGACGAGTGGATGACCAGGTGGCACACACGGATCTCGCCCATCACCGAGGCGATCCAGCCGCGTTGCCGCTACGTCCGCAACGCCGTGTTCCGTGCGGTGACCGACGGGGCGCCGCCGATCAGGGGCATCGTCGAGGAGGCCTGGCCCTCCCTGGAGCACGTGACGGATCCGATGCTGTTCTACTGTGCCGACGGCGACCCGGCTCGTATGAACGAGCACGTGACCCAGATGATCGACGAGATCAACGCCTTCACGGACCTGAGCACCTTGCGCAGCGTCACCATGAGCGAATGGATACTGAAATCGTGAGCAACCCGTGGAGCAGGGAGGAACTGGAGCGCGCGCACCAGCACTACATGGACACGGCGGCGCGGTGCGCGTCGAGTGGGGAGTGGCGCGACTGGGCGGACCTCTTCACCGACGACGCGGTCTACCTCGAGCACACGTTCGGCACCTTCCACGGCGCGGACGAGATCTACGAGTGGATCGCACCCCTCATGGCGGAATGGCCCAATCGGGCCATGAACTCGTTCCCGCACGCGTGGTGCGTGTGCGACGAGGAGCGTGGCTGGTGGATCTGCCGGATTGAGAACCGGATGGAGGATCCCGGCGACGGGTCGGTGCACCAGGCCCACAACATCACCGTGCTGCACTACGCCGGCGACATGAAGTTCTCCTACGAAGAGGATGCCTACAACCCCGCCAGCTTCGGCCCCATGATCCAGGCCTGGACGGAGGCGGCCGCCGCCAACGGGGGCGGCCCGGAGGAGTGACCTACCGCCCGATGAGCGACGTGGAGGTGCGGCACTTACTCACCGCGTCGCCGCCCCGGACGGGGAAGCTGGCCACCGTGCGGGCGGACGGGCGGCCGCACGTCGCGCCCGTCTGGTACGAGGTCGACGACGACGGGTCACTGGTCTTCAACACGGGCGAGTCCACGGTCAAGGGGCGGAACCTGCGCCGCGACCCCCGGGCGTCGCTGTGCGTGGACGACGAGCGGCCACCCTTCAGCTTCGTCGTCGTCGAGGGCACGGTCGAGATCAGCGACGACCTGGAGGAGGTGTGCCGCTGGGCGGCCCGGATCGGAGGCCGCTACATGGGCGCCGAGCGCGCCGAGGAGTACGGCTCGCGCAATGCGGTGCCCGGAGAGCTCGTCGTGCGCCTGCGGCCGGGGCACACCACGAGTGCGCTCGCCGTGGCCGACTGAAGGCCGGCCGGCCTCCGCTCAGGCGGTGCCGGAACCTCCGGCACCGGCACCGGCACCGGCACCGGTCAGCACACCGCCCCCGAGGCGGGGACCCCGCTGGGTGCCGTCGTCGTCACCGCGGGAGAGGCGCACCGGGCGGGCGAGCCTCGATACCGCCGAGAACTGCCCGAGCGGCATGATGGCGACCGCCAGGAGCATGGCCACGAGGAGGAGATCCGTCACGAAGAAGGTGTGGAGCATCCGCAGGTAGATGTTGTGCACCGAGGTCATGCCGGCGAAGGCCCAGAACGTGCTGATCACGATGAGGGCCGTACGGAGGCGCCCGTAGGCGGCCGGCGCCAGCACCACGACCCCCCAGGTGACGTACCAGGACCAGACGATCGGTCCCAACAGCGCGAGGACCAGCAGCGTCAGGCCGAGGCACAGGACCACGCCGTCGCGGGGCGAGCGCAGGAGAAGCCTGTACCCGACGTAGACGGCGATCAGCAGGCCCAGCACGATGAAGACCGGCCGCGCCGCCAGGGTCGAGATGGGTACCTGCAGCACGTGGCTGACGATGGACACCGTCCGCGCCACGACGTTGATGGGCGTGACGCCGGTGAAGGACGAGCCGGCCGTGGCGGTGGTGCGGACCCAGCCCCACCCCGTCCCCGACACGAGGGCCATCACCTCCAAGGTCGCCAGCGCGATCAGTCCGGCGGCGGCCGTGTGGCCGATGCGGCGGCGAGTCGACGCCGCCGGGCCGGCCCAGACCCACCCGAGGAAGAGGACACCCAGCGCGGCGGGGGACTTCACTCCGGCCGCGAGCGCGCACAGGATCACGCCGGGAACGGTGCCGAATCGTTTCGCCACGGCCAAGCCGGCGAGCAGGAGCCCCAGCATCAGGGCGTCGTTGTGCTCTCCCGCCACCAAGGACAGGAGGACGAGCGGCGATCCCGCCCCGAGCAGGACCGCGTGGGCGGGGTCGCGTCTGAGCGAGCGGGCCAGGGTCGGCGTCGCCGCGACCATGAGCGCGATACCCGCCACCTCGAGGAGGCGGAGCAGCACGAGGTCGGCCAGTATCTCGTGGCCCGACGCCTGGTCGAGGATTCCGTCGGCCTCCAGGAAGGTCGGTCCGTACGGTGACTCCGTGCGCGACCACGTGGCGTCGGCCATCTGGTTGAACGGCGTGGCCCCGAGCACGCTCGGCCCGTAGGAGTACGGGTCGATGTGGTGGCTGACCATCTCGCCCTGTGCGGCGTACGTGTACACGTCCCGGCTGAACAGCGGCGGCGCCAGCAACAGCGGCACGGCCCAGACCACCACGACGAGCACGACGCGCTTGACGGGGAACCCGTGATGGCGGTTGAGGTGGCCCAGGAAGCCGACCCAGACGCGGGTGAGGAGGATCAACCCGCCGAACACCAGGGCCAGCGCGGCCACCGGCGGCAGGTTGCCGCTCGCGCCCTGCGACCCGAAGAGCCCACCCGGCATGCCGAAGAACCACGCACCGGGGAGGTGGGTCTCGAACGACTGGCCACCGAGGATGGTGCCGACGACGATGGCGGTCGTGCCGACGAGCCCGCCGACAGCGGTGCGGGCCAGCGAGAGGCGAGCCTCCGGTGGCGCCGCGGCGTCGTCGTCCGGCGTCTCGTGGGGTGTCGTGGAGTTGGTGGCTGCGCTCGGGGTCACGAGCTCCATCGGGCTTCCTTACCTGGGCTCCCGCCGGCGGGAGCCGCGGGTGCCGAATTCGTCATCAAACTGCAGTGATTCTGTCACAGCGGTCGCGCAATTTGGGAACCGGGGCGCCTCCGCATGAGGATTCTCAGGGCTCTCCCAGGCTACAGGGGGAAACTCCCGCTGTCACGGATGTGACATCCGGCTGTCACGGAAACGGAAGGGAAACGGGTGCGAGATCTGGTCCTCGGGGTCGACGGGTACCGGGGCTGACCGGCTGCACCGCATCGTTCCAGGGTCGGCTCCGTGGTGGGGGTCGCGGGTTCCCAGGGTGGCGGGCTAGCTTTCGCCGCTTGCCCTTCCCAACGCCGGACCGCCCTCCTGGGCGCAGGCGCCCGAACGCCCGGAAGGCCTCTCCTCACCGGTGAACCGACTCCGAGCGCACTGCGGGCCCCTGTGGCCCTACGCCGTGCTGGTCGCCATCCCGGCGGCCGCTTTCGTGCTGCCCGACCTCATCGGTGGGCACCTGCTCATCACGGGCGACAACCTGCAGCAGAACTACCCGCTGCGCGTGCTGGTCGGCTCCATGGTGCGCCACGGGCAGCTGCCCTTCTGGAACCAGTACATCTTCAGCGGCTCGCCTCTGATGGCGGACTTCAACGCCGGCGCGTTCTACCCCCTCACGTGGTTGTTCGCCGTCCTGCCCGACCGGGCCGCCTGGATCGCCACCGAGGTCACGGTGTATGCCGCGATCGGCGTCGGCATGTACGTCTTCCTCCGCGCGTTGACCCTCTCCACGGTGGCGTGCCTGCTCGGCGCAGCCACGTTCGCGTTCGCCGGGCCGGCGTTGAGCCAGGTCAACCACGTGGACATGACCGAGGGCTTCGTGGCCATCCCGTGGATGCTCCTGGCCGTGCTGCACATCGTTCGTGACGGGCGATGGCGCTGGGCGATCCTTCTCGGGATCGCCTTCGCGAGCGTCATCCTCGCCGGCGCGCCCGAGGCCATGCTCGACGAGGCGCTCCTCGTCGTCGCCTTCGCCGTCATGTCCGCCGGCCTGAGCCGGGCACGCTGG
>PMPX01000174.1 GCA_003169235.1 Acidimicrobiaceae bacterium | reverse complement strand
GAGTGTCAGCGCGTTCGCGTGGAGCTGCTCGGCCAGCCGATCGTCGCCGAGGTGTCCCTGGAGCCGGTCCTCGTGGTCGACGGCGGGACCGTCCTTGCCACGCCCGAGCAGCTGGCGGGTGCCTCCGTCACGGCCAAGGTCGTGGGCTCGGAACTGGGCCCCAAGATCAACGCCATGACCTACAAGTCCAAGTCCAACCAGCGCCGCCGGTGGGGCCACCGCCAGCACTACGCGACGCTCGAGATCACCGCGATCACCGCGGCCGGCTGAAGCCGGGAATCCGAGGAGCCCGACATGTCGAAGACCAAAGGTGGCGGGTCGACCCGCNNGTGCGCCAGCGCGGCACCAAGTTCTACCCCGGGGCCAACGTGGGCCGTGGTGGCGACGACACGCTGTTCGCCATGACCGACGGTGTGGTGAAGTTCGGCGAGCGCCGCGGGCGCAAGCAGATCAGCATCCTCACCGGCGAGGGCGTCACCGGCTAGCGTCCCACAGGCTGGGGTGCTGACCCGGTCGGGCTGATACCGCAACGCCGGCCCGGCGGGAGAGGACCCGGTCGAACAGGGGAGGCGATGTGCGTCGTGACGCGCGGCAACGGTCGGTGTTCTGGTTCCGGTGGCAGCGGCGTGGTGCGCATCTCGTCGTGGGCATGCTGTGCGCCGGTGCGGGCGTGCTGGCTCTTTGTTCCACCCCCGCACAAGCCACGACCGTCTCGACATGGTCGATCGCGCCGAGCCCCAATACGTCGCCTGCCCAGGACAACGAGCTTCAGAGCGTGGCCTGCAGCGGGCCGTCCAATTGCATGGCCGTCGGAAGTGCCTCGGGGGCCAACGAGCTGACGCTCGCAGAGGCCTGGAATGGAACGGCGTGGACGATTGTGCCCAGCCCGAACGGCTCGACCAGCAACCTGAACGCTCTCAGCGGCGTTGCCTGCCCGGGTCCCACCACCTGTGTGGCGGTCGGCGCCTACTCCAACGGGACCAACGAGCTGACGCTGATAGAGATGTGGAACGGCTCAGCGTGGTCGATCGTCCCGAGCCCGGACCCCCAACCGACAGAGGACAACGTGCTGGCCAGCGTCACGTGCACGTCAACCACCAGTTGCATCGCCGTGGGCGACGTCGGCAGCTTCGAACAGACATTGGTCGAATCGTGGAACGGGACGACATGGTCGGTGGTCGCCAGCCCCAACGTGGCGTCCGATCGGAACTTTCTGTCGGGCGTGTCCTGCACCCAGCCGACGAGCTGTGTCGCCGTAGGCCAGACCCAGGGCGCGAACACACAGACGCTGATCGAATCGTGGAACGGCGCGGTCTGGTCGATTGCCCCCAGCCCGGACACCTCACCGACCGTCGATCAGCAGCTGAACCAGGTGTCCTGCACGACCCCGAGCTTCTGCATGGCGGTCGGATACGCGGAGCTCGCCTCCAGCGACGCCACCCTCATAGAGGCCTGGAACGGCTCGGCCTGGTCCATCGTGCCGAGTCCCAGCATGGCCGCGAGCGATGAGAACGACCTGTACGGGGTCTCCTGCACAGGTCCCGCGGACTGCGTCGCTGCCGGACACTGGTCCGATCTCGGCGACATCACCGACCAGACGCTGATTGAGTCGTGGAACGGCGCGGCGTGGTCGATCGAACCCAGCGCCAACACCGCGCCCGCCGATCAGAACGACTTGAATGCCGTCACATGCAGCGCGATCTCTCATTGCGTCGCCGTGGGCGACTACAGCTCAACGGGGAACGCGGCAAGTCTGATTGAGACGGCGCCCATCGTGGCTTCGGGCTACTGGGAGGTGGCCGCCGACGGTGGCCTCTTCGCCTACAACGCCCCCTTCTACGGCTCCATGGGCGGCAAACCGCTGAACATGCCCATCGTCGCGATGACGGCAGACCCGGCGACCGGCGGCTACTGGGAGGTGGCGTCCGACGGCGGCCTCTTCGGCTTCGATGCCACGTTCCTCGGCTCCATGGGCGGCAAGCCCCTCAATGCGCCGATGGTCGGCATGGCGGCCCAGCCCGATGGCTCGGGCTACTGGGAGGTGGCGTCCGACGGCGGCCTCTTCGGATTCGGTGCACCGTTCCTGGGCTCCACCGGCGGGATGCACATCAATCAACCGGTCGTCGGCATGGCGACGAGCTGACCAAGCGGGTTCCTCAGGCGGCGCCCGGGCGCTGGTGCAGCTCTATCGCGTTGCCCCACGGGTCGGTCGTGAAGGCCTGACGGCGGCCGGTGTCACCCACCGGCACGGGGTCCGTGACCTGGAGGCCGCGGCCCCGCAGCTCGGGCACGACCACGTCGAGGTCGTCGTAGACCAGGGCGAAGTGCTGCCCCACGTTGGGGGGTGCCGGCAGCTCTATCAGGTGCACCTGCTGCCCGTTGGCCGTGTCGAGCCAGGCCCCGGCGAACCCGAAGTCGGGACGGGTGAAGTTCTGGGACAGGCCGATCGTCTCCGTGTAGAACACGATGGCGGCCGGGACGTCGGGGACGTTGATGGCGACGTGGTCGACGCCGGCCGGAGCGGTGGTCACGGGAGTGAGACTACGACGTGGCGGACGATTTCGGCCACGGTGGGGGTGGCGGCCGCGCCGACCGCCCCGATGCCGGCGATCCCGGTGCCGGCCGAGGCGGTGGCGGCCGCGTTGGTGACCACGGCCAGTCCGAGGACCTCGGCCTGGGCCCGCCGGGCGGCGATGGTCTCGAGTGCCATCGACATGCCCACGACGTCGGCCCCCGCCGTGCGCAGCATGGCGATCTCGGCGGGCGTCTCGAACTGGGGCCCGGGCACCTGGGCGTAGACACCGGGCCGGGGGGAGAGCCCGGGTGCGGCGGAGTCCGGTGTGGCCAGCGCCAGCCGGCGCAGGGCAGGGTCGTAGGCGCCGGCCATGTCGACGAAGTCGGGGCCGCGCAACGGGCTGCACCCCGTGAGGTTGAGCTGGTCCTCCACGACCATGATCGACCCGGTGCCCAGGTCCGGGCGTATGCCCCCGACGGCGGCGGTCAGGATGACGGTGCCGCAGCCGGCGGCGACGCCGGTGCGCAGCGGATGGACGGCCTCCTCGGGCTGCAGGCCCTCGTACAGGTGGCAGCGACCGCCGAAGACCAGGACCTGCTTCCCCGCGAGCTCGAGGGACCAGCCCTGGGCCCGGTGCCCGGCGGCGGTGTAGCGGGGGAAGTAGGGCAGGGTGTCGAGGGGGAGCGACGGGCCCCCGGCCCCGAGGATCTCGCCCGCGCCGGCGAGCCCGCTGCCCAGCACGACCAGGACGTCGTGACGCTCCGTCCCGGTGCGCCGGGCCAGCTCGTGGGCGCTGCGTGCGGCACGCTCGCCCGCATCGTCCATGCCAGGCATGGTAGGCGGCCCGTGGGCGCCCGCCACGTACCATGGCGCCAATGTCGACCACCGCCACCCCCACCCCCGTGTCGCTCCACCCGCTGTCGCCCCTCACGGGCGACGAGATGAAGGCGGCCCGCCAGATCGTCTTCGACAGCGGCCTGGCCACGGTGGCGAACGAGGCCCTGCGCTTCGCCTACGTGGGTCTCTGCGATCCCCCCAAGGAGGTCGTGCGGGCCGTGGACAGCGGTGAGCCCGGGGCCGCAGCGCGCATCGACCGCCAGGTGCGCATGGTCCTGCTGCAGGGCCCCGAGGCCGACGTGGTCGAGGCGGACGTCTCGGTCACCCGGGGCCAGGTGGTGCGCTGGGAGGTCGTCGAGGACGTCCGCCCGCCGCTCCAGATGGAAGAGGCCTACGCGGCGCAGCTCGCGCTGGCGGCGTGCGACGAATGGAACGCCGCCCTCGACCGCCGCGGCGTGGTGGACCGCTCGCTCGTCCAGGTGGACCCGTGGCCGGCGGGGACCTTCGGGCTCGAGCACGAGAAGCGGCGACGCATCACCAAGTGCCTGGCCTACCTGCGGGAGTCTCCCGACGACAACGGCTACGCCCGACCGCTCGAGGGCCTCCTGGCCATCGTCGACCTGGGGCGGGGCGAGGTGCTCGAGGTGATCGACTACGGCACCGTCCCCGTGCCGCCGACGTCGGGGAGCTACTACCCCGAGCACAACGGGCCGCTGCGCACCGACCTCAAGCCGATTGAGATCACGCAGCCGGAGGGCCCGAGCTTCGTGGTGGACGGCAATCTCGTGACGTGGCAGAAGTGGTCGTTGCGGGTGAACATGGACCCGCTCGAGGGCCTCGTGCTCTCGACCATCGGGTACGAGGACGGCGGCAGGGTGCGGCCGATCGTGTACCGCGCCTCGGTGAGCGAGATGGTGGTGCCCTACGGGGACCCCAACCCGATGCACCAGTGGAAGAGCGCGTTCGACACGGGCGAGTGGGGCCTCGGGCGCATGGCGGACTCGCTGACCCTCGGCTGCGACTGCCTGGGCGAGATCCACTACTTCGACGACGTCTTCGCCGACGAGCGGGGGAAGCCGCACACCAAGTCGAACGCCATCTGCATGCACGAGGAGGACTACTCCATCCTCTGGAAGCACGTCGACATGGTCTCGGGGCGCACCGAGGTGCGCCGGTCGCGCCGCCTCGTCGTCAGCTCCATCGCCACCGTCGGCAACTACGAGTACGGCTTCTACTGGTACTTCTATCTCGACGGCACCATGCAGCTCGAGGTGAAGCTCACCGGGATCATGTCGACCATGGCCGTGGAGGGAAACGACCCCGGGGATCACGCCCGCATGGTGGCGCCCGGCCTGGCGGCGCCCTACCACCAGCATCTGTTCAACGTCCGGCTCGACATAGAGGTCGACGGGCCCGAGAACACCGTCTACGAGGTCGATGCGGTGCCCTCGCCCCCCGGGGAGGGCAACCCGGTCGGGAGTGCCTTCGGTACGACGACCAGCCTGCTCGAGACGGAGCTGGCGGCCAGGCGCAACGCCGACCCGTCCCGCTCGCGCACCTGGCGCATCGCCAACCGCAGCCGGCGCAACGGGCTGGGCCAGCCCACGGCCTACAAGCTGCTGCCCGCCGCCACACCCACACTGCTCGCCGGCCCCGAGTCGAGCATCGGGCGGCGCGCCGCCTTCGCGGCGCACAACCTGTGGGTGACGCCGTTCTCGCCCGACGAGCGGCGCGCAGCCGGCGACTACCCGAACCAGCACGCGGGCGGGGCGGGGCTCCCGACGTGGACGGCGCAGGACCGGGACCTGGTCGACACCGACATCGTGCTCTGGCACACCTTCGGGATCACCCACATCCCCCGGCCCGAGGACTGGCCGGTCATGCCCGTGGAGTACACCGGCTTCACGCTCGTCCCCTTCGGCTTCTTCGACCGCAACCCCGCCCTCGACGTCCCCCCGTCATCGGACGGGGACCACTGCCATGCCTGAACGCGGCGCCCACACGCCGCAGGAGTACCACCCGCCCCTCGAGGAGTACCTCGAGACGATCCTCGCCCTGGGGGAGGAGGGTGTGCCGGTGATCCAGGCCCGCATCGCCGAGCGCCTGGGCCGCTCGGCCCCGTCGGTGTCGGAGATGCTCGACCGGCTCACCGAGGACGGGTACGTGACCCGCGAGGGGAGGCGGCTCTCGCTCACCGACAGCGGGCGCGCCCTCGCCGAGAAGGTGGTGCGCAAGCACCGCCTGGCCGAGCGGCTGCTGGTCGACGTGATCGGTCTGGAATGGCACAAGGTGCACCGGGAGGCGGGGCGGTGGGAGCACGTGATCTCCGACGACGTCGAGGCCCGGCTGGTCGAGCTGCTGGGCGATCCGGCCACCTGCCCGCACGGCAACCCCATCCCGGGATCGCACACCGAGGTTCCCGCGGTGCCGACCCAGCCCCTGGCGGAGGTCGCCGTGGGCGAACAGGTGCGGCTGCTCCGCATCAGCGAGGAGGTCGAGCTCAACCTGGGCTCGCTGACCCTGCTCGACGAGGGCGGCTTCATCCCCGGCGTCGTCGCCCGCGTGGCGAGCCGCGACCCGGAGGGCAACGTCGAGGTGACGGTGGAAGGTGGCTCGGAGGCGATCCACGTGTCGCGTGACCTGTCGGGGCGCCTGTACGTCTGCTCGCCATGACGCTGCGGCTGGTGGCCGACGCCGTCTTCACCGTGGACGCCCAGGACACCATGCTGCTCCCGGGCGCGGTCGAGGTCGAGGACGGGCTCATCACGTGGGTCGGCGACCCCTGGCAGGTGCCGGCGGCCGTGGGGACGGAGGTGCACCAGCTCGGTGGGCTGCTCATGCCCGGCCTGGTGAACTGCCACGGGCACTCGCCGATGACCTTGGTGCGCAGCGCGGGGGACGGACTGCCGCTCGATCGCTGGCTGAGCGAGAGCGTCTGGCCGCGTGAGGCGCGCCTGGAGGACGAGGACGTGTACTGGGGCATGGTGCTCGGCGCGGCCGAGCTGCTCGGCAACGGCGTGACGACCACGTGCGAGCAGTACCGGCATCCCGACCCGGTCACCGAGGCCATCCTCGACTCCGGCATCCGGGCCATGTACACGCCGGGGATCTTCGACGTGCCCGGGGCGCCCCGGAACGGGTGGGAGGACCTCCTCGAGGAGGCCTGCCGGCTGTTCGACGCGATGGAGGGGACGGACGGCCGGCTGCACCTCGGCTTCGGGCCCCATGCCGTCTACACCGTGCCGCGCGAGGGGCTGCGCGACATCGCCGGGGAGGCGCAGCGGCGCAACGCGCTGATGCAGATCCATCTCTCCGAGACGGCGTCGGAGTGCGAGCAGGTGCGCGAGCGCTACGGAATGAGCGCGCCCGCCCTGCTGGAGTCCGAGGGAGCGCTCGACGGCCGCGTCCTGGCGGCCCACTCCGTGTGGCTCGACGAGGCGGATCTGGCGACCGTCGCCCGTCACGACGTGGCGGTGGCCCACTGCCCCGGGTCAAACGGGAAGCTGGGGGCGGGCATCGCACCGCTGCGCGCCCTGCTCGACCGCGGCGTGCGGGTGGGGATCGGCACCGACGGCCCCGCGTCGAACGACGACCTGCACCTGTGGGACGAGATGCGCCTGGCCGCCCTCCTGGCCCGCGCCACCGCCACCGATCCGGCCGCCGTGACCTCGGCCGGGGCGCTGCGCCTGGCCACCAGGGGTGGCGGCGAGGCGCTGGGCCTCCCGGTGGGCTCGCTCGAGGTGGGCCGGCCGGCGGACCTGATCCGCCTGCGCACCGACGACGCCCGGTTCACGCCCTCCGTGACCGATGCCGAGCTCCTCGGCCACCTGGTCTGGGCAGGGGCGGGGTACCTGGTGACCGACGTGTGGGTCGCCGGCGCCCGCGTCGTCGAAGGGGGCCGGTGCACCCGGATCGACGGTGAGCAGGCCCGGGCCGAGGTCGGGCAGCGCGCCCGCCGCCTGCTCGGCTCTTAGGCTCTCCTCCTATGCCCGGATTCGTCGACCAGGCCCAGCTGCACGCGCGCGCCGGCGACGGGGGAGCCGGGGCGGTCTCGTGGCGCCGCGAGGCACACGTGGATCGTGGCGGCCCCGACGGGGGCGACGGCGGCCACGGCGGCGACGTGTGGCTGGTGGCGTCGGTGAACGAGTCGTCGCTGCTCGGCTTCCGGGACCACCCGTTCCGGCGGGCCACCGACGGCGTCCACGGCTCGGGCTCCAAGCGACACGGCGCACGCGGCAAGGACCTGGTGGTGCCGGTGCCCGTCGGCACCGTGGTGCACGACCGGGAGGGCGCCGTGGTCTGCGACCTGGCGACCGAGGGGGCCCGGTTCCTGGTGGCCGAGGGCGGGCAGGGCGGGCGGGGCAACGCGCGCTTCCTGTCCAACAAGCGTCGGGCCCCCGCCTTCGCCGAGCAGGGCGAGAAGGGTCAGGAATTCTGGCTGGACATGGAGCTCAAGCTGATGGCCGACGTGGCGCTGGTCGGCTTCCCCAACGCGGGCAAGTCCACGCTGATCTCGACGGTGTCGGCCGCCAAGCCGAAGATCGCGGACTACCCGTTCACCACGCTGGAACCGCATCTCGGCGTGGTGCGGGTGGGCGGGGTGCGCGACGGCACCGTGTTCGTCATGGCCGACATCCCGGGCCTCGTCGAGGGCGCGGCCGGGGGCAAGGGCCTGGGGCACCAGTTCCTGCGTCACATTGAGCGGGCGCGGGTGCTCGTCGTGCTGGTGGACCTGGCCGCGCCCGCGGTCGGGGGCGACGAGCCGTCGGCGCAGCTCCGCATCCTGCTCTCCGAGCTCGGCTCCTACCGACCCGAGCTCCTCGACCGCCCGCGGCTGGTGGTGGGCAGCAAGGCCGACGTCGCGTCCGACGACGAGGGCGTGTGCGAGCTCGTGCTCTCGGCGGCGACCGGTGAGGGTGTGGGTGCGCTGGTCGAGAAGCTCGCAGCCATCGTGTTGGACACCCGGGCGGAGGCGGCCTCCGCGGCGTCGAGCGAGATCGTCGTGCACCGGCCCGTACCCGAGGGCGTGGACGTCCGCCGCTCCGGTGAGGGCACCTGGCTGGTGGTCGGCCGGGTCGCCGAGCGCGCGGTGGCGCTGTCGGACCTCAACGACGTGGGGGCGCAGGCCGAGGCCGTGCGACGGCTGCGACGGCTCGGGGTCGATCGCGCCCTGGCCCGGGCGGGCGTGCGCGACGGCGACGAGGTGACCGTGGGCACCATGACCTTCACCTGGGGGGAGGACGTGTGATCGCCGTCGTCAAGGTGGGATCCTCGTCGGTCACGCCCGAGACGGTGGCCCGGCTCTGTGACGAGATCGCCGTGGCGCGCGGTGCCGGTCACACCGTGGTGGTGGTCACCTCGGGCGCCATCGCCGCCGGCTGGGCGGCGCTCGGCCGCGGGGAGCAGCGGCCGTCGGACCCGGCCGTCCTGCAGGCGGTCTCCGCCGTCGGCCAGCACCGCCTCATGCGGCTGTGGCAGGACGGCCTCGATCCCCACGGGCTGCTCGCGGGCCAGGTGCTCCTGGCGCCGCTCGACTTCGTGCACCGCACCCAGTACCTGCACGCGCGCGGGACGCTGCGCCACCTGGTCGACCTCGGCGTGGTCCCCGTCGTCAACGAGAACGACGCGGTGGCGGACGAGGAGATCCGCTTCGGCGACAACGATCGCCTGGCCGCGCTGGTGGCGCACCTGGTCGGCGCGGAGCTGCTGGTGCTGCTCACCGACACGCCGGGTCTCCTGACCGCCGATCCCCGCCGGGACACGGAGGCGTCGCTCATTGAGGAGGTCGTCGAGATCGACCACCAGCTGGAGCGACTGGCCGGCGGCCCGGGCAGCACGCTGGGCAGCGGCGGCATGGCGTCCAAGCTGGCGGCGGCCAAGATCGCCACCTGGTCCGGCGTGCAGGCCGTGATCGCCGACGCGGGGCGCCCCGGCGTGCTGGCGGCCGCACTGGCCGGGGAGGCCGGCGTCGGGACCGTGTTCCGGGCCCGCAAGGGCCGGCTCTCGGCGCGCAAGCTCTGGATCGCCTTCGCCCTGGGCTCCTCGGGGCGGCTCACGGTCGACGAGGGGGCACGCACGGCGCTGGCCGAGCGCGGGCGCTCGCTCCTGGCCGCGGGTGTCGTGGCGGTCAGCGGCGGCTTCGGGCCCGAGGACGCGGTCGAGATCGCCGGGCCCGACGGGCGGGTCTTCGCCAAGGGCCTGGTCCGGCTCCATGCCGAGCGGTCGGGGGAGTGGATGGGGCGCCGCAGCCAGGTCGTCGTCCACCGGGACGACCTGGTCCTTGTAACCTGACCCGATGACCTCGCCGGCATTGGAGCAGCTCGCGGGCCGCGTCCACGCGGCGGCGCGGGTCGTCGCCCGGTCGTCGAGCTCGGTCCGCGACGATGCGTTGCGCCTGGCCGCCGACCTCCTCGAGGACGAGCGGTCGTCGCTGGTGGCGGCCAACCGGGTCGACCTGGAGCGGGCCGAGGCCGCGGGCCTGACCGAGGCGGCCCGGGACCGGCTGCGCCTGACCAAGGACCGCGTCAAGGGCATGGCACGCGGCCTGCGCAAGGTGGCGGCCCTGCCGGACCCGGTGGGGGAGGTCACCGAGGGCTGGGTGCGGCCCAACGGCCTGCGGGTGACCCGGGTGCGGGTGCCGCTCGGCGTGGTCGGCGTGATCTACGAGAACCGCCCCAACGTGACGAGCGACGCCGCCGCCCTGTGCCTCAAGGCCGGGAACGCAGCCTTCCTGCGTGGCTCGTCCTCCGCCATTGAGTCCAACCGGGCCATCGTGGCGCTGCTGCGGCGCGCCGCCGTGAAGGCCGGGCTCCCCGAGGACGCCGTGGCGCTGGTGGAGGACACCTCGCACGAGACGGCGATCGCCTTCATGCAGCTGCGCGGGCTCATCGACTGCCTCATCCCGCGCGGGGGCAAGTCGCTCATTGCGTCGCTGGTCGAGCACGCCACGGTGCCCTACGTGCTCGACGGCGACGGGAACTGCCACCTGTACATTGACGCGGCGGCCGACCTGGCCATGGCGCACGAGCTGGCGGTCAACGCCAAGACACACCGCTTCGGGGTCTGCAACGCGGTCGAGACGATCCTGGTGCACGCCGGCGTGGCGGCGGACGTCCTGCCGCGCCTGGCGGAGTCGCTCGCCGCGGCCGACGTCGAGATCAGGGCGGACGAGCGCGTGCGGGCCATCGTGCCCGACGCCGTGCCCGCCATGGACAGCGACTTCGCCATGGAGTTCCTGGGACCGGTGGTGGCGATCGGGATGGTCGACGACGTGAGCGACGCCATCGCGCACATCGCCCGGTACAGCTCGGGGCACTCGGAGGCCATCGTCACCTCCGACGTGGGGGTGGCCGACCGCTTCGTCGCCGAGGTCGACGGGGCNNTCCACCCAGAAGCTGCACGCCCGAGGCCCGATGGGAGTGAAGGAGCTGACCACATTGAAGTGGGTCGTGCGCGGTGACGGGCAGGTGCGCCGGTGAGCGGGGGGAACGCGGCGTTGGGGCTGCCCGAGTCGGGGCCACCCCGGTTCGAGTCGCTGGACGAGGTGCGGGGCGGCCTGGCCCAGGTCGGCTACCTGGCCGACGATTCGATCAGTGGCGTCGTCTTCCTGGCCGACCGGCTGGCCAAGCCGGTGCTCGTCGAGGGCCCGGCGGGGACGGGCAAGACACAGCTGGCCAAGTCGGTGGCCGAGGTGACCGGGGCGCGGCTGATCCGGCTCCAGTGCTACGAGGGCCTCGACGAGTCGAAGGCGCTCTACGAGTGGAACTACCGCAAGCA
>PMPX01000350.1 GCA_003169235.1 Acidimicrobiaceae bacterium | reverse complement strand
GCTCCCAGCCGTCGCCACGAGGAGGGCCATGAGTGCCAGTGACACGGCGAGGATCACCCACCAGTTGGGACGGCCCCGAGCCACCCGGGTGCGCAGTCTCTCGGTGGTGTCGGTCCCAGCGCCAACCACGGGCACACCATACGCACGCATCACCCCGCCCGCACCGGGCGGTCAGGCACAGAGGCGCCGCTGGCCCCGGTCCCGACGGGCATAGAGGGCGCGGCGGTCGCGCCCGGTCATGGCGGCCAGCTCGGCGATGGAATAGCCGAGGACGTGGTGGGCGTAGAGGACCTCGACCTCGTCGGGGCGCATGCCCGCGTGGTGCAGGTCGACGAGCATCCGGGCCAGCTCCTCCAGGTCGGTCTCGGAGCGGGCGGACCGATCCGCGGCCACGTCCGGACCGAGCGGGGCCGACCGCGCGCCCTCGTCCTTGGCGCGGAACAGCTGGCGGCGCAGGCGGCATCGGATGGCGGACAGGAGATCGAGGACGGCATAGGGCCGGTCCTGTCCGGCCCACGACCGGAGGGTGAGCCACGTCGTCGACAGGAGCTCCCCGAAGAACTCCTCACCGTCCTGCCAGTCGCCGCCCTGGCCCCAGCGCAGCTTCCCTGCGACCGCGACCAGGCCCGGGACGAGGACCTGCACGAGCATCCGGCAGACAAAGGGGTCGGCGCCCGCCTCCCGGAGCAGCACCCGGACCAGGCGGGCGGCCTCCTCACGCTCGGTGCGTCCCGAGGCCACCCGCATGAGCTCGACGACGTCGCAGGGCGTGGGGCACCGCGGCGGCCCGGTGCCGGACCCGAGCACCAGGCCGGACAGGCCCGGGTCCCGGGCGGCGACCGCCTGGAGGGTGCGGACCGCGGCGGGGGTACGGCCGATGGACTGCCACTCGGCGGCCATCTGGTCGATGAGGGCGACACGTTGCTTCGACGCTGTGGTGGGCATGGGGTCACAGTCGCGGTCGACCCTCCCCCGATCGCTCCCCCCGAACGGGTCGTCGGCACGAATCGACGGAAGAGTCGCGATCCTCCTGGTCGGCGATAGTGTGCGCCCGATGGACATCGACGAGTTCTACGAAGCCGACCCCCGCCGCCGGGCCTCAGCCGAGCTCGAGCTGGGCATCGACTGGCTCGACGCGGACGGGGNNCAGCTCGAACTGGGCTCGGAATGGCTCGGGAAGGACGGGGTCCAGCACGAGCTGAACTACGTGGAGGACACCGGCGAGCTCTACGTGCTGCGCGAGCCGTCGCCCCACGTGACCGAGGACCCCTTCGGGGGCCTGCACGTCTCGGCCCCTCCGGGGTACGACGACAAGATGACGGTGCACGTCATCGCGCGGATCCCCACGGTGGACGAGGTGCACAGGATCCTGGACGGCTGGCAGGATGCGATGCAGGGCGAGCACGGCGCCGACTGGCTCGGCGACCGGCTGCGCGCGGCCGGTGTGACGGTCGGCCCGGGGAACGACCCGATCCCCGACGACGGGCCCGATGCGGGCGGGCCGGTCGAGCGAGATTAGGTGGGCGGCTCCAGGTCGAGCATCTTGGCCAGGAGCTGGGTGGCGATGTTGTCCGTCGCCATGGCGTCGTCCATGAGCTGGTCCGCGAAAACGAGCTTCGAGAGCCGGTACATGACGACGGCGAAGCGGAAGCCCGAGAAGATCTCGTAGAAGAAGATGTCCTTCATCTCGCGCCCCATCAGCCCGGAGTAGCGCGTGATGGTGTCCTCGTGGGACCCGAAGCCGGCCGGCCGGGGCACGCCAAGACCCTCGGAGAACTGGCGGTCGAAGTAGAGCCACCAGCCCAGGTCCATCTCGGGCTGGCCCAGTGCGGCCATCTCCCAGTCGATCACCGCGGCGGCGCGGAAGTCGTCCCAGATGATGTTGCCGATGCGGCTGTCGCCCCAGCTGATGACGACCTCACCCTCCTCGGCCGGCTGGTGGTCCACCAGCCACTGCCAGGTCGACTCGATCACAGGGACCTTGACCCCCTGGGTGGCCCAGTCGAGGAAGTCGCGGTAGTAGGACATCTGCTGCACGATCCCCGGCTTGCCCCGGACGGGGTCGTCCAGCCAGTCGAGCCCGAGGGCCCGCCAGTCCGTGCGGTGCACCGCGGCCAACGCGTCGATCCCGCTCCACCACATGCGCTCTTGCTGCTCGGGCGTGGCCTCTATGACCCAGCCCTCCATGGTGTAGGGGATGTTGTCGGAGGGGACCTGGCCCTCTATGTGTTCCATGGAGAAGAAGGGCACGCCGAAGTACTGGGGGTCCTCCTCGTAGTGCCCGAGGCGGGGGAGTGGCACCGCCGACCCGCCGTCGGCCAGGGCGTGCATCGCCCGGTACTGGGTCGAGAACTCCGCGTCCAGGAAGAGCAGGTGCTTGGTGGGCGCCACCCGGACGACGAGGCGCTGCTCGTCGCCGTCGGCCGATCGGGTGCGGCACAGGATGGTCTCGTTGGAGAAGCCGTTGGACCCGGGGGCCTTGAGGTCGAAGACCTCCGGGCCGGGCCCGCCGCCGGTCTTGGCGGCCAGCCAGCGCGTGAGGGTCGCGGCCACCTGCTCGGGGTCACGCTGGCTGATGTCGGGCACGGAGCGGCACTGTAGCGTCGCAGGCCGTGCTCATCGTGATCGACCTCTCCGAGGCCCGGGTGCACCTCGCCGACCCCGACGACTTCACCCGCTTCTCG
>PMPX01000081.1 GCA_003169235.1 Acidimicrobiaceae bacterium | reverse complement strand
CGCCCGCTCCTTCGGCACGCTCGATGCCATCCTCGCCGCCTCGGAGGCCGAGCTGGCGGCCGTCGACGGCGTGGGCGGTGTCATCGCCGCCAGCGTGGCGGAGTTCCTGGCCCAGCCCACCAACGAAGGGGTCGTCGGGAGGCTGAGGGAGGCCGGGGTGAACACGGAGGAGATCGCCGCCGCCGGTCCGGGGTCCGGCGGGGAGGGGGCGGCGGACACGGCCGCCCAGACCTTGTCCGGCAAGGCGGTGGTCGTCACCGGGGCGGTGCCCGGGTACACCCGCGAGGGGGCCGAGGAGGCGATCCTGGCCCGGGGCGGCACGTCGCCCGGCAGCGTGTCGAAGAAGACCTTCGCGCTGGTGGTGGGCGATGCGCCGGGCNNCCATCGTCGACGCCGCGGCCTTCGAGAGGCTGCTGGAGACGGGAGAAGTGGCGGGGTGACCTGGTGGGGAGGCGTCCACCGTCTTCGTGCCTGGGATCGGTAGCCTGAGGACGCCCCGATGCCCCTGATTTCTGATTCCATCGGCCGGGTCCTTGGGAAGCGGTACCGGCTGCTCTCCGCACTGGGCACCGGCGCCTCCGCTCACGTCTACTTGGCCGAGGACGTGTCCCTGCAGCGCCACGTCGCCGTGAAGGTCCTCCAGCCCGCCCTGGCCTCCGACCAGGCCTTCCTCAAGCGCTTCCGGGCCGAGGCCCGCTCGGTGGCCTCGTTGAACCACCCGCACGTGCTGCGGGTCTTCGACTGGGGCGAGGACGCGGACGGGCCGTATCTGGTGCTCGAGTATCTCGGCGGGGGCTCGCTGCGCGACCTGCTCGACCGGGGGTCGCTTCTCTCGCACTCGCAGGCTGCGGTCTTGGGGACCGAGGTGGCGCAGGGGCTGGCCTACGCGCACGTCCGCGGGCTGGTGCACCGTGATATCAAGCCGGCGAATCTCCTGTTCGACGAGGAGGGCCGGGTACGGGTGGCCGACTTCGGCGTGGCCCGGGCCCTGGCGGAGGCGGCGTGGACGGAGCCGGCCGGGGCCATGGTCGGGACGGCCCGCTACATCTCGCCCGAGGCGGCCGAGGGCAAGCCGGTCGACGGCCGGGCCGACGTGTACTCGCTCGCTCTCGTCCTCTATGAGGCCGTGACGGGGACCGTGCCCTTCGTGACGGACACGACGATGGGGACTCTGGCCGCCCGGATCGGGCAGCCGCTGCCGCACGACCCGGCGCTCGGGCCGCTCGATGACGTCCTGGCCCGGGCGGCCGCTCCCGATGTGGCGGCCCGCCTCGACGCGGCCGGCCTGGCGGCCCGCCTGGGGGCGTTGGCCGCTGCGTTGCCGACGCCGGAGCCTCTGCCGCTGGTGATACCTCACTTGGAGGCTGCCTCTCCGATCACGGGGTTCCGGGCCCCGGGGGTGCCCGAGCTGACCGATCCCGGTGGGGTGGCGACCGCCGCCGCGACCGCCTCCGCCGCGACCGCCGCCGCGACGACGTCGGCGACGGCGATCGCCCCCAGCCTCAAGGACGCTCCGGTCGGGACGAGGGCGGGCCCGGGGGAGATCTTCGATGCCGAGCCCTTCGGGGGTTCGGCGGCGGCCGGTGCAGGCGGCAAGGGCAAGGCCAAGGGCCCGAAGACAGCCCGGTCATGGGGCCGGAGTCGTACGTGGTGGATCGTGGCGGCGATCGCCGTCGTGGTCATCGTGGCCGGGGGGTTGGTGGCCGCCTTCGGGGCGAAGGTGTTCACGCCCTCGCACCCGACGCCCGCCCTGGTCAACCTGCCGCTCGCCCAGGCCCGGGCGGACGTGACCAAGCTCCATATGACCTTGGCGACGGGGGCCCCGGTGACGTCCATCACCGTGGCCGCCGGTTCGGTCGTGTCCCAGAAGCCGGTGTCGGGGACGAGCCTCAAGGAGGGGTCGACGGTCACAGTGGTGATCTCGAGCGGGAAGCCCGACGTGACCGTCCCCTCTTTGACCGGCATGACCTGCGCCCAGGCGACGACGGCGCTGCAGGCGGCGCATTTCACGGCGGTTTGTGCGCCGGGGACCTACAACAACACCATTCCCTCCGGCGTGCTCGTGCTGTGGTCGATCGGGTCCACGTCGAACCCATCCAAGGCACCGTACGGGAGCGCCATCACGCTGGTGCCGTCGCTCGGCCACCAGCCGGCCACCGTGCCGAGCATCCCGACCACGTACACCTTCGCCCAGGCGCAGGCGGCGCTGCAGGCGGTGGGGCTGACGGCGACCCAGGCCACCAATACCTCGACCACGGTGGCGACGGGCGACGTGATCTCGACGACCCCGGCGAGCGGGGCCCAGGCGCCCTATGGCTCGGCCGTCACGGTGACCGTGTCGACCGGTCCACCGACCACCCCCGTCCCCAACGTGATCGGCGACTCGGTCTCGCAGGCGACCAGCGCGTTGCAGCAGGACGGGCTCAGCGTGTCCGGCGTCTCGGGGAGCCCCAACAACAACGTGACCGGCACGCAGCCCTCAGTGGGGTCGACGGTCACGGTCGGCTCATCCATTCAGCTGTTCACCCACTGAGCGACGGAACGCAGTGGCACTCCCGTTCGACCCGACCTGTGACCTCTGCGAGGCGGCGCGCCTCTCGGAGTGGCACCACGAGGACGACGTGTGCTGGGTGGCGGACTGCGAGGTGTGCGGGGTGCCGATGGTGGTGTGGAAGCACCACGGACCTACTCCGCCCGACGGGGACGTCGACCACATGATGACGGAGCTGACCCGGGTCGCCGACGCGCGCTTCGGCGCCGGCGGCTGGTCGATCGACCGCGTGATGCGACAGATCCCCGACCACTTCCACGCGCACGGGCGCGACCCGAACTGGTGGTCCCGCCGATTCCGGTAGCCCCCAGCCGCAGGTTCGGAAAAATTCGCCAACGGTAGGGTGTCCCGGGTGGAAACGCCCCCGGTCGAGCACTCTGACGTGCTGCTCGACCCCAAATTCGACCCCGGCGGCGGGGCGATGGGCACGCTCGGCGCAGACGGTTCGGTCGAGACGAACTGGTTCTTCCTGCTGCATCGCAAGGTGTCGGCGCGGGCGGTGCGGAGCCCTCGATACCAGTGGTGGGCCCTGGTCGCGCTCCTTGCCGGCCTGCTCTCGCTCAACATCACCTTCACCGTCTTCGTGGTCGCCCTGCCGACCGTCAAGGCGGACTTCAACACGAACTTCTCGGTCTTGGCCTGGGCCTCGACCGGGCCGCTGCTGGCGTTCGGCGTCGCCGCCCCGTTCTTCGGCAAGGCCGGGGACCTCTTCGGCCATCGCCGGCTCTACCAGTTCGGCCTCTTGGGGGCCATGGTCAGCGCGATCCTCACCGCCACCGCGCCCGACGTGGGGATGCTGCTGTTCGCCCGCGCCCTCGACGGGGTGCAGGGTGCGGCCACGGGCACGGCCTCGATGGCGATCATCCTCGAGCTGTTCGCGCCAGCGGACCGGGTCAAGGCGCTGGGATGGTGGTCCCTGGTGGGTGCCGGGGGGCCGGTCCTCGGGGTGACGCTGGGCTCGCCGGTGATCCAGTTCTTCGGGTGGCGGACCCTGTTCTGGGGTCAGCTGGTGCTCCTCGTGATCGCGTCGGTCGTGGTCGCCCTGTTGCTGCCGTCGGGACTGCGGGCCCGGCGCGGCGTCGCGGCGGCGGGGGATGGAGATGGGGATGGGGATGGGGATGGGGATGGGGATGGGGATGGCAGGACGCGTCGGCGGGAGCGATCCCGTGCATGGGAAGGCATGGACTGGGTGGGGAGCTGGAGCCTGGCCGGTTCCGTGACCGCTGCGATGCTCGTGCTGAGCATCGGTCCCATCGTCGGTTGGACCTCGGTCGGCGTGATCGGGGCAGGCGTGGCGGCGGTCGTGTTGGGTGTCGCGTTCGTGTGGCGTGAGGCCACTTTCGCCACCCCGCTGGTGCCGACCACGTATTGGCGCCGCCGCAATTTCATGTTCCCCATGGGGACCAAAGGCTTCACGAGCTTCGCCTATTTCGGTGGCTTCTTCTTATTCCCACTCCTGATGGAGCAGGTCTACGGGTACAGCGTCTCCCAGGTCGGTTTTCTCTCCGTGGCCAGACCGTTGCTGTTCGCCATCAGTGCACCGATCGCCGGTTACATGGCGGTACGCACGGGGGAGCGGACGGCAACGCTTGTCGGCACCGGCTCCCTGCTGATCTCCATGATCCTGTTTGCCACGCTCGGGGCGTCATCGGGGTTGTTCGTCATCCTCATCGCGCTCGGTCTCTCGGGTCTCGGCATGGGTGTCTCCATGCCAGCGACCTCGGCCACCATGTCCAACGAGCTGGAAGAGTCGGAGTACGGCGTCATGAGTGCCGCTCAGCTCATGGCGTCCCAGGTCGGTGAGGTGGCGGGGATCCAGGTGGTGCTGACGATTCAGGAGTCGATCGCGCGGCGCTCAGGCCTCAGCAACGTGCATCAGAGCACGGCGCTGCTGCACAGCTTCAGCGTGCCTTTCTGGGTCGGCGCCGGCATGGCCGCACTGGCGGTGGTGTGCGCGCTGTTCATGCGGCCAATGCCTCGTCACTCGCGGGCTCGACCGCTGGCGGCCGACGCCGCCTGAATGCGCGGGGAGCGGACTCAGGCGGTGATGTCGCGCAAGCGGGTGGCCAGCTCGGCAGCGCTGGAGTCGCTGGCCGCCGGCGCCGTCTGCAGCGCCATGAGCTTGGCCATGTCGCCTTCGACCCGCACCTTGCCCGCCATGAAGGCCTGCATCCCCGCCTGTGGATTTCCCTCGACCAGGATCGCCTTGGCGGTGTCGTAGTCGACGGTCACCTTGAGGTCCTGCACTTCGAGATGACCGACGTCGAGCACCAGCTCTCCGCTCGAGGTGTCCATGTGGGCGTGGATGTCGCTCTCCGAGAAGGGCACAGCCGTGACGACGAGGTTCATACGGACGACGTGGGCGATGGGGGGCGTCTTGCCCTCGTACTCCGCACGGATCTTGCGGGCCTCGCCCAGCCATTCGTCGCTGAGGAACGGGTACGACGGCATTGCGGTGCTCCTTCGTCTTCTTCGGTCTGGGTCGTGGTGCAGGACCTCGGTCACCGTGCCCCGCAGCCAAGTGGCCGCCGGAACCCTAGTCGTCCCACCGGTAGGCTGCCGCAGCGTGACTGCCCCCATCATTCCAGGCGCCGAGCCCTATTCCGCCACCGGCGACAGCCGTGGCGCGCTGGTGCTCCACGGCTTCACCGGCAATCCGCAGTCGATGCGCGGCCTGGCCCTGGCACTGGCCGACGCGGGTCTCACCGTCGAGCTGCCGCTGCTGCCCGGCCACGGGACCGAGGTCTCCGACATGCTGCCGACCCGGTGGCAGGACTGGTCGGATGCGGCCGAAGCGGCCTACGCGGAGCTCGCCGCCCGCAGCGACTCCGTGGTGGTCGTCGGCCTGTCGATGGGTGGTCTGCTCAGCGTGTGGCTCGCCGAGCGTCACCCCGAGATTGCGGCCATCGCAGTCGTCAACCCGATCCTCACGTCTCCTGGTGCCGACACGCTCGCACTGATTGAGTCGATGATCGAGAACGGCGAGGAGATCGCGCCGGGGATCGGGTCCGACATCGCATTGGAAGGTGCAGTGGAGTCCGCGTACGCCGGCAGCCCGTTGCGCGCCGCCCTCTCCCTGTTCGCCGCGGCAGCCGAGGTCGGGGCCGAACTCGAGTCGGTCACCTGCCCCGTCCTCGTCTTCACCAGCCTGCAGGACCACGTGGTCGATCCCGTGTCGAGTGAGCTGCTCGCGGCCCGTGCCAAGGGTCCCGTGGAGCAGGTCAAGCTCGAGCGCAGCTTCCACGTGGCCACGTTGGACTACGACAAGGACGAGATCGAGGCACGCACGGTGGAGTTCGTCAGCGGCGTGCTGTCGCCGTCGCCACGGTCGTGAGCCCCGACGACGAATCGGCGCCGGGTCGTGTCACGCTGAGCCCGGACGATGTCAGGCATGTCGCGCGCCTGGCCCGTCTCGACCTGAGCGACGACGAGGTCGAGCTGTTCACCGCACAGCTGCGCACCGTGCTGGATCACGCTGCCGACGTCGCGGCGTTGGACCTGGCGCATCTGGAGCCGTCGTCCCACCCGATCGCACTCCACAACGTGCTGCGACCCGACGAGCCCCGCCCGAGCCTCGACCGCGACGAGGTGCTCGCCGTCGCCCCCGACGTGGAGGACCACCAGTTTCGTGTGCCCCGCATCGGGGGTGAGGCGCCATGACCACGGCGCTGACCCTGGCGGCCCAGGTCCGGTCCGGCCAGCGTTCGGCCCGCGAGGTGGTCGAGGAAGCGCTGACTGCGGTGGCGGCGGGCGACACCGAGCTCAACGCGTTCCTCACCGTCCTCGGTGACGAGGCACGGGCCCAGGCCGACGCGGTCGACGCCGCCGCGCAAGCCGGCGGCCTGGCGAACGTGCCGAGTCGGACCGCCCGGTTCGCGTTGCACGGCAGCCCCGGCGCCGGAGCGTCGAGCGATCTCGGTTACGCCGGCTACGGAACGGAC
>PMPX01000066.1 GCA_003169235.1 Acidimicrobiaceae bacterium | reverse complement strand
TTCCTTCGCGCTGTGATGTTCCATGCGGCATGTAAATGCCTTCGGTCTGCCCCCTGTGAAAGAGTAGGCCTACGTGCGGATTGGCGCGAGCTCGCTCTGCCTTTGCGGGATACGAAAGCCCCGTCCCGTAATCAATCGTACGGCTGTCGTATCCCCAGAGATGATCTTGAGCGAAGGTGATCGGTACACCATTCTTGGTCAAGGTTGACAACAGGCTTCGTTCTTCCTCAATGACGATTGACGCCATCTCATTAGGCAGGATCATCTCAACCCCTCCATCGGGCATTCGGTCGTTGAGGTCGGATGCAGCCGACATCACAACGTGAAGTGGGTGTAGCAACATTCCACCTAGGTGGCTTCCTACATCAAATCAAAAAGACTTGAACTCAGATTTCTCCGAACGTTGAGGACAAAAGCGTAGGTATCTTGTGACGGTACACAGCAGATGCTGTCCCGTGTGTAATGAGTGAAATCTCATCGGCGGGCAGATGCCCGATTTCAAGATTGATCCTGTCCTGGATGTTCGGCCATTGAGTGTCTGGATGAGGGTAGTCACATTCAACCATAATCCGGTCCACTCCGATGTGGTCACGCAATTCAAAGCCCAGGGGATCCTCCAATGTGGTGAACCAGAAATTTCGCTGGAACACCTCGATTGGACTCAGATCCCTGTCTGCCCAGCTACCTGTCATCTCAGTGGTATAAGCGTGCCGCTTCAGCCGGTCGATTACGTAAGGGACCCAATCAATGCGACTTTCAGATAACACGATCTTGAGCCGGGGGAAGTGACTGGGAACTCCGGAATACACCCAGTCAACGCTGGCTAGCAGCGCATTGACCCCAAACATTGCGGCCAGGACGTCTCCAGGGCAATCAGACGAGACTGCATCTTCCGCGACCACTCTCGATGAAGAACCAATGTGCAGATTGACAACGGTCTCGGTCTCTTCACATGCTTCGAAGAATGGCCACCAGTGTTTCGTGTGAGGCGAGGGATAGCCCAGCTTCTCTGGACTCTCAGAGAACGACACTGCCTTGAATCCTCGATCAGCATTCCGGCGAATCTCTGCAGCGGCGATCTTCGGGTCCGGCATCCACGGCAACTGTTGTGGGATGAAGCGGTCCGGGTACATACCAACCCAATCCTCTGCGATCCAATCGTTGTAGGCCCTAAAGCAGGCAAACGCAAGATCGGGATCAGTCAGATTGTGCAGGCGCTGACCAACGAATCCAAAGATGAAGGACGGGAAACACAGCGAAGCAGCGATCCCGGCCAGATCGAGATCGGCCACTCGGGCGTGCACGTCGTAGGTGCCCGGGCGACATTCATCGAGCCGGAGTGGAAAGAATCCCCACTCTTCGACGGGCCTCCCCACGATCGACGTCGTCGTCATCAGGTTAGGCACCAGTTCGTCTGGGAATTTCCACACTTCGCCGCCATCATCCGTTGGAACAATTCGTGGAGCGATGTCGAGGAACTTCGAAGGTAGGTGGTTGACAAAAAGGTCACCTGGTTCGACGAAGTGATCGTCTACCGAAATGATTGGCCAACGACGCACGGCCGGCTCCGGATCAGGAAGTAGGTCCTTGAGCTGTTTGCGCTCCTCCGGATAGGACTTCGCCATTTCAATACCCCTTTTCACGGACACCGAGAAGCGCCAACGCCTGCCAAGCGGGCGGGCCAGGTCCCACTGCAATGTGGTGATGTTAACGAGCGCCAACATCCTACCAGAGACCGACTGGGCGTCAACCTTGGGATCTCACAAGATGTCAACCGAACGTAGGATGTTCTGCCCGCTGGTTCTTGCATTGGCTGATCGTTGGGCTAGAAGCAGATACTCCCTGAGTCCGAGAGACCTGGTTCCCTGAAGGTCGGCGCGGAGGGTCGCCGTGGCTGGATGCGATCGCGTTAGAAGCGAGGACATCGGCGCGCTGACGGATCCCAAAGGGGCTGCTCGTCGGCTTCCGATCTCCCGAATGTATCATCGCGGGGCAAAGTCTCCGGTGAATTGTGGGTCAACACTTTCGCCGCGCTGGGCAGCGCGTCCTCCAAAGGATTGCGATAGGAACTGCCCTCATCCCATCGGAGGCAACGAGTTGCGTCCAATTGCTGCCGGTTGCTACCCTATAAACGGCAGTTAACTGCGTCGGGAGGGACATTATGGGGACAGAAGCGGGGATCCGAATCGTCTCGGTTCACAACGCCGATACTGACTGGGTGGCGAGTGGCGATACGCAGTTCAGCGCCTTGTATTTTGGCGAAAGAAAAACGCCGACCTCGCCGGTCGCTCTATTTGTCCGCGCCGGCAAAGAAGTAGGCGACCGGATCGCAGGTCTCCGGACCCATGAAACCCCCGTAATGATTGTCATCATGGCGGGCTCCGCGGAGATCGATGGACGTTGGTTGGTGCCGGGCCAGATTGAGGTGATCCCGGAGGGTGTGCCTCACGGTGACATGGTAGTAGGGCCAGACGGAGTGACTCTTTTGCTGCTTTTCGCACGGCGGTCTGGCCTTATTCCCACCTTCGTCGACCCAGCAGATCAGTCAGCGTTTGAGGAAGATCTGCGGTCCGGCGTCGAGCTCGCAGCGCAAGGACTATCCGAGGAATCGGTTGCTTTGCTGCCGCCTCGCGAGACGCATACTCCCCGTCGGGGGATCAAGGTACTTGATTTCGAATCCGGCGAGGTAGGTGTCGCCCCACCTCACGAGGGACTACCCGGCGTCATATATACCCACTTGACCGACGATTCACTTCCTTGGGGGCCACGGCTGCTGAACGCGCGGACTGCGCTCATCGTGCTGGGGGATGTGTCGGATCCTTCTGCACCTACCGTCGGAGTTATTGACGTGCAGCCCGGACCAGGAGATCGACTCCGTGGACGGCACCTGCACCATTGCGACGCAGTGAATCTCGTACTCAGAGGGGCGCTGTACATGGACGGTGTTTGGCTTCGTCCAGGTGGGGCGAAAATCGTCGACTCCGAACTCGTGTACGGCGACGCGCTCGTCGGTCCTGAGGGGGTCAACTTCATTGAGATCTGGTCGCGCCAGGACGGAGCGGAACCACTTTTCAACGATCCAGATGACCAAAAATACTTCGACAACATCAAAGCCAAGGGTCACCTGACAGAGCGCGTCAGTTTGTAGTCGCAAACCGGTGAAAGGCAGGAATAGAAGGATCGCTCTAGCGAATTGTGAAGGCGGTCATGACCGAACTCTCCAAATCCTGCCTCGCGGAACGGGAGAGCGCCGGCGCCGACGGGTTGTGAGCAAGTCGACGAACGCGAACTCGGTAGCCAAACATTTTTCCGCAACAACCCATTGAAAAGGGACGGAACGTTATCGTGACTGAGCACACCGGCCGGCTCGAGGGCAAAGTCGCGATCGTGACGGGGGGATCGTCCGGGATTGGTCTGGCCAGCGTTGAACGCTTCGTTGCGGAGGGCGCCCGCGTGGTCTTTTGCGACCTCCCGCCCAACTATGGTGCCCAGCTCAGTGAACGGGTCGGTGTGGCCGCCGCGAGGTTTCACCACACTCGACGGAAGCCTGGCGACGAGCACGATGGAGCGGCTATTGCTCGGCGGATTGGTGACGCCGTGACGTTTGTGGCAGCCGATGTCACAGACGAGTCAGCGTTGCGCAGCGTTGTCACGACCGCGCTAGATACGTATGGGCAAATCGATATTCTCTACAACAATGCGGGAATCGGGGGGTTTGAAGGAGGTGTCGTCGAAAGCCACGAGGACGTCTTCGACCGAATATTGGCCGTCAACCTAAAGGCGATCTGGCTCGGAATCCGCTTAGCCGCTCCACACATGATGTCGGGAGGCGGCTCCATTCTGAGTACTTCGTCTGCGGCTGCGTTCATGGGCATCGCGGGACTTGGCGCCTACAGCGCGTCGAAGGCCGGAGTCATCGGAATGACCCGCTCTGCCGCTGTCGAGTTAGCTCCGCACCGAATTCGCGTCAACTGCATCTGCCCTGGACGCATGCTAACTCCTATCAGTTATGACAGCCCGCTCCGTGACGCTGCGGTAGATCCCGAATCGCTCGCCGACGAGTTTCGCGATGGCCAGCCGCTACCGACCGTCGGCCAACCACGACACATCGCTGACGCGGCGCTCTGGCTGGCTTCCGATGAATCCGAATTTGTTACCGGTCAGGCCTTGATCGTAGATGGGGGTCTAACGATCGATAAAATGAAGTTTGGACCAGCACAAGGGCAGCATCGGGAGCATTGATGCCAAGCCCCGCGGTTCACCGATCGGGCTCCAGACTTCTGTCTATACGGTGAAAACCTGGAACGAAGCTCCAATTCGCTTCGTCTGGCGCAAGGAGGCTGACGAGATCCTGGTGAGAACTCCCGGATACTGAGCGGCTATCGGGTGGAGTTATTCGGAGGCCGGGCCCACATATCGAGCGTCGAGGACCCTCAGCCACGTGCTCTTCCATTGGGGTTGTTCTAACAGCACCAATTCCGGAAGCTCACGGAAGATTACATCAAACATAAGCGACGCTTCTAGACGCGCCAGCCTATGACCCAAGCAAAAGTGTGCTCCAGATCCGAAGCCTATGTGGCGATTGTCTCCACGAGTGATATCAAAGGCGTCCGGGTCCTCGAAAATCTCAGGATCGCGGTTGGCCGAGTTAAAGAAGGTAATGCCAATCGACCCCGCCGGAATCACGGCGTCACGAATCCGGACATCCTCTATGGACTGCCGAGGCAACCCATGGCGCGCCGGACTCTCGTAGCGCAACATCTCGTCCAACGCTGTTGCAGTCAGCGCAGGGTCGGCGCGCAGCGCGGCGTATTGGGCAGGGTGTTGAAGCAAACAGAACAT
>PMPX01000128.1:309-9973 GCA_003169235.1 Acidimicrobiaceae bacterium | reverse complement strand
ATCCTGCTGGCCTACCTGCCCACCATCAACCAGACGGCGCTGCTGCGGCAGGCCCTCGACGACCCCGGAGCTCCCTTCGGCCTCGCCGAGACGCAGGAGATCATCCGACGGACCTGGCACGTCGAGGCGCGCTCGGTGCGCCCCGACCATCGCATGGTCGGCCACACGGGCTTCCTGACCACGGCACGGCGCCTGGCGGGATGACCGTGGACGCGGGCGTCCGGGCCTACGTGGAGTCCATCGATCCGGCGCACCGCCCGCTCTTCGAGGCGTCAGGCGGCTCAACCTCGGCGCCTGGAACACGGCGTGTCCGTCTACGGGTGGCGGGCCCACCGCGACGGTGGGTTCCTCGCCCGGCACCCCGCGCTCTCCAGCGGGAAGGGGACGATCAGGATCCGGGTGAAGGACGCCGAGGGGATCTCCGACGAGGAGCTGCGGGCGCTGCCGGGCGGGGCGCTCGAGCCGTGAGGCGGCGAGCTAGTCCCGCTCGATGAAGATGCACTCGCCGGGGCACTCCTCGGAGGCCTCGACGACCGCGTCCTCCAGCTCCCCGGGGACCGCGGCCATCCCGGCCGAGCCGCCGGGGTCGCTCTTCACGTCGCTGTCTTCCTTCACATAGGCCAGGCCGTCGTCGAGGAGGGTGAACACGGCCGGTGCGATCTCCTCGCAGAGACCGTCGCCCGTGCAGAGATCCTGGTCGATCCAGACCTTCATGTAGGTGTCTCTCTCCCTTGTCGACGCCGTCCGGTGGGCCACGGAGGACCGTAGTGAGGCGTCCCGCGAGCCGTCAATCTGGCCCCGCAGGCAGCACCATGGTAACCGCCGGGGGGCACCGGACCGGCGCATCCGGGCCGTCCTCGAGTTGCGGGCGGAACCCGGTGGGACGAGGGCTAGGGTGACGTGCGGTGACCGCGACTCCCGATGAAGCCGCTGCCCAGCTCGAGGCCCTTCGCGCCGAGCTGGCAGACGCCGAGGACGAGATCCACGCGCTCCGTCGACGGTTGCAGGAGAGCCCCGGCCGCGTCCAGGCCCTCGAGGAGCGGCTCCTCGAGTCCAAGGGACAGCTGGCGCAGGCGACTTCGCAGAACGAGAAACTGACCTTCACCCTCCAGCAAGCCAAGGAGCAGCTGGCCGCGCTGCGCGAGGAAGTGGAGAAGCTGACGCAGCCGCCGGCGGCGTACGGAACGTTTCTCGGCGTCAACGACGACGGCACCGTCGACGTCTTCTCGAGCGGCCGCAAAATGCGGGTGAGCCTGCACCCCGACATCGACCCGGGGCAGATCCGCAAGGGGAACGAGGTCGTCCTCAACGAGAGCCTCAACGTCGTCCTCGTGCGGGACGGGGAGTTCTCCGGCGAGGTGGTCACCCTGAAGGAGCAGCTCGAGGACCACCGACGCTGCGTGATCTACGCCCGGGCCGACGAGGAGCGGGTCGCCGAGCTCTCCGAGGACATGATGGGCGTGAAGCTCCGGGCCGGCGACTCGCTGCTGATGGACGCCCGCACCCAGCTCCTCATTGAGAAGCTCCCCAAGCTCGAGAGCGAGGAGCTCGTCCTCGAGGAGGTGCCCGACATCACCTACGCCGACGTCGGCGGGCTGGACTCGCAGATCGAGGCCATCACCGACGCCGTCGAGTTGCCCTACATGCACCGTGACCTGTTCGTGCAGTACGCGCTGCCCGCCCCCAAGGGGATCCTCCTCTACGGGCCACCCGGGTGCGGCAAGACCCTCATCGCCAAGGCGGTGGCCAACTCCCTGGCCAAGAAGGTCGCCCTGAAGACGGGCAACGACAACGTGCGCAGCTTCTTCCTCAACATCAAGGGCCCGGAACTGCTGAACAAGTACGTGGGCGAGACCGAGCGCCAGATCCGGCAGGTCTTCCAGCGGGCCCGCGAGAAGGCCGACGAGGGCATGCCGGTGATCGTCTTCTTCGACGAGATGGAGTCCCTCTTCCGGACGCGGGGCACCGGCATCAGCTCGGACATGGAGTCGACCATCGTGCCCCAGCTCCTGGCCGAGATCGACGGTGTCGAGTCGCTGCGCGACGTCATCGTCATCGGTGCCTCCAACCGTGAGGACCTCATCGACCCGGCCATCCTGCGCCCCGGCCGCCTCGACGTGAAGATCAAGATCGAGCGGCCCGACGAGGAGGCCGCCGGCCAGATCTTCAGCCGCTACCTGACGCCGGACCTGCCCCTCGACGCCGACGAGGTCGGCCGCCTCGGCGGAGGGGACGCCCACAAGGCGGTGCAGGCGATCATTGAGAAGACGGTGGCCGAGATGTACCGGGAGGACGACGAGAACCGCTTCCTCGAGGTCACCTACCAGAACGGCGACAAGGAGATCCTCTACTACCGCGACTTCGCCTCCGGCGCCATGATCGAGAACATCGTGCGCCGGGCCAAGAAGCTGGCCATCAAGCGGGTCATCGCGGGGGAGTCGGGCGGCATCCGCACGGCGGACATGTTCGAGTCGATCCGCCAGGAGTACAAGGAGAACGAGGACCTNNGGCAAGAAGGGCGAGCGGATCGTCTACGTCCGCACGCTGCTCAGCGAGGACCGCGAAGTGCACGGGGGGCGTTCGATCGAGCGGGTCGGTACCGGCCAGTACCTGTAGAAGTTAGGGTCGTGCCGTGGCCACCACCAAGGTCTGCGGCATAGAGACCGAGTACGGGATCCAGACGCCGGGACCCGACCAGAACCCCATCGCGGCATCCTCGGTGCTCGTCAACGCCTACGCGGCGGACGTCGAGCAGCAGATCGGCTGGGACTTCGAGGACGAGACCCCCGGGAACGACGCCCGCGGCTTCGCCCGTGAGGGGTCACTGGCGCCGATGGTGGAGACCCACCTGGCCAACACGGTGCTCACCAACGGCGCGCGCTTCTACGTGGACCACGCCCACCCTGAGTACTCGAGCCCCGAGTGCCTCACCCCGCTGGAGTGCCTCGTCTACGACAAGGCCGGCGAGGAGGTGCTGCGCCGCGCCATGGTGGCCGCGGCGGCACGCATCCCCGACCAGGCCGCCCCCGTCGTCTACAAGAACAACTCCGACGGCAAGGGCAATTCCTACGGCTGCCACGAGAACTACATGATGGACCGGGCGGTGCCCTTCGCCAAGGTGATCGAGGGCGTGGTGCCGCACTTCGTGTCGCGCACGCTGTTCACGGGGTCGGGCAAGGTGGGCACCGAGACGCCCGCCCTGGACGCGGAGACCGTCGAGTACCAGATTTCGCAGCGGGCCGAGTTCTTCGAGGAGATCGTCGGCCTGGAGACCACGCTCAAGCGCCCGATCGTCAACACGCGCGACGAGCCGCACGCCGACCCCAAACGGTTCCGGCGTCTCCACGTGATCGTCGGCGACGCCAACCTCTCGGAGATCGCCACGTTCCTCAAGATCGGCACCACCGCCATCGTGCTGGCCATGGTCGAGGACGAGGCCGGGCCGACCCGCGACCTCTCGCTGTCGGACCCCGTGCGCGCGCTGCACCAGGTCTCGGCCGACCTCTCGCTGACCCGCCCCCTGGCCCTGACCGACGGGTCGACCGCGACGGCGCTCGAGCTGCAATGGGAGCTGCTCGGCGCCGCCCGCAAGTACGCCGAGGAATTCGGGCTGACCGCCCTGGGCGACGACGGGGGGGTCGGGGCCCTGGTCATGGAGCACTGGGAGGCGGTCCTGGAGGGGCTCGAGTCCGACCCGGCCACGCTGGCCGACACGCTGGACTGGGTGGCCAAGCGGGAGCTCCTGCTCGCCTACCAGGACCGGCACTCGTGCGGGTGGAAGGACCCCAGGGTGGCCGCACTGGCATTGCAGTATCACGACCTCCGACCCGACAAGTCCGTCTTCCGGCGCCTGGGCCTGCGCTCGCTGGTCCCGGTGGCCGAGTGGTCGACGGCGGTCGCCGAGCCGCCGGAGGGCACCCGAGCCTGGTTCCGCGGCAAGTGCCTGGCCCGCTGGCCGGACGCCGTCGTGACCGCCAACTGGGACTCCCTCGTCTTCGACATCGGAGCGGACCCGTTGCGGCGCGTCCCTATGATGGACCCCCTGAAGGGAACAGCCGAACACACGGGCGCGCTTCTGGCCCAGAGCACGAGTCCAGCGGACCTGCTCACTCGGCTCAACTCCTAGGCGAAGACGTCGAGATCACAGGACGGGGACAGGCACGATGGCAGAACAGGAACAGAAGAGGAAGAGCTCAGGCACCCGGCCGACCGAGGGCGAGACCGAGGTCGAAGAGGCCACCCCCGCGCCCTCCGAGCGCGGGGAGAAGATCAAGGCGGAGCTCGACGACCTGCTCGACGAGATCGACGAGGTCCTCGAGGACAACGCCGAGGAGTTCGTGCGCAACTATGTCCAGAAGGGCGGGCAGTAGCCCCCGGTGGCGCTCCCACTGTTTCCCCCGGAGAGTGATCCGGGTCCGGACTTCGTCGGCCTCCTGCGCCTGACCCCGGGCCGGGCCGAGACGCCGACGCGCATGGAGACCGGCGCCACCATGCCGGTGCCGCACGGCACCACCGTGGTGGCGCTGCGCTACGCCGAGGGTGTCGTGATGGCGGGCGACCGCCGCGCCACGGCGGGCAACGTCATCGCCCACCACGCCATGGAGAAGGTGTTCCCGGCCGACCGCCACTCGGCCGTCGCCATCGCCGGGACGGCGGGCATGGCCATTGAGATGGTCCGGCTGTTCCAGGTCCAGCTCGAGCACTACGAGAAGGTCGAGGGCTCCGTCCTCTCCCTGGAGGGCAAGGCCAACCAGCTCGCCCAGATGGTCCGCCAGCACCTGCCCATGGCCATGCAGGGCCTGGCCGTCGTGCCGCTGTTCGCCGGCTTCGACACGGCGCGGGGCGTGGGGCGGATCTTCAATTACGACGTCACCGGTGGCCACTACGAGGACACGGACTTCCAGGCCACGGGATCGGGCGGGCGCGACGCGCGCAGCACCGTGAAGCTGGGCTGGCGCGAGGGGCTGAGCCGGGACGAGGCCCTCGACCTGGCCATCCAGTCGCTCTACGAGGCGGCCGACGAGGACTCAGCCACCGGCGGCCCGGACCCGGTACGCGGCATCTACCCGATCGTCGCGTTCGTCGACGCGGACGGCTACCGCGAGGTGCCCGAGGACGAGGTGGCGGCGCGCTTCGGCGCGCTCATCGCCCGCAAGCAGGCGGAGCGCGCCCGATGAGCATGCCCTACTACGTCGCGCCGGAACAGGTCATGAAGGACCGCGCGGAGTACGCCCAGAAGGGCATCGCACGCGGCCGGTCCCTGGTGGCCACCACCTACGACGTCGGCATCGCCATGGTGGCCGAGAACCCGTCGCGGTCGCTGCACAAGATCAGCGAGATCTACGACCGCATCGCCTTCGGCGGGGTCGGCAAGTACAACGAGTACGACCAGCTCCGCGTGGCCGGCGTGCGGCACGCCGACACCAAGGGGTACGCCTACAGCCGCGAGGACGTCGACGCCCGGTCGCTCGCCAACCTGTACGCCCAGTACCTGGGCAACGTGTTCACACACGAGATGAAGCCGCTCGAGGTCGAGATCCTGGTGGCCGAGCTCGGCGACCTGGAGAACCAGCTGTACCACATCGCCTACGAGGGCACGATCACCGACGAGGACCGCTTCGCCGTGCTGGGCGGCGACGCCGAGACCATCACCGAGCGCGTCGCCGCAGCCTGGCAGGCCGATTGGGACATGGCCGCCGCGATCAAGGCGGCCACGGCGGCGCTGGCCGGCCCGGACCGCACGCTGGCGGCGGACGACCTCGAAGTCGCCATCCTGAGCCGGGGAAACGGCCGTCGGACGTTCCGCCGCGTCGACGGCGAGGAGCTGGCGCAACTGCTGGCATAGGCCGCTGTACGGTTGGCCCGGTGGAACGCCGCATCTTCGGTGTCGAGAACGAGTACGGGGTCACCTTCACCCTGCGGGGCCAGCGCCGCCTGAGCCCGGACGAGGTGGCACGGTACCTGTTCCGCCGCGTGGTCTCCTGGGGGCGCTCGTCCAACGTGTTCCTCGAGAACGGCGCCCGCCTCTACCTCGACGTCGGCAGCCACCCCGAGTACGCCACGCCCGAGTGCGACCGGATCAGCGACGTCGTCGTGCACGACAAGGCGGGGGAGTGGATCCTCGCCCAACTCGTGACCGGAGCACAGGCCCGGCTCCGTGAGGAGGGGATCCGCGGCGAGGTCTACCTCTTCAAGAACAACACGGACTCCGTCGGCAACTCCTACGGCTGTCACGAGAACTACCTCACCGAGCGCAACGACGAATTCAACCGCTACACCGAGGTGCTGATCCCGTTCCTCGTCTCGCGCCAGATTTACGCGGGTGCGGGCAAGGTGCTGCAGACGGCCCGGGGTGCCGTCTTCTGCCTGAGCCAGCGCGCCGAGCACATCTGGGAGGGCGTCTCCTCCGCGACCACGCGCAGCCGCCCCATCATCAACACCCGCGACGAGCCGCACGCGGACGCCGAGAAGTTCCGGCGCCTCCACGTGATCGTGGGCGACTCCAACATGAGCGAGTACGCCACCTTCCTCAAGATCGGCACGACGTCCATCCTCCTCGCCATGCTCGAGGACTCGTCGACCGTGCTGCGCGACCTCACGCTCGAGAACCCCATCCGGGCGATCCGCGAGATCAGCCACGACATCACCTGCCAGCGCCGGGTCCGCCTGGCCAACGGCCGCGAGATGCGGGCCCTGGACATTCAGACCGAGTACCTCGAACGCGCACTGAAGTTCCGCGACCGGCGCGGCCTCTCGCCCGAGGAGGACCGGGCGCTGGACATGTGGGAGCACTGCCTCAAGGGCCTGGAGGCCGACCCGACGTCGCTGTGGCGGGAGTGCGACTGGGTGGCCAAGCACCGGCTGGTCGAGCAGATGCGGGCGCGCCATGACGTCTCCCTCTCCCATCCGAAGGTCGCGATGATCGACCTGATGTACCACGACGTCGACCGGAGCCGCGGGTTGTTCTACAAGTTGCAACAACGCGACGAGATGGACCGGATGTGCACGGACGAGGAGATCACCGAGGCCATGACGAAACCGCCCGAGACGACCCGGGCCCGGCTGCGGGGCGCCTTCGTGAAGCGGGCCAAGGAGCGCCGGCGCGACTTCACCGTGGACTGGGTGCACCTCAAGCTGAACGACCAGGCCCAGCGCACCGTGCTCCTCAAGGACCCCTTCAAGTCGCACGACGAACGGGTGGAGCGGCTCATCCAGTCGCTGTAGCGGCACCGTAGAGTGAAGGCGCATGTTCAATCTCGACCCAGGCAAACTGATCGTGATCGCCGTGGTCGCCATCATCCTCCTGGGGCCTGACCGCCTGCCCCAGGTGGCGCGGCAGGTCGGCGGCGCCTGGCGCTCCTTCAACGAGTTCCGGCACCGGATGGAGACCGAGGTGCGCAGCACCATGCCCGACCTGCCCCCGACGTCGGAGATCGCACGGCTGGCCCGCTCGCCCTCCGCGCTGCTCAACCACCTCTCGAACATGTCGTCGGACGAGGCCGATCAGGACGAGGCGCCCGACGGCAGCTTCCAACCTCCGGTGCTCCCCGATGCCGTCGCCGGCAACGGCCACACGCCGGCCACCGGCAACGCGGCCGACTCCGCCGCCGACCCGGCTGCGACGCCGGCGCCTCCCGCCCCGGCCCCCGTGGACCGCCCCGGACGCCCGCCACAGCCGTCCGAGGTCGTCATTCCCAGCGACCCGACGCTCAACTGACGGGCGCGCGCGTGGTGACCCTTCCCTTCACGGCCAAGCGCAAGAGCCGCCCGTCTCCGGACAACATGACCCTCGGGGAGCACCTGGGCGAGCTGAGGCGCCGGGTCATCATCTGCGTGATCGCCTTCGTGGTGGCCGCCACCGTCGCCGTCTTCGCCTACGAGCCGATCCTGCACTTCCTGCTCCGCCCGCTGTGCAGCGTGGACTCCTCGACCCTGCACCACACGAGCACCGGGGGCTCGCTCATCATCACCTCCAACGGCACCTGCAACCTCTTCGTCACGTCGCCGCTGGACGGGCTCTCCCTGCGCGTCAAGATCGCGCTCTTCGGGGGCCTCGTCCTGGCGTCACCCGTGATCCTGTTCCAGGTCTGGCGGTTCGTCACGCCCGGGCTCAAGGCGTCCGAGCGGCGCTACGCCATCCCGTTCGTGCTCAGTGCCTTCGTGCTCTTCCTGCTCGGCGCGGCCACGGCGTACATCACGTTGCCGCACGCGCTCGGCTGGCTGAAGTCCGTCGGCGGGCCCAACCTGCAGGCGATCTACGACCCGATCCCGTACCTCGGTTTGATCCTGCTGATGATGACGATCTTCGGGCTCACCTTCGAGTTCCCCGTCGTCCTGGTGTCGCTCGAGCTCGCCCGTGTCGTCACGCCGGCGCGGTTGCTGCGATCGTGGCGATGGGCCGTCATCATCATCGTGGTGGTGGCCGCCGTGTTCACCCCCAGCTCCGACCCCTTCTCCATGTTCGCACTCGCCATCCCGCTCACCCTCTTCTACTTCGTCTCCATCGGCATCGGGAAGCTGCTCGGCCGTTGACGGCCTTCTCGTGGCCCGTCCAGGAGGCGGGCGGGGCGGCGGCGTTCGTGGCCGACCTGCCCTTCGCCCTCGACGACTTCCAGCACGAGGCGTTCCGGGCCCTCGACGCCGACCACTCCCTCCTCGTGTCCGCCCCGACGGGCTCGGGCAAGACGCTGGTCGCCGCCTACGCGGTCCACCGTGCCCTCGGAGCCCGCGGCAAGGCCTTCTACACCACGCCCCTCAAGGCCCTGTCGAACCAGAAGTACGGCGAACTGGCTGCGGCCTACGGCGAGGAGCACATCGGGCTCCTGACCGGCGACACGACCCTGCGCCCCCGAGCGCCGGTCGTGGTCATGACGACCGAGGTCCTGCGCAACATGCTGCTGGCCGGCTCGGACCTGCTGGAGGGGCTCCACACGGTCGTGCTCGACGAGGTCCACTTCATTCAGGACCGGTACCGGGGCGGCGTGTGGGAGGAGGTCCTCGTCCTGTCGCCACCCGAGATCCGCTTCGTGTGCCTGTCGGCCACCGTCAACAACGCCGACGAGCTCGGCGGGTGGCTGCGCTCGGTCCGGGGCGACACCGCGGTGATCGTCGAGCGCCAGCGGCCGATCGTGCTCCGCCACCATTTCGCCGTCCACCGGCGGGAGGACGAGGAGACCGTCCTGCTCCCACTGCTGCACGACAACGGCCGGCCCGGCGGCGAAGGACTCCGCATCGACCAGGCGGTCCGTCGTGCCCTGCAGGGCCGGTCGGTCCACTGGCAGCCGCGCGGACGGGGACCGCGCCTGCCCTACCGGGCCCCCCTGCGCACCGAGATGGTCGAGGAGCTGGGGCAGCGCGAGATGCTGCCCGCCATCGTCTTCATCTTCAGCCGCGCCGCGTGCGACGACGCGGTGCGCCAGGTCCTGCGCGACGGGGTCCGCCTGACCGACGCGCAGGAGCGTGCCGCCATCCGGCAGGTCGCCGAGCGCCGCGTCGAGCCGCTCGGCGACGAGGACCTGGGTGTCCTCGGGTACGACGAGTGGCTCGAGGGGCTGGAACGGGGCGTGGCGGCCCACCACGCGGGGCTGGTCCCCCTGTTCCGCGAGACGGTGGAGGAGTGCTTCGCGGCCGGGCTGCTCAAGGTCGTCTTCGCCACCGAGACGCT
>PMPX01000128.1:0-208 GCA_003169235.1 Acidimicrobiaceae bacterium | reverse complement strand
CCTACAACCTGGCCGTCAACCTGATCTCGCGGTTCGACCGCGGCACCGCCAACGACGTCCTGCACCGGTCGTTCGCCCAGTGGCAGGCTCGTCAGCCCGATCTCCTGTCCCGGCAGCTGGGCCACCGCGTGGCCGTGCTCGAGCAGATGGGCTACGTCGACGACTGGGCACTGACCCCCTCCGGTCGCCGCCTGTCCCGCATCTACCA
>PMPX01000194.1 GCA_003169235.1 Acidimicrobiaceae bacterium | reverse complement strand
TCGAGCCAGGCCCGGCGGGACAGCACCACGTTGTTGCGGTTGCGGTCCAGTTCGATGATCTTGGCCTCGATACGGGCGGCCAGCACACCGTCGGGCCGCAGCACCCGGCGCAGCTCCACCAGGGCGACCACGGGGTCGGCGACGTGCTGGAGCACCTGGTGCAGGTGGATCACGTCAAAGCTGGCGTCGGGGTAGCCGAGCGCGAAGAGGTCGCCGACCTCGAAGCGCAGGCTCGGGATTCCGAGCCCGGCGGCGTGCTCGGTCGCCCGGGCCACGACGTCGGCGGCCGCGTCGATCCCGACCGCCTCACCTGGCGCGACCAGGAGGGCCAGGTCGGCGGTGATGGTCCCGGGCCCGCACCCCACGTCGAGCAGCGTCTGACCGGGACGCAGGTGGGGGAGCAGGTAGGCGGCGGAGTTCTCGGCCGTCCGCCAGGTGTGGCTGCGCAAGACCGATTCGTGGTGCCCGTGCGTGTAGGTCATGCGTACATTGTGGCGTGCCCGAATTGCCCGAGATGCAGGCCCTGGCCGAGCGCCTCCAGGCGCGCCTGGCCGGGCTGACCCTGCGCCGGGCCGACCTCCTGGGCTTCTCCTCGCTCAAGACCTACGACCCGTCGCCGGATGCGCTGAAGGGCCACCGGCTCCTCTCGGTCGGGCGGCGGGCCAAGTACCTCGTGTGGGAGTTCGAGGGCGGGACCCGGATGGTGCTGCACCTCTCCCAGGCGGGTCGCGTCGACCTGGAGGACCCGCCGAAGAAGACGAAGCCGCGCGGCTCGGTGGCCCGCTTCGTGTTCGGGTCGGGTGACGCCGGCCTCGACGGCCCCGGTGTCGCCGTCCTCGTGCGCGAGCACGGCACGCAGCGCAAGGCGTCGTGGTGGGTCCTGGCGCCCGGCGACGAAGGCCCGCTGGCCGGTCTCGGTCCCGAGCCGGGCAGTGCGGCGTTCGCCGCCCTCATCCGCACCAGCGACTCCCGGCGGCACCTGACCACGGACCTGCGCGACCAGCACGTCGTCTCGGGCATCGGGCGAGGGTGGGGCGACGACATCCTGCACCGGGCCAAGCTCTCGCCCTTCGCGTCGCTGCGCTCGCTCACGGGTGAGCAACGCGAGGCCCTGGTGATGGCGGCGACCGAGGTGCTGGCCGAGGCACTCGAGCTCGAGCGGGGGCGTGCGGGCGGCCTGTCGGAGGCCAAGCTGGGCGGGCGGTTCAGGGTGCACGGCCGCGCCGGCGAGCCTTGCCCGACGCCATGCGGCGACACGCTGCGCCGGGTGTCCTTCGAGTCCTACGAGATGGCCTACTGCCCCATCTGCCAGACCGGCGGCAAGGTGCTGGCCGACCGCCGCCTGTCGCGCCTGCTGAAGTAGGCCTGCCACTCGGTCGGCGCCGCTAGTTCAGCTGGCGCACCACGGTCACGACCTTGCCGAAGATCGTCACCTCGTCGGGCCCGCCGAACACCATCGGCTCGTAGGCCCCGTTGGCCGGCATGAGGACCACCTGCCCGTCCTTGCGGCTGAAGGTCTTGACGGTGGCCTCGCCGTCGGCGATGCCGGCCACGACGACGTCGCCGTTGTCGGCATCCTGCTGCTGGCGTACCACGACGTAGTCCCCGTCGTAGATTCCGGCGTCGATCATGGAGTCCCCGCGGACCCGCAGCATGAACGAGGGGCCGTTCCCGGTGAACTGGGCGGGCATGGGGAGGAGCTCCTCGACGTTCTCCTCCGCCATCACGCCGGTGCCGGCGGCGACGTCGCCGACCAGCGGCACGTTGTGCACGGCGGAGACGCTGAGGCGCGAGGCCGTGTCGGGATCGAAGTGGACCTGGATGGCCCGGGGCTTGCTCGGGTCCCGCGACAGGTAGCCCTCGCGCTGCAGGACGGCGAGGTGGTTGTGCACCGTGGCCGACGACGCCAGGCCGACCGCCTCGCCGATCTCCCGCACCGAGGGCGGGTAGCCCCGCTCACGCTGGCAGTCGGCGATGAAGTTGAGGATCTGCAGCCTCTTGCCGCTCAGGACCTCGGCCATCGGCGTCTCCTTGCTCTCATGTCGTGGTGCTCGCCCCGGCGGTTCCACCGGGCCCCTCCCGGGGGCGAACATCCGTTCGTGAAGAACCAAGATAGCCAACCGGACCCGCCGAAGCAAACATCTGTTCGTGCGTGGGCCCGAAGATCTCTCCTAGTCGGAGGAGGTGGCCGCCTCCCGGTGCACGCCGAGCTCGCCCAGGAACCGGTCGCGCAGCGCGTCGAAGGCCGGCCCTCCGATCCGCCGCGGGCGCGGCAGGTCCACCGGCAGGTCGACGGAGATCCTCCCCTCGCGCAGCACCAGCACCCGGTCGGCCAGGACGACCGCCTCCTCCACGTCGTGGGTGACGAGGAGGACGCCGGGCCGGTGCCGGGCGCACAGGTGGGCGACCAGGTCCTGCATGCGGAGGCGGGTCAGCGCGTCGAGGGCGGCGAAGGGCTCGTCGAGCAGGAGGAGCTTGGGTTGGCGCACCAGGGCACGGGCCAGGGCCACGCGCTGGGCCTCGCCGCCCGAGAGGGTGCCGGGCCAGGCGTCGGCATGATCGTCGAGGCCGACCTCGCGCAGCGCGTCGACGGCCAGGGCGCGGGTGGCCGACGCGTTGGGCAGCCCGATCACGACGTTGCGCCAGACGCGCATGGAGGCCACGAGGCGGGGCTCCTGGTACACGACGGTCCGCACCTCGGGCACGAGCACCTCTCCGGTCGTGGGCGCCTCGATTCCGGCCAGGATGCGCAGCAGCGTGGTCTTTCCGCTGCCGGACGCGCCGAGCAGCGCGACGAACTCACCGCGGGCGACCGTGACGTCCAGGCCCTCGAGCACGCTCCGGCCGTCGAAGGCCTTGCCGACCGCGAGGGCGACGGCGGCTGGGGTGGTGGTGGTCTGGACGCTCATCGGACCGCGCTGTGGCGCCGCCAGGGCATGGCGTACCGCTCGAGGAGGCGCACCAGGAGGTCGGCGGCGATGCCGAGGATCGCGTAGATGATGACGCAGACGACCAGCACGGGGATCTGGTCCAGGCTGTTGGCCTGAGCGACCAGGTAGCCGATGCCCTGGTTGGCCCCGATGCTCTCGGTGAAGACGAGCGCGATGACCGAGATGCCCGCCGCGAAGCGCAGACCGGTGAGGATGGACGGCATGGCCAGCGGGACGACGACCTGGCGCACCAGCCGGCGACCCTGCAGCCCGAAGCTCCGGGCGGCCTCGACGACGCGGCGGTCCACGTTGCGCACCCCGTTCGACGTGTTGAGGTACATCGGGAACAGCGTGGCCAGGCCGATGAAGAGCACCTTGCCGGTCTCGCCCACGCCGAACCAGATGATGAACAGGAAGATCAGGGCGGGGTAGGGGACCATGCGCAGCATCTGCATCGGCGCGTCGAGGAGTTCCTCCCCGAGCCGGTACAGGCCCACGATGATGCCGAGCGCGGTGCCGACGCCGGCGCCCAGGGCAAGGCCGAGCGCGGCGCGGCGTACCGACACGCCGACGTCACCGACCAGGTCCTGGCGGTTGTAGAGATAGGTGAAGGAGTCCCATGTCGCCCTCGGCGTGGACAGTGCGGTCGCCGGGATGACGTGGGTCCCCGTGAGGAACCACCAGAGGAGGAAGACGGCAACCGGGATCACCAGGCGCAGCGCGAAGGAGAAGCGGCGACGCCGGGCGGGTGCGGAGTCCGGCCCGAGGCGCACGAGGCCGTCCGGCGGCGCAGTGCCCGATCCCGGCTCCGGTGCGGTCATCACGCCGGGCGCGGCCACCTGCGTCACGGCCGGTGAGCGCTCACGACTGGAGCCCGGCCGCCTTGGCCACCACCTTGTTGAAGGGGAGGTCGAAGACGCCCTTGACGTTCAGGTGCGACGAGATGAGCCCGAGCTTCTGGAAGGTGTTGGCCTCGTTCTGTTGGTAGCTGATGAGGGCCGGCGTGATCGGGGTGCCGACCTCCTGGGCCGTGGCCACGGCCTGCTCGGCCACGGCGAGCGTCACTCCGTAGGTACTCGAGTAGGTGGAGGCGGCCAGCGCGGGGTCCTTCAGCAGCGCCGCCTCGGCCTTGTAGAAGCGGCCGATGAAGTCTTTCAGCGCCGCCGCTTTCTGTGGGTTCGACAGGGCGGCGTCGCTGGCGGTCAGGTAGCCGATCGTCTGCAGGTAACCGGCCCCGGTGGCCAGCACGCGGACCTTCCCGGTGGCGAGGTCGAGCCCGGTCAGCGGTTGACTGATGACCGCTGCGTCGACCTGGCCGGCGGTGACGGCGGTGGACGCGCTGGTCACCGCGAGGTTGTCGACGGAGACGCCGGTGTAGGGGATCCCGGACTTCTGCAGCGCCTCCACGAGGAAGTACTGCTCCACGGTCCCTTCCTGCACGGCGACGGTGTGACCTTTCAGCTGCGCCACCGTCTTGATCGGGGAGCTCGCCGGCACGACGATGTCGTAGGGCGAGACCTTCGGGTTCGCCGCCTTCGTCGCGGCGACCACCTTGACCGGGTCTCCGGCGGACTGGGCGAAGATCGTGGGTGTCTCGGCCATGTCGCCGAGGTCGACCGCCCCGCCCGTCTCGGCGGCGATGACCGGTGGCCCACCGATGAAGTTGGTCCAGTTGACCGTGTAGGGGGCGCCCTTGAGCGCGTTGGTGGCGGCGAAGATCGTCTGGAATTCCTTCAGCTGGTCACCGAACGTCAGCGTGACGCCGCTGAGCGAGACGGTCTTCGACGACGCCGCCGCCGAGGCCGTGGAGGCGGTCACGCCCACGGCGAGGCCGGCCAGGAGCGCGGTCGCCGTCAACCGCGACAGGGCACGGTGCGTGAAGGTTCGGGCGCGCGGGCGGTGCTGCATCTGTGGTCGGTTCCTTTCGGCGGCCGCCGGGCGGCCGGTTGTGGGTGATGAGGTCGGCGGGTGATCGGTGGGTGTGGTCAGTAGGGCCGGTCACCGCGGATGGTGACCCGCTGGATCACCCGGTGCGCCTCGCCGTAGTCGTACACGGCGTAGTGCATGGTCGTCCGGTTGTCCCAGAAGCCGAGGTCGCCCTCTTCCCAGCGGTAGCGGACGACGTACTCGGGCGTCGTCATGTGCCGGTAGAGGAACTGGAGGATGGCGTCGCTCTCCTTCGGCGTGAGGCCCTTGATCCTCTTGGTGAAGCCGGGGTTGACGAAGAGGNNGCCGGCCCGTCTCGGGGTGCGTGCGCACGACCGGGTGCTCCACCTGGACGAGCTCGGTGAACGTCTTGCCGTCCCACTCGCCCTGCCCGACGGCCTCCAGCAGCTTGCCGAAGCTGCGGGTGCCGTCGTGGATCGCGGTCAGCCCGTCGACGAACTCGCGCAGGGGGGCCGAGAGCCCCTCGTAGGCCGCCTGGGTGTCGGCCCACAGCGTGTCACCGCCGGCCTTGGGGATCACGATGGCGTTGAGGATGGAGCCGAGGGGTGGTGTCTCCACGAAGGTCACGTCCGTGTGCCAGTTCTCCCGGTCGTCGTACTCGCCGTCCCTGCGCCCGACCAAGGTGCGGGCCTTCGTGTAGTCGATCTCGAAGACCTCCTTGTGGTGTTCGAGGCCCGGGATGACGGGGTGCGCCACGGTGATCTCGCCGAAGGAGGCCGCGAAGGCCTTGTGCTCCTCGGGGGAGAGGTGCTGTCCCGGGAAGAAGATGACCTTGTAGTCGAGGAGGGCCTGGCGGACGGCGCCCAGCGTGTCGGCATCGAGGGCGTGGTGGAGGTCGACGTTGCGGATCTCGGCGCCGATGGTGCCCGAGAGGGGCGCAATGTCGAGCTGGACGGACGTGGCGGTGGTCATCGGTGTTCCTCTCCAGCAGAAGCGGCTTAATCCTGACTAAACCACTCAGGATTGTACAGGCCCGACCGAGAGGCTTTCACATCGCCTCCGTAAAGTGTCGTCAGGCGAACAGCTGTTCGGATTCGTGCTTGACAGCGAACAGGTGTTCGTGATGCAATGGAAAGGAAAGCGAACAGGTGTTCGAACAGGGAGAGAGCATGACGGTCGCATTTGAGCTCGAATTCGAGGCGTACCGCCCCCGGCTGTACGCCCTGCCCGGCCAGCCGGAGCGGACCGCACCGTCCTCCCGGGTGCCCCGCCGCCGGTTGGTCCTGGCCGCCGTCGTCGTGACCCTGCTCGTGTTGCTCGCGCTCCCGATCCGCGCCCTGGGCGGGAGCACGCTGGCGCAGGCGGCTCCGGCGCAGGGGCAGGAGTACGTCGTGAAGGCCGGCGACACGCTGGCGTCCATCGCCACCCGGGCGGACCCCACGCACCCCGCAACCCTCGCCGGGCAGCTGGCCCGTGAGGTCGGTTCGACGGTGGTGGTGCCGGGGGAGCACGTCTTCATTCCCTGACTATCGTCGGCGGTGTGCGTTGTCCCTGGTGCGGTGTCGATGACGACCGCGGCGTGGATTCTCGGCAGGCCGAGGACGGCGGGGCCATCCGCCGGCGCCGTGAGTGCCTGGGGTGTGGTCGCCGGTTCACGACCTTCGAGCGGGTGGAAGAGGTTCCCCTGTGGGTGGTGAAGCGGAGCGGCCTGCGTGAGCCCTTCGACCGGGCCAAGGTGGTCGAGGGTGTGCGGTCCGCCTGCAAGAACCGGCCCGTGACGATCGCCCAGATGGAGGAGCTGGCGCAGGGCGTGGAGGACGCCCTGCGGGCGGAGACCAGCGAGCCGACCAGCCAGCACGTGGGCGTGGCAGTGCTCGAGCGACTGCAGAGCCTCGACGACGTCGCCTACCTCCGGTTCGCCAGCGTCTACAAGGGGTTCGAGGAGGCGGGCGACTTCCAGCGGGAGGCGGGCCTGCTGACCAAGACGACGGAGCCCAAGCGGAAGTGATGGACGAGACGCCCGGCGTCGTCCTGGCCGTCTACGCCCACCCTGACGACGCCGATGTCGGCTGTGGCGGCACCCTGGCCCGATGGGCCAAGGCGGGCAGCAGCGTGCACCTGATTGTGTGCACCGACGGCGGCAAGGGCACCACCGACCCCGACGTCGTGCCGGCGCGCCTGGCCGTCGAGCGCGCCGGCGAGCTCGAAGAGTCGTCCGCGCTGATCGGGCTCTCGTCGGTGGACAACCTCGGGTTCCCCGACGGCGAGCTGGCCGACTCGGAGGGCTTCCGCCGCACGCTCGTGGCCCGCGTGCGGGCGCTGCGGCCGGACGTGGTCTGCGGGCACGATCCCACGGCCATCTTCTTCGGGCGGGACTACTTCAACCATCGCGATCACCGCGTCGCCGGTGCGGCGCTGCTGGACGCCGTGGCGCCGGCGTCGGCGCTCCCGCACTACTTCCCCGACGCCGGACCGGCACACCGGGTGTCCGACGCGCTCCTCTCGGGCACGCTCGAGCCCGACGAGTGGGTCGACGTGACCGACACCATTGAGATCAAGGCGGCTGCGGTCGAATGCCACCGGACGCAATTCGCCGGCCAGGGCGGCTGGGCCGGCGAGGCGGTGCGACGACGTGCCGCGGAGGAGGGCCGGAGGGTCGGCGTCGGCTACGCCGAGGGCTTCCGCCGGTTGACCCTCGGTGCGTGAGCGGCCGCCCGTCCCGACCATCCTCCACGTCGACATGGACGCGTTCTTCGCGTCGGTCGAGGTGCTCGACGACCCGTCCCTCGCCGGCAAACCCGTGATCGTGGGTGGTGCCGGCGCCCGGGGCGTCGTGGCCTCGTGCACCTACGAGGCACGGGCCTTCGGGGTGCACTCGGCCATGCCGTCGGTGCGGGCCCGCCAGCTCTGCCCCGAGGCCATCTTCCTGTCCGGGCGCCACAGCCGCTACGCCGAGGTGAGCGGGCAGCTGCACAAGATCCTCCACGACGTCACCCCGACCGTGGAGCCCATCGGCCTCGACGAGGCCTTCATGGACGTCGCCGGCGCGCGGCGCCTGCTCGGGCCTCCCGACCGCATCGCCCACGGACTGCGCGGGCGGGTGCGCGACGAGCTCGGTCTGGGCTGCGCGGTGGGGATCGGCCGCTCCAAGATGATCGCCAAGCTGGCGTCGCGTGCCGCGAAGCCGCGGGCGAGCCGCCGCGGCCTCGAACCGGGACCCGGTGTCTACCTCGTCGAGCCGGACGTCGAGCTCGAGTTCCTGCACGGGCACGACGTCGAGGCGCTCTGGGGCGTGGGTCCGGCGACGGCGCAACGCCTGCACGACCTCGGCGTGCGCAGCGTCGGTGATCTGGCCGGCGTCCCGGTCGACACCTTGGTGCGCCGCCTCGGCAAGGCCAGCGGCGCCCATCTGGCGGCCCTGGCCCGCGGCGAGGATCCCGACCCGGTCAACCCGAACCGGCCGAACAAGTCGATCGGCCACGAGGAGACCTTCAGCGAGGACCTGGTCGACCCGCACGAGCTCGAGCGCCACGTGCTGCGCATGGCCGAGTCGGTGGCCACGATGCTCCGAGGGGCGTCCACCTCGGCCCGGACCATCACCGTCAAGGTCAAGTTCAAGGACCTGTCGCTGCAGACCCGTTCGCACACGCTCGGGCGTCCCATCGCCACGGGCGGTGCCATCGGTCAGGTCGCCGCCGCGCTGCTGGCGGGCGTCGACCCCGGCGAGGGCATCCGCCTGCTCGGGGTCAGCGCGTCAGGCCTGAGCGTGGGCGAGGCGGACCAGCTCGCCTTCGACCTCGGGGACGGCCTCGACGAGGAGAACCACAGCGCCACCGCACGCGAGCAGTCCTGGCAGGAGGTGACGGCCACCGTCGACGCCATCCGGGGCCGCTTCGGCCGGGGCGCCGTCGGCTCGGCCGCCATGGTCACCGAGGACGGGGTGCAGGTGCCGGCCCGGCGCGACGCGCCGTGGGGGCCGGACCGCTAGGTGTTCGCCGGCCACCAGCGGATCCAGTAGCCGTGCGGGTGGGTGTCGGCCAGACGGACCGGCGCGCCGCCGGGCCCGATGTGGACCAGCACGGTCGCCAGGTCCGGCCCTTCCCGGGGCACCGGGGAGGGGGGCGTCGGGAGGCCGGGCGTCTCGAAGGGTGACTCGCAGTAGAGGTGGTGCACCGGGCGCGTCCGGCCGAGCGCCCGGACCTCGCGGGCCAGGGTGCGCTGCTGTGCTTCGTCGAGGTAGGCCGCCACCCAGGAGTGGAACACCACCAGCGGGCCGTCTCCGGGAATCGTCCCCGCGATCCGCTCCAGATCGTTCACCATGTCGCCGCGCTCGAGGCGGGGCGGGTCGGGGCTGACGCGCACGTTGGCCAGCGCGGCGCGCAGACGTCCGAAGCGCGCGAGGTTGTCGGGCCATTGACAGGCGAGCAGCCACCGGGCCGCGTCGTCCGAGAAGGGGTCGACGGGCGAGAGGTCCAGGCCCACCCGGGCGGCGACGGGGGGCAGGCGTAGCTCGGGCAGGTGCTCGACGTCCTCGCGGGAGCTGCAGTCGAGGGCGACGGCGGACCCGGCGGCCCCGGCGCGGCGCGTGCCGTCACCGACCGCGGCCCGGTAGGTGTAGGAGTAGTCGTCGAAGAGCAGGTTCAGGCCGGCGGAGGTGCCGAGATCGAGCAGGGCGAGAGGCTCGGCCCAGCCGTAGAGGGACGCGAGGTGGCACAGGCCGGGCAACAGGGCGGTGCAACGCCCCACCTCGTTGGTCTGGGTCGTGCGGGTGGCGATGAGCTCGGCCAGCTCCGGGCGGTGCGTACGGCAGAAGGCCGCGAACGCGACGGTCACGTCGCCCGTGCGGTCGAGTGGGATGCCACGCACTTCGGCCACGGTGTCGTAGTGCGACGCCAGCGCGTGCTCGACGCCCGAGAGCAGGAGGAAGTGCACCGCCGCGAGCAGCAGGAGTGGGCGGCGCTGGGGCAGCGGCGCCCCGTCGAGGAGGGACAGCACCTCGTCGTCCTCGGCCACGGCCCGGCAGATGGCCGGGTAGGTCGTGCCCCCGTCGCGCTCGACCACGGCGGCGAAGCCCCTGAAGTGATCGGGCAGCGGTTGCTCGACCAGTACCACCGTTAGAAGCTGGCGGGGAGCAACGGGCTGACCGCACCGAAGAAGAACCAGAGCAGGATCAGGATGCCGACGGTGCCCACCCCGTAGATCACCCAGCGCCGGCTCCTGAAGCGGTAGGCGGCGACGAGGATGCCCGCGCCGACCACGAATGTCACGAACCCCCAGAACAGCGCGTCGGTGAGCCCGGCGTCTGAATTTCCGGCCAGGTCGCCGCTCTTGGGGTCGGTGTGCGTCGTCGCCCTGTGCAGGCCCGAATTGGGGAAGAGTTGCGAATGGACCAGCTTGGCCTGGACGATCAGCCGGGTCGAGGCGCTGAAGCGAGGGTTACACGTGGTGAGGGTCAACGTGTCGCCGAAGGCGTTGTTGATCACGCTGGTGTCGCTGGGCGACACCACGAGGCTCCTGGTGGCGTCGTAGACGAAGATGCCCTGCAGGGTGGTCACGACGATGGGGTCGCCGACCTTGACGGTGTCGAGGTTGTAGAAGGGGTGCCCGTAGGTCGTCCGGTGGCCGGCGATGGCGGTGTTGCCGCTCTGGCCGGGGAGTGGCGTCCCGATGTAGTGACCCGGGCCCTTGCGCAGGTCCGGCGTGTTGATGCCCTCGACCACCACCTGGTTGATGCCGATCACCGGGATGCGGATGTCACCGACCGGCTCGCCCTCGGCGGGGTCCGAGGTCCGGGGCGCCGCCACGGGGGGACCGGTGGGGAGCTTGTCCAGCGCGGACTCCTCAGCCAGAGCGCGCCGGACCTCCTGGCTGTTGGTCTCCTGCTGGAGCTGGGTGCGCAGCGCGGACTGGGTGTGTGACTCCTGAATGGAGGTGCCCCAGATCTGGTAGGCCGTGAAGAGGAGCAACACGACGCCTCCGCCGATGAGGATCCGCCCGACGATGTCGATGACCCGCCTGAATGTGGACATCGAAGGGAAGATTAGGGCCGCGGGGCACCCCGGCCCGTTCGCCCGGCGCGTCAGGCCTGGACGGTGACCAGGGTGCCGATCGGCGTCAGCGGGAAGACCACCGCGGCGTTGGCGGGGGGCATTTCGACGCACCCGTCGCTCTGGGGGAACCCGTAGGACCCACGCACGTAGCCGTGGAGGGCGTCCCCGCCGTTGAAGTAGCTGACCCAGGGGATCCCTGGGTCCACGTAGTGGGAGCCGTCGGGGTTGGTGCCGCTCATGGTCGTCACGCGGTAGCGGGCGTAGACGGGGAACGTGCCGTTCGCCGTGGAGGCTCCTGCAACCCCAGTGTTGGCGGGGGTGGAGTAGGTCACGGCCCCGTTCTCGAAGACGGTCGCCTTCTCGGGCAGGGACTGGCTGACGAGGACGTAGTCCCACGGGAGGGCGTCGCCGTGCCCGCTCTGCACGTCGTTGAGGAGGTCGGTCCACACCTGGGGGCCCGCGAGCCCGTCGGTCTTGAGGCCGTTCTGGGACTCGAAGTTCATCACTGCGCCGCGGGTGATGACGTTGCTCGTCCCCGGCGTCCACAGGGTCAGCAGTGCCAACGGCTGGTTCGGCCAGCGCCAGGAGAACGACCCGACCTGGTCGTTGCCCTCCTGGGTCGGCGAGGTCAGCGGTGTGGCGGGCGTGAAGGTGAGGGGCAGGTAGCCGAGCTCGGCCAGCAGCTGCTGCAGGCGCAGGATCGATCCGGGCGCCACGGTGAACTGCGAGGTGAACGTCTGGGCGAGACGCTGACCCTCGGAGCCGAGCACGCCGGTCGCCCCACCCGGGACCGTGACCGTCTCGGTCGCGCCGGGCACGAGCGGCCCGGTCGCCTGGAACTGGAGCAGCGACGGTGAGAGCGCCGCCCAGGTCCCGGCGACGGCGGGGGTCAGGGTCGGCATGGGGCTACCCGGGGCGAGATCGGTGGAGAACTGGACCGAGACGGTGGACCCGGCGGCGACGTTCGTCCCCGTCGGTGTGACGGATGTCACGGTGAGGGCCACCGGGGGAGCGGTGGGCGTCGCCGACGCCTCGTTGTCGCGGGCGTGGTCGATGACGACGAAGCCCGCAGCAGCCACGACGAGCGCGGCGAGGCACACGACCACGACGACCCACACCCGGGGCCCCTTCCGCTGACGAACGTGCTCTCCCGACATGGCTGCGGGGATTCTACTGGGATCACCGGGGCCTAGAGACCCAATTCGCCCCTCAATGCGGCCGTGATGGCGGAGAGTCGTTCCTGGTCGGTGACCTTGTTCCCGTCGGACTCCCGCACGTAGAAGGCATCCACGACGATTTCGCCCAGGGTCGACACCCGGGCCGACACCACGTCGAGGTCCGCCTCGAAGAGGGCCCTGGTGATCCGGTGCAGCAGCCCGATCCGGTCCGGCGCCCGGACCTCAAGGACGGTGGCGGTCTCGGAGGCCTCGTTGTCGACGCTGACGTCGTTGCCCGGGACATGGGCGGCCGAGCCCCGCCGGAGGGGGTAGATGCGCTCGCGCTCGGTGAGGCGCTCGCCGATGGCCATGCGGTCGGAGAGCACGGCAGCCAGGTCGTCGCGCAGCTTGGCGGTGTCGGGCCAGGTTCCCCGGGCCACCTCCACGGTGAACACCTCGACCGCGACCCCGTTCTCCCCGCTGACGTTGGCCGCCCGCACGTTCATGCCGTTGAGGGCCAGGGCCCCGGCGACGGAGGAGAACAGTCCGCGGCGGTCCGGTGCCGCCACGATGACGTGGGGTGGCTGCAGCGACACCGACGGCGATCCGGTCTGGCGGACCTCCTCCATGAGTTCCTGGTTGGCCGCCAGGATCGGGTCCGGGCCCGCCGGAGCGGTCTCGCCCTGGAGCACGCGGTCGCTGCGCGCGACGAGGTCGGCCACGAGGCCGGCCTTCCACGGCCCCCAGGCCGACGGGCCCGTGGCCCGGCTGTCGGCCTCGGTCAGCGCGGCGAGGAGGTGCAGGGTCACCCGGTTCCCGGCGGCACGGGCCACGCGGGCGATGGTGGTCGGGTCGTCGAGGTCGCGGCGGGTCGCCGTGTCGGGGAGCAGCAAGTGGTTGCGCACCAGGTCCACGAGCACCGCGACGTCGGCCGGCGAGAAACCCATGCGCGTCGCGATGCGCTCGACGACTTCCATGCCGACGGTCGTGTGGTCGCCGGGGAACCCCTTGCCGATGTCGTGCAGGAGCGTGCCGATCAGCAGAAGGTCCGGTCGCTCGACGGTGTCGGTCAGCCCGGCGGCGAGTGCGGCGGCCTCCAGGAGGTGCCGGTCGACGGTATAGGTGTGGTAGGCGTTGCGTTGCGGCTTGTTGCGCACGGCGGACCACTCGGGAATGAGGCGGACGAGGAGTCCGTGCTGGTCGAGCGATTCCATCTTGTCGATGGCGGGAGGACCGAGGGCGAGCAACGTGACCAGTGCCTGGAGTGTCTCGGGCGCCCAGGGGTCGCCCGGCGGGGGCATGCGATCGGCGAGGCGGTGGAGCGATCCCTTGGCGATGGGCCGGTCGTGCTCGGCCGCGGTGGCCGCCAGGCGCAGCGGCAGTGAGGCGTCGTCGGAGACGGGCGCCAGCGGGGTGAGGGCGATCTCCCCGTCGACCTCGACCATGTCGGGGCCGAGCTGGGCGGGGGTCGTGGCGGGGCCGCCGGCGGGTGCGCCGCGACGGAAGCGGCGCTTGGGCGCAGGGGTGGGATCCCACAGGCGGCGGCGACGCCAGACGTCGTCGCTCACCCAGGCGATCTGACGGCCGGCCGTGGACACGGCCAGCATGAGCGCGTCCGCATCGGGAAAGCCGAGCGCGGCGGCCACCTGGTCCTGATCCTGGAGCAGGAGCTTGTCGTGCTCGCGCTGGGCCATGCGGTGCAGCTCGACCCTGACGGTCGTGAGCAGTGCCTCCGCGTCTCCGAGTGACGCCAGGTCGGCGTAGTCGGCCAGCAGTGGTGCGTAGACCGAGATGGCGCGGAGCACGCTGACGTCGCGGAGGCCACCGTGGCTCTCCTTGAGATCGGGCTCCAGCAGGAAGGCAACGTCACCCGCCGTCTTGCGGCGCTCGGCCATCTGCACCTGGAGCAAAGGCAGGTACTTGATGCCGAGTCCCTCACGCCAGGCGGCACGCGCCTTCTCGAGCAGCGGATCGGCCACCTTGGGCTCCCCCCAGATGAGTCGCCCGTCGAGGAGTCCCAGCGCGACCCGCGCGTCCTCGGTGGCCGCGGTCAGCACCTCCGCTGGCTTGCGCACGGAATGGTCGAGGTGCACGCCCTCGTCCCACACCGGGTACCAGATGGCGTCGGCGACGGCCTTGATGTCCCGATGGCCGTTGTGGACGAGCACCACATCGAGGTCGCTGAACGGGCACAGGGAGCGCCGCCCGTACCCGCCCACGGCCAAGAGGGCCAGGTGCCGCCTGTTCTCGCCGGCGGCGCGGTCGGCCAGCCCGGAGAGCCAGGCATCCGCCTCGGCCGCGTAGCGGCGGCAGAAATCGACCCCCATCAGGCCGGGCTCGGCGAGCAGCGTGCTCCGCCTTTCCCGCAGTGACGCTTCGGCGACCATGGCGGGAACGTAGCATTGGGGTCGTGAGCAAAGACGTAACCAGCAGGGAGGGCAAGAAGCCCGTGACCTTCACCCACGCCGTCGCCATGACGGCCGTGGCGGTGGTCGGGATCCTCGTGGCCTTCTGGGCCTTCAGTTGGATCGCCGGCATCTTCTTCTTCTTCGTGAAGGTCGTGATCATCGTCGCCCTGATCGCCGGGGTGTTCTGGGTGGTCTCCCGCCTCAGGCACTGACCTTCGGGTCACAGACGGGCCCGAGCGGGTGTCGCCGGCCGTTAGGCTGGCCGCCCGTTCGTGTTGGTTCGCGGCGGCGTGGCCGAGTGGTTTAGGCAGGGGCCTGCAAAGCCCCGTACGGCGGTTCGATTCCGCCCGCCGCCTCTTCTTGTTGTCCCTGGTTGGGGATACGATTGCCCGAAGCGCCTCGGTCGACGCTCTCGTTCGATGCCACACCCATGCCACAATCACCCTCAGGCACTGCTGCGGACGCCAGCGGACGATTTGGTGGAGTGGCGGCGCTGATCACCTCGTCGAGATAGGTAGCGATCTCCTTGCTGCGCTCGGCCGTGGCGTGCTGGTAGCGGAGGGCCGCGACGTGCGACGAGTGGCCGATCGTTGCCATCAGTTCACGCAACGTGACGTTCGGGTTGCGGGCGATCACCGTGGCGGCGTGATGCCGGAGGTCGTGGGGACCTTGCAAGTACCCCTTGGCTTGGTGACGCAGGTGGGTCCGGTTTCTGCCGCATCGCCCCAATCGAATGAGGCATCCGCTCCCCGGTGTGTGTTGCGGAACCTCTCGATCACGGTGGTGGGCGGTAGCGCCGTATCAAACCAAGAGGCGATACTTCTCAGATTCCGTAACGCCGGGCGAACCGGTTACACCTTGAACGGTTATCCGAAGGTGGTTGCCCTGCGTCCTGGGGCTTCTTCGACCACAAGGCATCGATTGAACATCTACAACGGCGGCTGGACGCGGAATCAGGTCCCTGTCGTCGTTCTCCAACCTGGTCAATCAGCCTCGGCAGTTGTGGGCGGTGCATCCACGACCCTAGAGAAGGTCAGAGCACAGCGTGTTATCACCAGCGGTATAGGACCGTGAGTGTCTCTGTCCCCGGCAGTGGGGGCTCAGTGACGTTGTCCGCCCATCTTCCCAAGGAGGGCTCGCTGTACCTACCAAGCTGTGCGGGGGTCTTGACAACGCCGTTCGTTCCCGGCGTGGGTTGGTTTGTTCCTCGCTGACAGTGACCTACGCCTGCCCCTGTACACCGGTTATACATGTGATCCACCT
>PMPX01000308.1 GCA_003169235.1 Acidimicrobiaceae bacterium | reverse complement strand
TGGCGCAAGGGCTTCAAGTTCTCCACGTACGCCACCTGGTGGATCCGCCAGGCCATCACCCGTGGCATCGCCAACACGGGACGCACGATTCGCCTGCCCGTCCACGCCGGCGACACGCTGGCCCGGGTGCAGAAGGCCCAGGCCCGCCTGGAGCTGAAGCTGGGCCGGCCCGCCACCCTGGCCGAGCTCGGGGTCGAGGTCGAGATGCCCGAGGACAAGCTGGTCGAGGCCCTGCGGTTCCGGGCAGAGCCGCTGTCCCTCTCCGAGCCGCTGCGTGAGGACGGCGACGCCGAGCTGGGCGACGTCGTCGAGGACCGCTCGGCCGAGTCGCCCTTCGAGGTCGCCGCCGTGTCGCTGCTGCCCGACGAGATCGGCCGGCTGCTCTCACCGCTCGACGAGCGCGAGCGCGAGATCCTGCGCCTGCGCTTCGGGCTGGACCGGGGCGAGCCCCGGACGCTCGAGGAGGTCGGTGAGCACTTCAACCTGACCCGGGAGCGGATCCGCCAGATCGAGGCCCGGGCCATGTCCAAGCTGCGCCACCCGTCCTCGGACACCGGGGCGCGTGATCTGCTCACCGTCTAGCGGCGCCTAGGCTCTGCGGTCATGAAGAAGCTGCTCATTCTCGCCATCCTGGTCGCCCTCGGCGTCATCGCCGCCCGTCGCCTGCAGAACAGCTAGCCCGTCGGGCGGGCCGACCAGCCCGGGCACAGCTCCGCTCAGGCGGCCGCCGGCCTCCCGTGCGCGTGGCGGCTCCGCACGCCGCGCCGCCACAGGATCAGCGCGGCGCCGGCCACCGCCAGGCTCGTCGTCACCACCGGTGTCGTACGCCCCACCCGGTCGCGCAGGCGCACCGGCTTGGTGAAGTGGCGCACCTCCCAACCCCGCTCCCGCGCGATCTTCGCCAGCGCCCGATCGGGGTTGACCGCCACCGGCCGCCCCACCGCCTCGAGCATGGGCAGGTCGGTGGCCGAGTCCGAGTAGGCGCTGCTCGACGACAGGTCGAGGCCGGTGCGCTCGGCCAGCTCGCGCATGGCGGTCGCCTTGGAGTCGCCGTAGGCGTAGAAGGCCATGCGGCCCGTGTAGCACCCCTGCTCGTCGACCTCACCGCGGGAGCAGATGGCCCCGTCGACGCCGAGGAGGTCCGCCAGCGGCAACACGATCTCCTCCGGCGAGGCCGACACCAGGTAGACGCGATGCCCGGCCGCCCGGTGCAGCTCCATCAGCTCGAGGGCCTCGGCGTACATGATCGGCTCCATCGTCTGGAGCATCGTCTCGCGCACGATCTGGCGCACCTGGGCCCGGTCCCAGCCCTTCGTCACGGCCAGCATCGACTCGCGCACCCGGACCAGGCGCTCCTCGTCGGCGCCGAAGTAGAGGTAGATCAGCTGTGACAGGGCCGCCCGCGCCACCAGCCGGCGGTTGATCAGGCCGCCCTTGAGGAAGGGCCGCCCGAACGCGGCGATGGACGCCCGGTCGATGACCGTCTTGTCCAGGTCGAAGAAGGCCGCCTCCATATATCTCATGGTACGGGCGTCGGGGTCCCCACCTTGAGTCATCGTGACGGTTCCAGGACCGCTCCGCGAACGTTCGGTGCCTGTGACCAGGACCGTCGCGTGGTTGCGAGTGGGTTGCGGCTCAGGCCTCCTGGTCCGCGATGAACAGCGCGTGCACCGCGTCCTCGGCCTCGGCGGCCACGAGCACCAGCACCTCGTCGCCGGACTGCAGGGTCGTGTCGCCCCGGGGGACGATGAGGCGGTCCGCCCTCACGACGGCCACGACGACGGCGTCGCGGGGGAAGGCGAGGTCCGCGATGGCGATGTCGTTGGCGGGTGAGTCCTCGGCCAGGGTGATCTCGACCAGGTGGGCGAGTCCGCCCTGGAACTGGAGCAGCCGCACGAGCGCCCCGACGGAGACCGCCTCCTCCACCAGCGCCGTGAGGAGCTGGGGCGTGGAGACCGAGACGTCGACCCCCCAGCTCTCGTTGAAGAGCCACTGGTTCTTGGGGTGGTTGACGCGGGCGACGACGCGAGGGACGGCGAACTCCTGCTTGGCCAGCAACGAGATCACGAGGTTGTCCTCGTCGTCACCGGTGGCGGCGACGACGACGTCGACGCTGGCGAGGCCGGCGGCGTCGAGGGACGACACCTCGCAGGCGTCGGCGGCCACCCAGGTCACGTCGAGGGTGGGGCGCAGCCGCTCGACCAGCTCGGGATCCTGCTCGAAGACCAGCACCTCGTGCCCGTTGGCGTGGAGGTCCGAGGCGATGGCGGTGCCGACGCTGCCGGCGCCGGCGATGGCCACCCTCACGCGTGACCGTCCTGGTCCGCGCCTCTGGCCCGGGCCAGGGTCCGATCGAGCTCGCGCAGCGCGTCGTCGAGGACCGCGAGGTGCAGCACGTCGCCCTCCTGGCCGACCAGCTCGCGGGCATCGAGGCGCGGGCTGCCGGCGCGGGTCACCGCGACGAGGCTCAGTCGGCCGGGATCCTCGAGGTCGCACAGCCGCCGACCCGCCCACGACTCGGGCAGCGACCGGTCGATCAGCGTGAGGCGTCCCGTCGGGTCGGACCAGTCGCCGACGTCCTCGTCGGGCAGGAGCCGGCGCCGCACCTGGTCGATGGTCCAGGTGACCGTCGCCACCGTCGGGATGCCGAGGCGCTGGTAGATCTCGGCCCGCCGGGGGTCGTAGATCCGGGCCACCACGTTGGGGATCTTGTAGGTCTCCCGCGCGATGCGCACCGTGAGGATGTTGGTGTTGTCGCCGCTGGTCACCGCGGCGAGGGCATCGGCCTGGAGCGCGCCGGCTTTCTCCAGGTCGTCCCGGTCGAAGCCCGAACCCACGACGCAGGGCCCGTCCCAGCCCTTCAGGCGCCGGAAGGCACGGGACGACTTGTCCATGACGGCCACGGAATGGCCCTCTGCGCTCAGCGAGACGGCCAGGCCGGACCCCACACGACCACACCCGACCACGATCACGTGCACGCCACAGTGCAACACGCCGCGTCGGGTCTTGCAAAAAGCGATCGGGGGCAGCAATCAGGGCACAGGGGGATTCCTTCTACTGTGTGGCCGTGGCGACCCCCACCACCTCGGCACGGCCGCCTGTGCCCCTGCCCGGCGTCGCCGGTGAGGACATCCCGGAGACCCGGCGCTATCGCATGAAGAACCGGCTCCTCGGGCCGCCGCTGGTGACCGAGCAGCTGGCCACGGAGCGCCTGAGCCGGCCCGTCGCCCTCGGGGTCCTGGCGCCGGACTGCATCTCGTCCTCGGCCTACGGCACCGAGGAGATGCT
>PMPX01000266.1 GCA_003169235.1 Acidimicrobiaceae bacterium | reverse complement strand
TCGTTGACCGTCTTGAAGTTGTCCACGTCGAGGAACATCACGGCGAGTTGGAGCCCGGAGGTCTCCATGCGGGCCACCGCGTGGTTCAGCCGGTCCCTGAACAGGGCCTTGTTCGCCAGGCCGGTCAGCCCGTCGTGAAAGGCCTGGTGGGCCAGCTCGGCCTCGAGCCGGGTGCGCTCGGTGACGTCGCGGAAGCTCCAGACCCGACCGATGACCCGTGCTTCCACCAGTTGCGGCCTCGAGTAGCTCTCGAAGACGCGCCCGTCCCTGAACCGGATGATGTCGTTGCTCTCGGTTTCCGGGCGCGTGTAGAGCTCCTCCAGCTTGGCCACGAAGTCCTGCGGATCGATGAGTTGGTCGACCACGTACGCGATCGCCTCGGAGTCCTTTCCGATCACCAGGAGATGATCGGGGATCCCCCACATCTCGCGGAACCGGTCGTTGAAGCCGGCGATGGCGCCACCGGTGTCGACGACCAGGATCCCGTCGGCGGTCGAGTCGAGTGTCGCCTGGAGCAGCGACAGGGCATGGCGGAGCTCGCGATCCGACTTGACCCGCGCCGAGACGTCATGGGCCGTGACGACCAGCCCGCCGACCGTCGGGTCGTCAATCAGGTTGACGATGGTCAGCTCGAAGGGGACCACCTCCGTGCCGCCCTGTCGGAGCAGGTGCACCTCGACGACCTCGGGGTGTGTGGCGGTGGCGCCGCGAAGCGCCCGCGCAATGGCCACGCTCAGCTTCGGCCGATCCTCGACGGCCACGATGTCCGCGAGGGACTCGTTCTCGACGACCTCGGGGTCGTGCCCCAGCATGCGGGTCAGTGCGCCCGAGGCCGAGCTGATGCGACCGCCGGGTGAGAGCAGCATCGTGATGGTGGCCGCGTTGTGCACGAGCATCCGGAAGAGAGCGACCTCGTCGCGCGCCACCTCGAAGCGTCGCCGCTGGGTGAGGTCGCGCATGCAGAACAGCACCGCTCCCTCCTGGAGCCAGTTGACCGGAGTCCCGATGAGCTCGACGAGACGCCATCCCGACGGGGTCTGCAACCGGACCTCAATGGGCGAACCGATCTCCTTTTCCTGAATGGAGACCAGTGACAGTGCGGCGAACTCCAGGTCGTCGGGATGCACGAAGTCGAAGCCGGACTGACCCACGGAGTCGTGGAGCGAGCGTCCGAAGAGACGTTCGGCCAGGGCGTTGGCCCAGATCACGCCTCCCTGCGGGTCCACCACGACCACGAGGTCGGGAAAGTCCGTGAGCAGCCGACCGAGTTGCGTGTCCTCGATGGTCAAACGACCTCTCCCCCCATCTGTGGGACCGCCGGGCACAGTGGCCGGCGATCCACCGTGTCTGCCATATCGGCCGGAACGCGGTCGGGACTGAGCAGGAAATGCCCTGCCCGGCCCTCGTTCGGGCAGGCAAAACCCCTGTTCGGTGCCGTGCGACCCGCTCCGGGGCCTACTCGGGGTCGATCACCGCCGTCTCGGTCCGAGACCGAGGGCGCGGACCAGGTGGTTGACCTGGCGGTTCCCCTCCCGGTAGATCACGCGCCGCGCCTCTCGCTGTGCGGCCCCGCCGGTTGCACCGGACAATCCACCCCGCCTGTAGCCGTGCTCGACCGCATCGATGTTGCCGAGGTCGCGCGCCAGGCGGTACAGCTGGGACCGGGTGGTGCTCAGGACGGCACCGCCTCCTTGCCGGCGCGGTCCTCCAGGATGATCCGCTCGACGATGGCACGGAGGCCAGCGGCGTTCTCCGTGGCCTCCAGGAGTGCCAGATCGTCAGGGGGGACCGCCACACAGCCCATGCCGTCGTCTTCGAATTCGCGCGACCGCCACGACATCCATGTCGATCCGTCGGGGTCTTGACCCTCTTCCTCGACGGCGTTGATCAGCGCGACCAATTCGATCTCACCGTTGGGCGTGACATCGTATTCGATGAAGAGCACGGCGCCTCCTTGTGGCGACGCGGCTCAGACTACGACACGCACTCGCTGGAACTGTCGTCCAGTGCGCTAGCCGGGCAACCGTCGCCACAGGGCTCGGGGGAGACAGCCCAGGGTGGAGAACACCCACTTCAGTATGCCGGGGGTCCAGATGACCTCCTGCCCGTGCTCCAGGCCACGCACGATGTCGGACGCGACTCGTTCCGGCCCGACGGCAAAGGGCGCGGGGGAGCGGCCGGCGGTCATCTTGGTCCGCACGAAGCCCGGGCGCACGACATGGACCGTGACGCCCGTCCCGCGGAGGGACTCCCCGAGGCCCCGGGCGAAGCTGTCGAGCCCGGCCTTGGCGGAGCCGTAGAGGTAGTTGGAGCGGCGGACGCGATGGCCGGCCACCGACGACAGGACCACCATGCGACCGTGACCCTGTCGCGTCAGGTGCGCCCCCACCGCCGAGAGGGCCGCGGCGGGCCAGGTGAAGTTGACGGTGACCATCTGTGCGATCCGGTCCGGGTCGGCCTCGTCCGTCTCCTGTGCCCCGAGCTCGCCCACGGCGACCATGACCAGGTCCACGGCCTCGCCGGCAATTTCGAAACACCGCGTGATCGTCGGGTCGACGTCGCCGGTCGCTGCAGCGTCGAACAGCACGACTTCGACGCGGGCAACGGACTGGCGCAGCTCCGTGGCGGTCACCTCCAGCGAGACCGGATCACGCCCAGCGAGGACGACGGTTCTGCAGCGGTCGGCGGCGAGCAGCGTCACGACCTCCCGGGCGATCTCTGACGTCCCACCGAGCACGATCACGGACTGGGGGTGCCCGAAGGCATCGTTCATCCTGGGATCCCGAGCCGGCGGGAGAGATCGGAGGCCAGGACGCCTACGGGATCCACTCGACGGCGGACAGCCGCAAAGTCCGGCAGCCTCGGGTACATCACGGGGAGCAGCTCCGGACGCAGGCGTGCGTCTTTGGCCAGGTAGACCCGTCCACCGGCATGGGCCACGAGCTCGTCGAGGTCGTCGAGGAGCGCCGGCAGCCCGGGCGGCCCGAGGGGGAAGTCGAGTGCCAAGGTCCAGCCTTCCTGGCTGAAGGAGAGTGGCCCGGGGGTGCCCGGGCCGAAGCGCTTCAGCACGGCCAGGAAGGAGGGTATCCCCGAGGACGCGATCGCCCCGACGGCTTCCGCAACGACGTCACCGCGAGTCGCAGGCACCGCGAACTGGTATTGCACGAACCCGGCGGGGCCGTAGAGCAGGTTCCAGTCGCCCACGCCGTCCAGTGGATGGAAGAAGCCGGAGAGCGGGTGGAGTGACCCGACGGACCTCGAAGAGGAACGGAACCAGGCTTCGTTGAGGGCGCGGACCGACAGCCGGTTGACGAGGCGGCCGGGCGCCGAGCGTGGCACACGGACCCTGGGGTCACCGGGCACCTCACGACTGCGACTCCGCAGCCGGTCGGGGATCGCCCCGGAAGGAGCATGGTCGCCCCGGGTGAGCACGGACCGATGGTTCCCGTCACGATGGCCGAGACAATCGAGCCAGGCCACGCTGTAGCGATAACGGTGGTCACTGTCCTCCATCGTCGACATGAGGTCGTCCAGGCGCGCGAATCGCTGGCTGTCGACCCGTATCCAGGACGTCTCTATCGGGATCAGCCGCAGGGTGGCGCTGATCACGACGCCGGTCAGGCCCATTCCGCCGGCGGTGGCCCAGAACAGCTCCGGGTCGGCGTCCTGGGACACGGTGAAGGTCCCGGTGGGCGTGACCAGGGTCAGCTCCACCACGTGGTTGGCGAAACTGCCGTCGCGGTGATGGTTCTTCCCGTGGACGTCCGCCGCGATCGCACCACCGATCGACACATAACGGGTCCCCGGCGTGACCGCGACGAACCACCCCGAAGGAATGATGTGCCGCATCAGGTCGTGCAGGCTGACGCCACCACCGACGTCGATCGTTCCCGACGAATCGTCGAGCTTCCCGATGTCGGAGAATCCGGACGCCTCGATGGTGAGCCCTCCACTGCACTGCGCCGCGTCTCCGTAGCTCCGGCCCAGGCCTCGGGCGATGACGCCGCCGGTCTGCGTGCGGAATGCGCCGGCGATGGAGGCAGCGTCGACCGGGCGGTCGACCCGGGCCCTGGTGGGTGCAGTGCGGCCCCATCCGGAGAGCTGTCGATGTGAGGCCTCGACCGTGCCGGTCACGCGTACAGGCCAAGGACCATGAGGGCGAGCCACATGAGTCCGTATCCCTGGAGCACATGGTCGCGCAGGGCCAGTTGCTCCGGCTCGCCTCCCTGACCGGCGTCGAGCAGGCGGAAGATGTGCAAGACGGCGAGCACGAGAGGAATGACGGTCAGCTCGATCCATACGACGTGGTGGCCGGCATGGGCGAGCAGTCCGGTTCGCTCGAAGGCCCAGAGGCAATAGGCGGCGACGGTGACCGAGGCGGCGATCGTCAGGGTCGATTTCAGGAACGACTCGGAGTACTGGTCGAGCACGACCCGGTGCACACCCCGGTCTCGGCCCAGTCGTGAGTGCTCCGCGGTGCGCTTTCCGGTGACGATGAACAGGGCCGCGAACGAGGTGAACACGAGGAACCAATTGGAGAGATGGACGTAGGCGACGACACCACCGGCGACGGCCCTCAGAACGAAGCAGAACGCGACGACGGCGAGCTCCATCACGGGCTCGCGCTTGAGCCGCAGGCTGTAGGCGATGCTCAACCCCGCGTAGGCCGCGACCACGACCCCGAGGCCCCAGGGGCCGATGAGGAGCGCGGCGGCGACGGCGACCGCGATCAGGCCGGCGCCGACGCCCAGCGCCAGGCCGGAGTGCAGGGCGCCGCTGGCGACAGGCCTGTGCCGCTTGACCGGATGGTGCTGATCGGATTCGGCGTCGACGACGTCGTTGACGAGGTAGGTACCAGAGGCCACGACGCAGAACACCAGGAAAGCGCCGATGACGCGGAGAGTGGTGTGCCAGTCGCCCAGGACGCCGGCGGCGGCCGGTGCCATGAACACGAGCAGGTTCTTGATCCACTGCCTGGGGCGCATCCCACGAACGATCGGGCCCAGAGTCGAGCGGAGGCCGGTCGGCGCCAGGTCGACCAGCGTCACGGCGCCCGGTTCGGGTGGTGTCTCGTCGGAGGGCACCCGTTCGATCGCCGTCACGGCGTCACCGCCGACATGGTGATGAAGTCTCGTGCCCACCACGACTGGAAGTAGCGGCCGGGAGTCCCCGTCATTCCAGCCAGCAGCTCCGTGCCGTTGGTGGGGGTGGCCGGTCCGCCCGGGGTCGACGGCGCGTAGGTGCTGTAGTTCACCCAGTCCGTGTTGATGTCGAGCTCCATCGCCCGCACGGCGCCGGCTCGCACCAGAAGGGTGGCGAGGTCGGCGATGTCGAGCCCGGGACCACCGACGTAGACGAGGGCGCCGTCCGCCGTCACGCCGAGNNCCCCACTGCGCCACCGTGGCGGAGCCGTTCTTGTAGACCACGAACGACGCCGCCCCCGTGCGCAGAGGAATGACGGTCTTGTTGTCGGTGTAGTACCCGCCATTGGCGTCGGACATCAGGAAGCCGGCGTTGAACGCGGAGACCACCGTGGTGGCGTCGGTGGGCGAGATCGGCGCCGTGTGGGTGTAGGGGCCACCGCCGGGAATCTGACTCCCCGAGTAGAGGGTGGCCTTGAGGAGCTTCGTGTCCATCCAGGCGACGCCGACGACGTAACTCGTGTGAATCGCGCTCGGACGCAGCATGGTCTCGTAGACGGCCGGCAGCCCGTCGACCAACCGACCAGCCGGCGACCACTGCCCCTCGCCGGCGATCGGCGGGGTGGCGAGGGGCGTGATGGGGGCCGGTGCGGGGAGGTGCGGGACCGTTGCGGTCACCGGCGTCGTTCCGACCACCTTCGGCGTGTGGATGGTGCCGGGTGCGAGGGCGCCGCCGACCTTCGGCTGGTGGTGGGAGTACCACTCGTTCTCGGCCCAGACGACGACGGATGCCCCACCGTGCTCGCGGAACCACTCCGCGGCGCGCGCTCCGAGCGACGTTCCCAGAGCCGGGTTGGTCAGCGCGCCGCCGAGTGAGATGGCCAGCCAGAGCAGGAGTGCGCTGAGCGTGGCGGCGACGACGACCAGGACGCGCCGTCGGCGGCGGTGAATCCGCGCCTTCGACCATCGGGGCTTCCCCGGTGGTTCCGTCCGCTCCACGTCGGGCTCCACCGCGCGCTCGTCCACTGACGAGCTCAGCACGACCGCTCCACGAGGTGCAGCGCCTGCTTCGGGCAGGCGCGAACAGCGCGTTCGGCATGCTCGATCAGGGCGGGCGCGATGTTGTCCCCGTCCACGATCGGGTAGCCCCACCTGTCGAGCTCGATTCGTTCCGGCAGCATCTCGGCGCAGACACCGCGACCGTCACACGCGATGGGGTCGATCACCACTTCCAGGATCCAACGGCTCACGCCTTGGCCACCAGCCTTCTCCTCGCCGTCGCGTTGGCCACGGGGAGCACTCTGGCGGCATGCGACTTGGCGCAGGACCCTCGCCGTTGGTGCGATGCCACTTCGTCGGAGAAGACGTGCAACCCGGTTCGCACGAACCGGGCGACACCGTCGGGGTGGCGGCAGGCGCCGCGCCCTTCGACCAGGCCACAGATCTCGAGCAGGCGCTCGACGCGGGGTCCGCTCGCCCCGCCGTAGGCGAGGCGCTCCATGGCGTCGGCCAGGTCGGCCAGTCCGTGGACGCAGGGACCACACTGCCCGGCGCCCTGCCCCTCCATGTAGCGGACGACATCGGCCATCTCCGCCAGGGGGCAGATGTCGGGGGGGAGGAGGGCCACCACGCCGGCACCCAGGGTTGCACCCGCTCGCCGTGCCGTCTTCTCCGACACCGTGAGCTCGCTGAAGGCCGCCGGAGTGACCCATCCGCCTCCGTAGCCACCGAGGAGGACCCCTTGTGCCCGCGCCACGGCTTCGGGCCGGAGGCCCGTGGCCGTCAGGAGCGAGCTTCCCAGCACCGCCTCGGTGATGAGCGGTCCGTCGGGGCCGTTGATGGTCAACAACATGGTGCCGGGGGTGTCGGCCGTGCCGACGTGCCGGAACCATGTTGCCCCGAAGCGGGCGATCAGAGCGACATGGGCGAGGGTCTCGACGTTCTGGACGAGGGTCGGACGTCCCCCGACGCCGCGCTCGCGGATGGATGTCAGACCGACGAAGCCGGGGATCGCGCCCCGTCGCCCGCCGAGGGCGTTGACGACGGCGGATTCCTGCCCAGAGATGAACGTGTCGGCCGCCTCGGCGATCTCGATGGGGATCCGATCAAGGTGGTGGGCGCGCCGCTCGGCGACCGCGGCCTCCACGACCGGCATGTGCGTGGCCGGGACGTACACGATCGCCTGCTGCGCGCCGAGGGCGCTCCCGGCGAGCATGAGCCCGTCGAGGACCAGGTGGGGCGCGTGCGAGAGCAGCAGCGCGTCCTTCTTGCTCGCCGGCTCGCCCTCGGCGCCGTTCGCGACCACGACAGGCCGGCGACGGCCGGCCGATGCGACGGCCTTCCACTTGGTGGCCACGGGGAACCAGGCGCCGCCATGGCCCACGAGCCCGCTGGCCTCGAGCTCGTCGATGAGGTGACGCGGTGGCCGCACCTCGCCCCACCGCTCCATGTGCGTCCGGAGGCCGGGGTCAGGCGCGCCACCGCCGATGCCGTGCAGCAGCCGCCTTCCCGCCTGCGGAGCCGTCTTGGCGTCCTTGGACAGCGTGAGACTCATTGCACCGCACTCCCTGAGACCTGTCCGGTCAGCGTGCCCGCCGCCGGGTCGAGTGAGAGGTTCATGGTCAGGCTCAGTGAGCCGCTCGGGCCGTTGACCACCGCTCCGATGCTGGACCCGTCGAGCGCGGTCACCTGCCCGCTGAGGCCACCGAAGGTGACCTCACTCCGGCGCATGGCGACACCGCCGTTCTCGGATGGCCCGATGATCCGGACCGTGAGCGGCGCCGTGGAGTCGGCCAACTGCATGGTCAGGGTGACCTCGGAATCGCCGTTGCCGTTGGGAGGTGTGGTAGCGACCGTGCCCGAGACCGAGGTGTCGAACGGCGTGGTCGGGACACCCGCGGCCGGTGGGGGCGACGTGGACGGGGTCGACGAGGCGGCTGCGCCGGAGTAGGACGTGGTTGCCGCGCCGGACAGCTGGGCGAGCAGTGCGGAGGATGTACCGGACCGGTGGGACCAGCCCGGCCGCAGGGGACCCGCCATGGCGAAGGCCGCGATAACGACGAGCACCGCGGCCCCGGTCACCGCCCCGCCGAGCCGCCAGCTCATGGAGCGCGCCCGTCCCGCCGCCAGGCGCCAGGCCACCGCAGCGGCGACCGATCCGGTGCACAGGACGAACACCAGGGTCGCCCCGGGCAGTCGGGCGTCGGATCCGGAGCCGAGTCCGTGGATCACTGCGATCGGCCAGCACGCATAGGCCAGCCAATGGATGCCCCGCCAGGCGCCGGCGCCGATCCTGCGGCGCAGCCCGCTGGTGATCGCGACGGCGAGCAGCATGTCGAACGCCAGCGCCCCGAGGCCCACCCAGATCGGCCGGTAGGGGGAGCGGAAGGGGATCACCGCGTCGGCGAGGCCGATGGGCACGTAGCCGTCGCCGATGGTGGAGACGACGTGGACGCCGATCAAGGCGATGCAGAACAGCGACAGGTTCCGGTGTACCGATTGCGAGAGGAAGCGGGGCCAGCGGTCGGTGGTCCATCCCACCGACGCCACCGTTCCGAGGACCACGGTGGCGGAGAGCAGGATGAGCGAGACGAGACCGGTCGCACGCGTCAGGTACCACAGGGCGGTCGACCCGTGGCCGACGGTGGCCACCACGGTGGCGATCATCGGGTGCTCATCTCGGGCACCGGCTGTGTTGATTCGGGCGCCGGCCATCCCGATGTGTACGCGACCGACCCGTCGACGCGCACCAGCCGGGCCGGGAGCCCCATGCCCTCGAGCCAGGCGACGGCCCGGGCTCCCATGATCATCGCCGCGGTCGAGGCCGCGTTCGCCTGCACGCAGGTGGCGGCGGTCGCCGACACCGTGCGCCAGTACGGCGTGCTCGGCAGGCCGGTGGCAGGGTCCACAATGTGGTGGACCTGGTGCGTCCCGAGACGCCACTGGCGCACACCGATGCCCGAGGAGGCGAGCCCACCCGAGAGGATGCTCACGGCCTCGGACGCGTTGCGCGTCGTGCACGTGTCGGCGATGCCGATGGCGAACCCTCCGTCGGGTGCCGGCCCGGCGACGGCGGCGTCGCCACCGAGTGAGACGAGCACGCCACATCCGAGGCGATGGTGGATCGTTGTGGCCGCCCGATCTGCCGCCAGGGCCTTGGCCGTCGCACCCAGGTCGATGGATGCACCCGTCGGAATCCCGACGACGGATCGCTCGGGGTCGAGGGTGACGGAGCGCCATCCCGGCGCTGCCTGCGGCTCGGGGAGCTGGCGGTCGACGCCGGGCAGCACCTCGGAGAAGTCACGGTCGTAGCCCAGTCGGTCCATGGCGACACCGACCGTGGGATCCACCAGGCCCCCCGTGGCCTCAGCCATCGCGAGCGCCACCTGCAATGCCTCGAGGAGGTCGCCACTGACCTGGGTCTCGGTCCCTGCAGCCGCGTTGAGTCGGCTGAGCTCGGAGTCGTCCCGGAACCTGCTGGCGACGCGGTCGATGCGCTCGAGCTCCAGCTGCAGCAGCTCGGACGCGGCAACGAGCGCACCGCGTTCTGTGACCACGACTTCTGCGATGGTGCCGAGCGCACGGGTGCGGTAGACGCGCTGGGTGTCAGTGGGGTTGGACCGCTCCGGCATCAACTCGAGCCGCTGGTGACGGGTGCGGGAGCGGGTGCGGACTGCGTCGCCGTCGACGGCGGGTTGAGCGCACTCTGGGAGCTCGACGCGCTTGCGCCCTGGCCGCTGTTGCCCGAGGCCGCGGTCGTCCCGCTGGTGGTGGATCCTGCGTGATGTCCGGGGAGCGCCTTTCCGACGTAGACGCCCAGTGCCCCGACGGCGACGATGGTGGCGACGCCGACGGCCGCCGTGATGCTCGAGAGGCGGCTCAGTGCGCCGTCGCGCCGCATGGCGGCGGCGTGGCGGCGCTGCGCCGCGCTGGACTGCCTGACTCTTCCCATGGAGTGCAGGGTACGGACGCACCCTGACACCTACATGAAGAACCAGGTGCTCAGGCTAAGGAATTACTAAGAGTCTCGTCGAGAGGGCTGGGCTTCCCCCTGCGCTGGAGTGCCTTCCGCCATGAGATCTCCATCCGGGCGCCGCCCAGCTCGGCAACGCCGATGTTCCAGCTGCCCTGCGTGGATCGCACGACCGAATCGGCGATGGCGAGGCCGAGCCCGGTGCCGCCCACCGCATCGGTCGCTCGGTGGAACCGGGCGAAGACGGCGTCCCGCTCGTCCTCGGGGATCCCGGGTCCCGAGTCGTCGACGCGCAGGTCGACCCGGTTGCCCCAGTCGCGGACACTGACCTCCACCTGGCC
>PMPX01000163.1 GCA_003169235.1 Acidimicrobiaceae bacterium | reverse complement strand
CATGGGATGGGCTCCTTTTGCTCGTGCTCGTGTTCGGATTGGTTCGTGGGGATCGGTTGGATGGGGCGGGATCGGTTGGATCAGTTCGGCAGGGGAGCGAGCGTATCGAGGTCGAGGGCGGCCTCGAGGGCCGCGGCGGTGCGCAGGACGACGAGGTCACCGTGCTGGGGGCCCACGAGTTGCAGGCCGATCGGCAGGCCGTCGCGGCTCAGGGCGACCGGCACGGTGGCCGCCGGTGACCGGGTCATGTTGAACGGGTAGGTGAACTGCACCCAGTTGGCGGTGGTCTCCCCGTTGACCGAGCTCGTCATCTCGTCGGCGAACGGTGCCACCCCCGAGCACGTCGGCGTCACCAGGATCCGGGACGTGTGGAAGATCTCGACGAGGCGCAGGTTCATGAGGTGGAAGCGGTCGAGGATGTTCAGCAACTGCTCGGCGGTGGTCGACTGCGCCGCATCGAGCAGGTAGCGCAGGACCGGGTGGACCTCCTCCCACCTCGGGTGCCCCATCAGCGGTCGCAGTGTGCGCAAGGTGCAGGCCCCCGTCAAGGTGAGGAAATCACCGACGGGGTCGGCATCAAAAACGGACTCCAGCACGACGACGTCGGCGCCGAGTGACTCGAGCACGCCGACCGCCCGCTCGCAGGCGGTCGCCACCTCGGCGTCCACGGTGGCGTAGCCGAGCGTCGGCGCGTAGGCGATGCGGACTGGCACGTGCGGGTCGTCGAGGGCGGCGAGCCAGGAGGCCTCGGGGCGGGGGAGGGAGCGCAGGTCGGTGGGGTCGGGGCCGACGGTCACGTCGAGGGCGCGGGCGACGTCGGCGATGCGCCGGGCCATGGGTCCGTTGGTCGAGAGGTCGATCCAGCCGGGCGGGTTGGGGCCGCCGGCGGGGACGCGGCCGAGGCTCGGCTTCATACCCGAGAGGCCGCAACAGGCCGAGGGGATCCGGATGGATCCGCCACCGTCGGATCCGGTGGCGAGCGGGACCATGCCGGCCGCCAGCGCCGCTGCGGCGCCGCCCGAGGAACCGCCGGGGCCTCGGGATGGGTCGAACGGGTTCAGCGAGGGGCCGAAGACGGAGTTGGTCGTGTTCCCCATCCAGCCGAACTCGGGCGTGTTGGTCTTGCCGACGATGACGCATCCAGCCGCCCGCATTCGGGCGACGAAGGGGTCGTCGGCGGTGGCCGGCGGGTCGTCGGCGTGGAGCGCCGATCCATAGGTGGTCGTGTAGCCCACCGCGCTCTGGAGGTCCTTGATGCCGATGGGGATCCCTGCGAGCGGGCCCGGGTCGCCGCCGTCCGCGATCCGGGCGTCGATGGCGGCGGCCTCATTGAGGGCACGCTCGTCGTCGACGGCGACGAAGGCGTGGTACAGCGGGTCGAGCCTCCGGATCCGATCCAGGGCGGCCTGGGTCAGCTCCCGGGCGCTGACCTCCTTGGTGCGCACCGACCGAGCGAGCTCGGCGAGCGGGGTGGTGCGGAAGTCGATCTCTGCCATCGGTGCTCCCTCTCCCTATCCACGTGTTCCGATTGGTCCCGATTGGTCCCGGTTGTCGAGCTTGATCCGAATCGCCGGGTCCGATCCCTCCCCGTCCCTCCCGCCTCGCCCGACCCTGTCCCGCCCCGCCCCGGCCTTTCGTGCCGTTCGGATGGGGCCAGCGGGAGCCCGCGAGGGCCGACCCTCTATCCGGCCGACGGCGAGAGACCCGCCACCGCCTCCGCCAGGTCGACACCGATGGGAATCACCATGGGGGCGGGGATGGTGACGCCGTGGTCGACATATCGCTGCACGTGCGCACGGCACTCGGATACGGATCCGTGCACCACCAACTCGTCGACCACCTCGTCGGGGATGGCCTCGAGCGCCCCCTTGCGGTCGCCGGCGGCCCAGGCGTCCCACATGGGCTGGAGGGCGGGGCCCCGACCGAGCCAGCGGTGGAACTCGGCGTAGGCGTNNTAGGCGTGGACGTTGAGGTAGGCGGTGATCATCCTCCGGCCGATCGTCCGGGCCACGCCCGCATCCTCCGTGACGATGACGAAGATCCGGGCGACGATCTCCCGGGGCGCCCCCTCGGCCGCCTTCTCGACTTCGGCCACCGAGGTGGCCACGTCCTCGGCGCTGAGCCAGTTGAGGATCGCCCCGTCNNGCCTCGCGGCCGGCCAGGTGCAGCATGCCGGGGCGCAGCGCGGCCAGGTAGATGGGGGGAAGCTGCTCGGGGATCCGGGCCAGGCGGAACCCCTTCACGCGGAACGTCTCGAACTCCTCGGTGACCTTCTCGCCGCTGAACGCCATCCGCAGGAAGTGCAGCGTGTCGCGCATGCGGCGGAACTGGTTCTCGAAGGCCATCCCGTTCCAGTTGGCGACGATCACCTCGGAGGAGGCACCGCGCCCGCAGGCGAAACGGCCGGGGGCGGCGTCGGCCAAGGAGGCCAGGCTCTGGGCCAGGAGCGCAGGGCCGCGGGTGTATGCGGGGGTGATGGCCACGCCGAGATTCAGCTCCGGCTCCCATGCGGCGGCCAAGGCGAGGGGCGTGAACCCGTCGGCACCGTCGACCTCGGCCGACCACAGGTCGGTGTAGCCGAGCTCACGCAGACGGGCGAACCATTCGCGGT
>PMPX01000071.1 GCA_003169235.1 Acidimicrobiaceae bacterium | reverse complement strand
AAGTAGGACTGGCCGGCGCCGGCGGCCACGATCAGGCTGTCGTACGGGTAGTCACGCACTTCGCCTGGAATGGAGGTCGTGTGCACGACACGCCCCTCGAGGTCGAAGCCGGTCACGCTGGACAGGACGACCTTGACGCTCTGGTAACGGCGCAGCAGGTGGCGCAACACCGGCGCGATGTCGCCTGCAGAGAGAATGCCCGTGGCCACCTGGTAGAGCAGCGGCTGGAACAGGTGGTGATTGCGCCGGTCGATCAGCGTCACGTCGAGCCCGGCGTCGCCGAGCACCCGTGTCGCAGGCAGGCCGCCAAAGCCGCCACCGACGACGACGACCCGGTGCCGCGCTGCGGTCTTCATGGCGTCCCTCCCGTCAGACGGGGCTGGTGTCGCGCTCTGCTTCGATGAGCCGGCCGACCGCGTCGATCAGGGCCAGGTGGGTGAAGGCCTGAGGGAAGTTGCCGAGGTGCTCACCGGTGGCGGCGTCGATCTCCTCGGCGTAGAGCTGAAGCGGCCCGGCGAACGCCAGCAGCTTCTGGCACAGGGCCCGGGCGCGTTCGGACTCGCCGATCATGGCCAGTGCCGTCACGAGCCAGAACGAGCAGATGGTGAAGGTCCCCTCTTTCCCCTCGAAGCCGGTGTCCGTGGTGTCCACCTTGTAGCGCAGCACGAGGCCGTCCTCCGTCAGCTCGTCGGCGATGGCGAGCACGGTGGCGCGCACCCGCTCGTCGTCGGGAGGCAGGAAGCCCAGGATCGGGATCAGCAGGAGCGACGCATCGAGCTCCTCGTTGCCGTAGCTCTGCCGGAAGCGTCCCCGCGAGTCGACGCCCTTGTCGAGTATCTCCGCCTTGAGCTCGTCGGCCGCCTTGCGCCACCGATCCGCCCGGTCTTCGTCTCCGCGGGTGTGGGCCATGTCGGCGCCGCGATCCATGGCGACCCAGCGCAGGACCTTGGAGGCGGTGAAGTGCTCGGGGTCACCCCGGATCTCCCAGATGCCCTGATCGGGATCGCCGGCGTGTGCGATGGCGGAGTCGACCAGCGTGCCCAGCCCCTCCCAGACGGGGACCACGATCTGTGCTGCGCCCTGGCGAAGGTGGATGTCGACGGCATCGAGGATCATGCCCCACACGTCGTTCTGGTGTTGGTCCCAGGCACCGTTGCCCACCCGCACGGGCCGGGAGTTCCGCCAGCCCGAGAGATGGTCCAGGGTGTGCTCGGTCAGGTCCTTGCGCCCGTCGATGCCGTACATGATCTGCAGCGTGAAGTCGCCGCTGCCGACCATCGCCTCGAGGACGAAGGCGAAGTACTCGAGTGCCTCCCAGTCGAAGCCGAGCCGGTAGAGCGAGCGCAGCATGAACGAGGAGTCGCGTATCCACGTGTAGCGGTAGTCCCAGTTGCGCGCCCCTCCGGGGGTCTCGGGGAGCGAGGTGGTTGCCGCCGCCATGATGGCCCCGGTGGGCGCGTAGCTCAGACCCTTGAGGGTGAGGGCGCTGCGCTCCATGTAGCTGCGCCACGGGTGGTCGGGGAAGTGGCCGTTGGAGAGCCAGTCCCTCCAATATGCGACGGTCGCGTCCAGCTGGACCCGGGCCTCGTCGAGGTCGGCGACCGGGTGATCGCCCCAGGACAGCGACACGAAGGCCGACTGCCCCTTGTCGAGCGTGGAGCGGCCGTAGCAGCGTGCGCCGGCGGAACCGAGGCGCAGGGAGGACGACACCGTCACCACCGGGTCGCCGGGCGGCGGGCGGACGGTCATGCTCTGGTAGCCATCCCCCTCGTAGGCCCAGATGCCGGTCTGGGTCCCGTACTCGAAGACGGGCACCGCGTTGGCCACCACCTCGACATGCCCCTCGAGGCACGTGGCCAGGCGCAGCAGGGTCCCTGTGGCGGCGGAGTCGCTGGGTGCCCGGCGGTAGTCGGGGCGCCGAGCCCCGTCCGTCACCGGCTGCACCACGAGCAGGTCCTCCACGAGGAGCCAGCCCGTCGGGGTGTGCCAGGTCGTCTCGAGCACCATGGTCCCGGGGATGTAGCGGCGGTGGTGGGGTACGCGGGTGCCGTTGGGCCCGAAGCGGAAGTTGCCTGCCGCCCGGTCGAGCAGGGCGGCGAAAATGCTGGGTGAGTCCGGCCGGGGGAGGCACAGCCACTCGACCGATCCGTCCGGGGCGACCAGGCAGCTGTTCTCGCAGTCCGAGAGGAAGCCGTAGTCGGCGATCGCGGGAAAGCTGTCGGTTCGGCCCGATTCGGTGTCGTCAGTCACCCCCTCGATGCTACGGACCGCGGGATGCCACTACCAGAGCAAATTGTCCCACCTCGGAGGGCGGCTCTTCCCTCCGGCTGGACGGCTCGATATCGTCCGGGCATCGCATGAGAGCGCGCCCCAACGGGTGTGGAACGGAGGCGGCCCATGGCCGAGGACCTGCAGGGCAAGGTGGCCATCGTGACCGGTGGCAACACGGGCATCGGCAAGGCGGTGGTCTGCGCCTTGGCGGACAGGGGGGCGAAGGTCGTCATCGACTACGTCGCCAACGAGGAGGCGGAGGAGGAGCTCGAGCGCAAGATCGCCAGCCTGGGGGAGGTGGCGGCCGGGATCGAGGCCGACGTCTCCAAGGTGGAGGACCTGCAACGCATGATCGACACCGCCGTCTCGAAGTTCGGGCGGCTCGACGTCATGGTCAACAA
>PMPX01000025.1 GCA_003169235.1 Acidimicrobiaceae bacterium | reverse complement strand
GTCATCGCCTACAAGATCGCCGCACACGCTGCCGACCTCGCCAAGGGACATCCAGGCGCGCAGGCTTGGGATGACGCCTTGAGTGACGCGCGCTTCGAGTTCCGGTGGGAGGATCAGTTCAACCTCTCATTGGATCCGACGACGGCCCGTGACTACCACGATGAGACACTGCCGGCCGGTGCCGCAAAGACGGCCCACTTCTGCTCGATGTGCGGCCCTCATTTCTGCTCCATGCGGATCAGCCAGGACGTCCGCAAGTACGCCGCTGAGCACGGTGTCGAGGACGCCGACGCTCTAGAGCTGGGCATGCGCCAGAAATCAGCGGAGTTCCTGCGCGAGGGCGCCCGGGTCTACCTCCCAGTCGTCGAGCGTGAGCTCCCGGTCACCCCGAACGGACCGGCGGGGACGACCTGATGTGCGTCCAGCTCACCCCGCCTCTCCTCGCGCTGAGCATGGCTCGCTGGACCCGTGCGATCGTTACAAGGGGCCGCTCACCGATCCCCTTACGGACCGTCATTCAGGGCTCTGCGGGTGTCCCCAAATATTCAACGGCCGGGACTCCAGAGGGCGCCCCGTTGTGCCGTTATCTTCAGTTCGCCAACGGAAGGGGACGTTGACCAGGCGATCTGCGTAGACGACATGTAGTCCACGCAACTGCACGATCGTCCGCCGAGCGCTGTGGACTGATGCCTCGTGGCGTCACCCACAATCCCCCAGGGCGAGCTCGGAGACGACCGCAGTGATCATCGAGCTGGTAGCAGACGCAGGGATCGACGCAGCTCGTGTCCCCCGAGGCCCAGCGTGATGCCAGGGCCGTCCTGAGAGATCCTCGCTCATGTCCGGTGACGGGCTCTGAGCGAACCGCTGGCCTCCGCCCCAATGCCAAACCGCCGCCGTCCACTTGAGGATCTGCGTCAGCTACATCAACTACATCGAGCACACCACTGGAGATCACACGTCCACGACGCAGCAGAAAGCACACGCTGGCTACATCAAAGACACCCTTCAAGGGACTGAAGATAAGTGCCGGAGTGGGCGGGGGTTGCGCCTCCGCGACACTGTCCTAATCGGGCCGTTCCAGGCGGGGTCAACAGCAGCAAGCGGTCAGGCCCTCAAGCGCTCTGTGGGCCGAAACCCGGTCTCACTGAAGCGGTGATCCGGCACGGAGATTGCTCACCCTTCAACGGCCATTTCAATCGATTTCCTGGTCATCGACGGCGCTGGCGGTCGCGAAAGTTGCATGCGCCTGGAACGGCCCTTTCTGGCTACCCATAGTCCTGTCCTGCAGGCGCGGATCTGGACAGGGAGGGCGCCTGGTCTGTCGGAGTCCCGTGTCGGGAGCTCACACCGAGGCCGAGCGAACGCCCCGACCGAGTGCGCATCAGATCATCAAGCTCAGGCCGCCGTCTACAACAACAGTTTGGCCAGTGAGGTAGCGCGACCCGACGATTCCGATACAGGCGTCGGCGACGTCATCGGGCAGGGCCGTCCGATGGAGGGGTGCTGTCGCCGCAACCAACTCACGCTGTGCCTCCCATCCCTCGGTCCAGGGCGTGTCGACCAGTCCCGGTGCAACGGCGTTCACGCGGATCTCTCCACCTGCGAACTTGGCCAGAAGGGTTGTGAGGTGGTCTACGGCGGCCTTGGACACGGCGTAGGGGAGCGAGCTCCCGGTTTGGCGCACGCCAGCGATCGAGGTGACGTTGATGATCCAACCGTCGTCGGACTCTCTCAGGAGGGGCAACGCGGCCTGTGAGACGAGGAAGGTCCCGATGACGTTGACCGAAAGGACGCGTTCCCACTGAGCGGGCGTCACGGCGTCGATGTCGTGCAGCGGGACCGCGGTTGTCACGGCGGCGTTGTTCACGAGGCCATCGAGCCGGCCCCAGCGATTCTCGACGGCACCCACAAGCGCCTCAGCTGTACCGGGATCTGCGATGTCGCCGGCCACGTAGAGAGCGTCGGGAAGTTCCTCGGCAAGGCTCAGCCCGGCTGAGGCGGATCGGGCCGAGTTTACGACGACTGCCGCACCACACGCAGCGAGCCGGCGTGCCAGCACCTCCCCGATGCCACTCGTGGAGCCAGTCACGGCGATCACACGGTTGGTCAGGTCCAATGCAGTCGTCACGACGCGACCGGCGACACCCGCAGCGCCTCGAGCTGACTTCGGAGCCCGGCGACGAGCGTGGTGGCATCCTGGTCGGGGGTGACAGTCCCGTAGATGGCGAAGTCCGGCCGCTCGAGCACTGCAGCGACGCCATGGTCGGTGAACCACCGGCCGTAGCGACCCTCGACGTCCTCGACCGTCGTGCCGATGGCGACGCTGCGACCTCCGATCGACTCGAACCAGCTGGCCAGCTCGCCGTCGAGTTCGGCGGGTTGGCCGTTGGTCACCAGGTGCCACCCCGGGCCGACGACATCGTCGAGGAGCCCCTGTGCGCCGCCGGCCCGCACGGAGGCTTGCATGAAGAGCTCACCGGCCAACGCCGAGTCGGTCAGCAGTCCGCCTGCGATGCCCGGCATCGGCGGCGCCGGGGTGCTGCCACCAGGCGGGACGAGTGGTGCCATCTGCCCGTCCCGATTGCGGGCCTCGTCCGGGTCGGGGATGCAGATCACCTTCCCGAGCTCGGTGGCGACCTCGATCACGGCGGCGGCCTGGGGAATGCGCTCGGCGTCGTAGGTGTCGAGGAGCGCGGTCGCCCCGGAGTGACCCAGCGCGTAGTCGAGTTTCCAGGCCAGGTTGGCCGCGTCGCGGAGACCGGCGCACATGCCCTGTCCCGCGAAGGGAGGCGTCTGGTGGGCGGCGTCACCCGCCACGAAGATCCGACCCTCGTGCCATCTCGTCGCCCACCGAGCGCGGAAGCGGTACCCGGCGTGGCGGACCATGGTGGCGTTGTC
>PMPX01000292.1 GCA_003169235.1 Acidimicrobiaceae bacterium | reverse complement strand
GTCGCGTGCGATGCAGAGCAGGGTCCGACCATTGTTTGTGAGGAAGCTCCAGTTGGACATCTGCGTAAGTTAACAAATATAAGAACTTTATTGCTAGTATTCTAAATCTATTGTACAATGCCGATTACCTCCGAACGTCCGCCGCAGGCGGTTGTTTATTTCGGGGATGTAAAGGGAGGTCGGCCATGTGGTCAGCCTGGTCATTGTCGCCGCTCCACGCCCATGCTCGCCGTTCAGTCGCTCCGCGCCCTCGGCGCGTGCCCACACCCGACCCATCGGGTGAGTCAAGCGGCACGCAGCGATTCTCCTCCGGGATCACGGGCTCTCCACGTATCCGACGTCGCCTGATGCTGGCCGTTGCTGCCGGCACGACCTTCGCCTCCGTGGCAATTTTCGGGATCGCCTCGGCACCAATCGCAGCGGCGGCGGCCACCGCCCCCGCTGCTGCTCAATGCAATCCACTGGACAACGTCCCGACCTCCGCTCCCGCCGGTGCCGGCGACGAGGTCTCGTGCAACATCTCCGTCACGAACTCAACTGGCTACCTGGGATCCCCCAGATCCACGATCACTGCCACTGCGTGCCTGGCTGCAGCCGGCGTGCTGCCGCCTGCCGACTGCATCACCACGGTCACGATGGCGAGCACCTTCGTGACCTCGATCAACCAGTGCAACGGCATCGTCTATGGCGGAGGGAGCAACGTCACCTGCAATGTCACCTTCATCAATGACGTGGCCAACGGTTCTCCAATGTCTGGCGCCACGGTCAATCAGTGCATCGGATCGGGAACCGGCGGTGGGACCCAACCCACAACGGTGTGCGCTCCGGTGGCGAGCACCACCAATGCCACAGTCACCCAGTGCAACGGCTCGGGAACGGGAGGTGGTGGCTCAATGCGAGTGAAGTGCACCGTCACGGGCGGCTCGACGGCGCGACCTGTGTCCATCAATCAGTGCAATGGCTCTTCCAACGGGGGCGGGAGCACGGTGACCTGCACGACGACGTTCATAAACAACGTCGCCGCCGTGTCACCGACGACAACGCCCACCACGGGATCCGGAGTCACTCCGGCCGCGGGGAGCGCGAGCGCCTCGGGAGGAACAAGTTCGGGCGGCACGACCGGGGCCGGTGGCGCCTCCGGCGCATCGTCGGGCGGCGCCGGTGCCGCCAGCCTGACGGGCGGATCCGGTTCGGCAAGCGGCTCTGGCAGTTCATCCGGCTCAGCCGGCTCGGCCGGCTCAGGGTCTCCGACCGGATCGCTGGGAGTGATACCTACCGGCGCGCCACAGACTGGAATGGGTGGAGCATCGCATTCCAATGAAGGCGCTCTGGTTGTGTTGGGTCTCTCGGCACTGGCCGCAGCAGCACTCGTCGCCACTCTCACCACTCGCCGTCGCAGGATCCTCTCTGACGGAGGTCGAAATGGGGCTTCGTGAATTCGACGAAGGTGACCGCAGGGAAGCTGCGACACGTGGGGCGATGGTGGATCTTGGCCGTTGCTCTGGTGCTCGCCGGCACGGCCTGCCTGGTCGTCGGCCTACGCGGTAGCCAACATGCACTGCCCGGACCGATCGCCTCCCGCGTCACCGTTCCGGCGCCCGTCCGCTCCACCGCTCCGAAGGCCGTCCCACTCCAGACCACCCACTCGGTTCCCGTCGAGTTGCGAATCCCGGCTCTCAGTCTGTCAGTCTCATTGTCCTCGCTCGGCCTCAATCCCGACGGCACCGTCCAGGTGCCGACCGACGTCGAGCAGCCGGGATGGTTCCGCCTGGGTCCTACCCCTGGTCAGATCGGATCGGCGGTCATCTTGGGCCACGTCGACTCCACCAAGGGTCCGGCGGTCTTCTTCGGTCTGCGGACACTTGTGCCCGGCGACCAGGTGACCGTGAGCTTGGCTGACGGAGTGACGGCTGAATTCGGCGTGACCTCGGTTGCGATGTACTCGAAATCAGCCTTCCCGGATCAACTGGTGTACGGATCACATGGGTCAGGCGCGCTTCAGTTGGTCACGTGTGGAGGAATCTTCGACGACCAGACTGGTCACTATCTGTCCAACATCGTCGTGTACACGTCGCTTGACGGGATCGTCCCGGCTGCTCCGCTCACGGCGAGCGGGATTGCCCAATAGTGGCGTGCCCGCGCCGATCCGTCGGTCTCAGCGTTGCACAGAGGGATGGGATCGAGCCACCGACTGCAGCCGCTTCGATGGTGCGCTATGCGGAGGTGCCCTTGAGACCACCGATTCCGAGTGACTCGACGTCTCTGGCATCCGAGCCCACCGTTGCGGCCTCTTCCAACGTAGGCGCCTCCTCGTTCCCGCTGGTCGCACCGTAAGGCTCACCCGGCAAGGGGGGCGGATCGTCCAGGAAGTCGGCGGTGGGAACGGCAAACAGCGAGCCGGTCACCGCGGTGGAGAAATCGAGGATCCGGTCGTAATTCCCGGGCGGATCGCCCAGGAACATTCGCTGGAGCATCAGCTCCGTGACCGATGGTGTCGCCGCGTACCCAATGAAGTACGTGCCGAATTCGCCGCTGGCCAACGACCCGAAAGGCATGTTCTCGCGCAGGATCTGGCGCTGGGTGCCATCGAGTTCGACGATGGTATTCAGAGCCACGTGCGAGTTGGAAGGCTTGACGTCGTCGGCCATCTCGACGTTGGAGAGCTTGGCCCGACCGATCACACGCTCTTGCTCCTCGACCGTCTGGACATCCCACGCTGCCATGTCGTGCAGGTACTTCTGCA
>PMPX01000313.1 GCA_003169235.1 Acidimicrobiaceae bacterium | reverse complement strand
ACGCCGTGGGTCCTGGCCGCCGGGGTGATCACCTGGCTCGCCGCTGCGGCCACGACATTGACGGGGTTCTTCCGGGCCCGGCACGAGATTCCCGAGCCACGACCCGGGTACTGGTCGATGCGGCTGATGCTCATCCACGACACGGTCCACGCCCGCTCGCCGGCCCAGCGGTCCTGACGGTTCTCTTGGTTCCCGCACCGCGGTCCTGGGGCCCGCACCGCCGTCTCGGCCTGTCGCCGCCATCTCGGCGAGATCGCCGGGGCAGGCGAATCGGAGCGTCAGAGTGTCACGTTGCGCAGCTGACCACGCAGGTTCCACGTCATTCCCGAGTTCGCGGATTCGTAGAGGAAGGCTTGAAAGGCCCCGCTCTGCACCTGGTTGCCGAGTGCGACAGCGCGGAGGATCCCGTGGGTTCTCCTGACCTCGTCGACGCCCGCGGCGAACCCGCTGACCCACCAATGCGCGCCCTCGTCGGTGGTGAGTTTGACGAAGTTGCCGCCCTGTCCCCAGAAGTAGGCGCCGTGGGGGCCAAGAGATCCGACGCTGCTGGTGGTGTTCGGGCCCTGAGCAGCGGCAACGTAGAAGAGCGGACCATCGATCCGCCAGGTCGCACCACCATCGTTGCTGATGGCCGGGTACGTGGCCGACATGAGATCTCGGTAGACGGCGAGGCCAAAGTGCAGCCGGCTGCTGTCGGCCGCGGTCGCCACGATGTCCGCCTTGGGGACGACGGCTCCAACCGATTGGAAGTTCGGTACGGACGAAGCGGGCGCACTGTGAAACGGCACCGCTCGTAACGTCCGGTGGATGAACGCCGGGATGGGGGAGTGCCCCGAGCTTGCCGCCGCCCCGCCGTCGAAGACCGCCAGCAGAACGAGCGGAAGGGTGAAAGTGACGAGGGCGGCTCGACACACGTGCACTCCTGACCGATGTCCGCGGTGGCTCTTTCGCCGACGTCCCCGTCTGCCCCGGTGACGCCGGGAAGGGGTGGTGCCATCGTCCATCACGACCACGCCTGGCGGAGTTGCCGACACGGCAGGTGACGGCAGACGTCTCACGTCACTGATGCCCAGATTGTGCGGCCGCCCTCGCGGCATCCGCCTGGGCGGCGGATTCAGCTGCNNCAGCTGCCTTTTGGGCCTGTGCCATCTCAGCGGCAACTGCGCTGCGAACAGCTTGGAGCGCTGCCGCCGAGGCCGCAGACGGACTGACGGCAATGACATCGCCCGTAATGGGACTGAGCACGACCACGTTCGATGGTGACCCCGCCGACGGAGGGTTCCCGTGATCCGCCTCGGGAGCGGGCCATTCCGACCGGGGCGGGCGGGAGGGTGCGGCAACCTTTCCGCTCGTGCTCCCCGCGCCGCCCAGGTGGGGCAGAGCGATCAGGCCGCCGATCACGATGGGTGTCACCATGGCTGCTCCGATGATCCGGCGGCGTCGACGCTGATGCCGTCGCGCCTCGTCGATCAGGCTACGACGAGCCGAACTCGGCTCCTCCGGAATCCGCGGTTCGATCGGGGTGGTCACCTGTCACGCCACCTGGTGGATGATCTGAACGAGTTCATCGGTCCGATATCCGTGATGTCGGGCGAAAGTGACAAGTTCGCGAGCTCTCTCGAGTACCGCATTGCGAGTGTCGGCCCCGCCGCAGACGGTGATGCCGCGGCCTCTTCGGAATTCCACCAGTCCCTCGTCTCTGAGCGATCGCAACGCCCTGAGCACGGTGTTGTTGTTCACTCCCAGCACCGCGGCGAGGTCCCGGGCAGCCGGGAGGCGCTCGCCTGGCTTGGCGTCTCCCTCTCCGATCGCACGGCGAATCTCCGCTGCCACCTGTTCGTGGAGTGGCGTCTGGTCGGTGGGGTCGATTCGAGGCATTCCCATGATGCTAGTAAAGCTAGTTCCATAAGTTCTGGATGTCCAGCTCCAGAATCCCCGGGTCCCGAAGGATCGGGCCCGGCCGGGTGACGCAACCGCCTTCATGGCGTCAGCTTTCCGTGGTCCCCGTCGACGGGTCGACCTCGATCGTGTCGAAGTTGAGCCAGGGCAATTCGACGGGCGTCGGGCCGATCGTGCCCTGTGTGATCGACCGCACGACATCGACCAGAAGCGCCGGCAGGATTGCCTCGCGCGTGGTGTCGAGCTCTTCGATCGTCCACCATCGCCACGCCGCGTGGAGTTCGCGCTCCAAGGGTTCCCACCCCGCCGTCGATGGCTCGAACCGCTCTGTGCGCCACGCAAAGAAGGAGTCCACCGAGTACAGAGCCTGACCGCGAAACGTCCACTCGCCTCGGCAGGCGGCGACGGGTTCGCCCAACTCCGACGGTTCTACGACCACGCCCGTCTCTTCTGCGAGCTCGCGCGCGGCGGCGTCGCAGAGGGCTTCGCCGGGCTCGATCCCACCACCGGGAGTGATCCAGAGCGGGGGTTTGGGGTCATGAGGGTCTTCGATCCGGAACAGCAACACACTGTCGGTCCCGTCGATCACGATCACACGCGCCGAAGGCCGATCGAGAGGCGTCGTCATCTCCCCATGGTGACCGAAAACAGAGCACTCACACACGGCGGGAGCATCGGGCGTCTCGAGCGCCCGACGGCTTCCCGTGGCCCGCCTACGGAACGAGGGCGTCGAATCGGCCGCACCCTCACGGCGACGTCGCGAAGTCCTTCCTAAGGGCGGCGGCCACCAGCCGGTTCTGACCGTCCACCGAGGACGTGCGGAAATCCCAGTAGGTGGCCTCGGCGACATGGTGCGACGCGATCCAGGCCGCCATCAGATTGACCCACGTGGCGTCGTCACCGCCGCAGGTGTCTCCGCTCGTGGGTGAGACGGACTGCCCTCTGGCGCTGCAGGTGCCCCAACCGAGCCCCCACTCCGGCAGGACGATCGACTTGTGGTGGGCGGCGGCGAAGGACACGAGCCAGTTCAAGCCGTCGATCTCGGTCTCCATGTGCCGGAACTCGGCTCGGGCCCCCGGGTAGCTGTGCTGCTCGACGTCGTAGACGTCGAGGCCGACGGAGCCCACGTAGGCGTCGCCGGGGTAGTAGCCCGCCAGGTCGCCGACACCGAGGTCCCCCCGGGTCGGGTTCCATTCGAAGGTGAAGTGCTCGCCGGGCACCGAGCGCATGGCGGTGACGATGTGGTCGAAGTACTTGACGTAGGCGGCCGGGCACCCTCCGGCCGCCCAGGGGAACCAGTTCCCGTTGAACTCCCAGCCGACCCGGATGACGGAGCTCGCGAACCCGTTGCGCACGATGTTGCGGCCGACCGTCTGGAAGTAGCGGTCGAACTCGCCTGCGGCTCCCAGCGTCAGCCCGAAGCAACTTCCCCCGGGCACGCCGACGTTGTCGTTGGGCGTGTACGTGTCGGGCAGCATGTCGACGCCCCAGATCATGGTGTAGCCCGTGCCCTTCCACTTGGCGTACGGCTGGCGCGCCTGGGTGATCGTTCTCCAGGTGTTGCCGAAGAGGAAGTCCATGGCGTAGCGGGGTTGGGCGCCGACCGCGGTCGTGAAATCACCCACCGGAGTGGGATCCCCCTCACCCGCGTAGACGCCGAGCGCCCCCGCCGCCGCCGGCGGTGTGGCCCGCGCGGTCGCGGGAACGAGCAGCAGCGCGACACAGGCAGACACCAGTGACAGGGGTACCAGCGCGCGGCAGCAGGTGATCCGGGCACGGAGCGCCCGACATGCCTGCCACGATCTGGTCATGGGTCCTTCCTGCCACCGGGGTGTCGCGCCCTGCGCCGGACCAAAGGGACAGCTGGACGTGTCGGCGTCGGGTCGGGGCGTTCAGCGAGGTGCCCGCTACGTTACCGGCGACCACCACGTGGGAGACCGCGGGCGGGGCTTACCGACGCACGGGCGCTTCGCCGGCGCAGCAGGGGCGATCGCCCGGAAACCGGCTGACTGCCCGTCAACGATCGGCGCCGGCCGTGGCGAACTGGTCGACCAGCGATCGCGGATCGGCCCGCAACGCCGAGAGGGCGAAGCCGGCGGTCTGCCGGTAGGCCTCGGTCACCTCGTCGATCTCGGCCCGGCTGATCACCGTGTCGATGTGGTCGAACCCGCCCGGTGCGCGCTCGTGCACCACCTGCATCGGCACCTCCGGCCCGAGGCCCCGGTTGGCGCGCACGATGGCGGCAGTGGCGGGAAGTCGCTCGGTCTCGTAGCGCTAGAAGGCCGCCGCCACGTCGTCATCGGCGCGCAGGCAGCCGGCGAGGACGCGCGCGTCCAGGATGGCCTGTGAAGCCCCGTTGGAGCCGATCGGGTACATGGGGTGGGCGGCGTCCCCGAGCAGGGTCGAGCGACCGAACGTCCAGCGGGTTACGGGGTCGCGATCGATCATCGGGAACAGGAAGGTGCCCGGCGCCGACCGGATGATGGCGGGCACGTCCAGCCATCCGAAGTCCCAGCCGTCGAACTCGGGCAGGAAGTCCCGGAGCTCGCCGGCCCGGTTCCAATCCTCGGTCCTTCCGAGGGGCGACTCCGGGCGACGCAGCTCGGCGATGAAGTTGAGCTGCTGGCGGCCGCCGGCGAGGTCGGCGATGGGATAGGCCACGAACTTCTGGTCGCGGTGGCCGGCCCAGACCATCGTGCGCCCGTCCAGCACCGGGTCGACCTCGGCGGTGCCCCGCCACAGGAGTGAGCCGTTCCAGCTCGGCCGGCCCTCGGAGGGGTAGCGCTGGGCCCGGGCGACGCTGTGGATGCCGTCTGCCGCCACGATCCCGGTCCCGGACACGACCAGAGCGTCGTCGTCGCCGGTGCGGAACACTGCGCTGGCGCGGGCCCCGTCGGCCTCCACCCGCTCGAGCCGGTGCCCGAGGTGGAGATGATCCTGTCCCACCCGCTCGACGAACGCCCCGAGCAACACGTCCTGGAGGGTGCCCCGGTGGATGGAGAGCTGTGGCCAGGCGTAGCCGGCCGCGGTGCCCCGCTGCTCGCGCCAGATCTCCTGGCCGCGGGCTGAGCAGTACACGAGACTCGTCGGCTCGACCGAGTGGGCACGGAGCGCGTCGAGCAGCCCGAGCGCATGGAGCTCGCGCACCGCGTGAGGCAACAGGTTGATACCGACGCCCAGGGGCCGGAGCTCGTGGACGCGCTCGAACACGTCGACCCGTGCTCCGATCTCGTGCAGGCTGAGCGCGGTGGTGAGGCCGCCGATGCCCGCGCCCACCACGATGATGCGGTCCTGGTGGGCCGCCACGCTCAGAGCACCTCGTGGACGCTGATCCGCACCGAGCCCCGCCGCCGCTCACCGGTGGACACGGCCAGGAGGTCGTTCATGAAGGCCAGGCGAGGCGCCGACGTCGACAGCCTGACGTGCGTGCGGAAGTAGTACTCGCTCGGCGCGACGTCGTCGCCTCGTGCCAACCGGTCCGCCACCTCGGCACTGGCCTTGCGGATGCCGGTCGAGCGGACTTCGATCGGCTCGTCCCGATCGGTGACGAGCAGGTAGTGCGCGTCGATCTCGATCACGCCGTCGCCCCGGACGATCTGCCAGTCCACGCCACCGGGTGCGATCGTGCCCCGCAGGCCGTCGCGCCCCTCGAAGGTGCCGCCGTCGAAGGCGATCGTGCGGCGACCCCCCAGCGGGAAGGCGCCCAGATCGGCCATGGGGTGCACGACCACGTCGATCTCGAGCAACGGGAGGAGCTCCACGGCGAGGCACCCCTCCGAGTCCGGGTGGCCGGCCGGATCGTGCCGGCCGTCAGGCCGGGCTCAGGCGGTGGCGCCGGCGGGTGCGGGGGTGGGGGCGGCCTCCAGGGCGGCCCCCTCGATGTCGATGGAGGGCAGGATCCGGTCCAGCCAGCGCGGGAGCCACCAGGCGCTCCGGCCGAGCAGCGCCATCGCGGCGGGGATGAGCGTCAGGCGCACCAGGAAGGCGTCGACGGCCACGCCCACCGCCAGCGAGAAGGCCATCTCCTTCGTGATGAGGTCGCTGGCGATGATGTAGCTGGCGAAGACCGAGAACATGATGATGGCCGCCGCCGTGACCACCGGAGCGGACTTGGCGTAACCGGCCCGGACCGCCTCCACGGGGGCCGCGCCGCGGTCGTGCTCCTCACGCATCCGGCTGACCAGGAACATCTCGTAGTCCATGGCCAGACCGAACAGGATCCCGGTCATCATCAGCGGCAGGAAGCTGATCACGGGCGCCGAGGCGGGCAGGGCGACCACGCGGGCCAGGTGGCCGTCCTGGAAGATCCAGACGACGATGCCCAGGGCGACGCCGATGGTGAGGAGGAAGCCCAGGACCGCGGTGAGCGGCACCAGCAGGGAGCGGAAGACGAGCATGAGGATGATGGCGGCGATGCCGACCACGACGAGCAGGTACACGGGGAGCGCGGCGCCGAGCTTGGCCGACACGTCGATGGCCAGCGCGGTCGGTCCCGTCACGAGCACACGCACGCCGAAGGGGGCGGCCACGGCCGTGGCCTTCTCCCGGATGGTGGCGACGAGATCCTTGGTGGCCACCGAGCTCGGGCCGGAGGTGGGTATGACGTCGACCACGGTCACGTCCTTGGCGGCGTTCTGGATCGGCGGCGAGACGGAGGCGACCCCCGGCACCTTCGCCAGGTCCTTCGTCGCCGTCTCGGCGACCGCCACCGGGTCCAGCTTGGCCGGGGCGTCGACGACCACGAGCAGCGGCGCGTTGATCCCGGGCCCAAAGCCGCGGGTCATCAGGTCGTAGGCCGTGCGCGCCGTGTCCGACTTGGGCAGCGTGCCCGCGCTGGGCAGCCCGAGGTCCATCGTGAGGAGCGGCGAGGCGATGGCCAGGAGGACCACCACGCCGCCGACCACGACGAACGCGGCACGCCTGGTCGTGAAGGTGACCCAGCCGGCGAAGAAGCCCCGGCCCGGCGCCTTGACCCGGCGCGGCTTCACCTTGGACCCCGCGAAGCCGAGCAGCGCGGGAATGAGCGTGACGGCGATCAGGACGGCGACGATGACCGTGGCGGCGGCGCAGAGGCCCATGATGGTCAGGAAGGGGATCCCGGTCACGCTGAGGCCGACCAGGGCGACGACCACGGTGGTGCCGGCGAAGACGACGGATACGCCGGCCGTCCCGGCCGCGGTGGTGGCGGCCTCCTCGGGCGACGCGCCCTTGCCGATTTCGTCGCGGAAGCGGTAGACGATGAAGAGGGCGTAGTCGATCGCGACGGCCAGGCCGAGCATCGTGGCGAGGATCGGAGCGGTGGCCGACAACGAGACGATCCCGCTGAGCGCGTTGATGCCCGTCAGGCCGATGCCCACGCCGATGAGCGCGTTGATCAGCGGCAGGCCGGCGGCGATCATGGACCCGAAGGTGATGGTGAGGACGATGTAGGCGATCAGCAGGCCAATGACGTCCGAGCTCTTGGTCGTGGGTTGGTTGACGATCCCGCCCCCGAAGGCGACGGTCGCACCGGCGGCCCGAGCCGGTCCCGCCGAGGCCGCGAGATCCTGCTTCGCCGCGGTGGTGATGGCGCTCGCCGGGACCTTGAACGCCACCGTGGCATAGCCGATGCGGGCGTTCTTCGAGATGGTCTTCCCGCTGTAGGGGTCCGTGACGAGCAGCACCTGCCCGCCCTCACGGGCCCTGGCGAGGGTGGCCTCCACGCCGGCCTTCATGGTGGCGTCGTCGAGGGTCGCCGTCTCGGGGGCGGCGAACACGATCTGGGCGGTGGCGCCCGAGGCGGCGGGGAAGCGCTGCTCCAACAGGTCCATGGCTTGCTGGGACTGCGTGCCGGGCACGGTGAACTGGGTCGACTCCGGCTTCGAGAAGGCGACGGACAGGGAGGTCACCGCGATGAGGACCAGGAGCCAGGCGATGAGCGTCAGCCAGCGGTGCCGGTAGGTGCCTCCACCGATCTTCGCCAGCAACCCGCCCATGTTGCTCCTCCCCTCAAGATTGCGTGCTCAGGCCTGCGGCTCGCGCGCGACGCTCCGGCTGTGCTGCTCGGTCTGGGAGAGCGTCACGTGTCCGTCCCCTTCGGGTGACCGCCACGGGAGATGCGACGGATGAGGTGCGGATTTTACGGGAGATCACGCCTGCGGAGGTGTCTTTGTCTCGAATGGAGCGTTTCCCTACGCTGTCGCCGATGCCGATCGGGGATTGGGCGGGGTTCTTCGGGGCGCAGGCGGCGGCCTTCGCCGCGTTGACCGGGCTCGTGTTCGTGGCGCTGTCGATCAACCTCAAGACGATCCTGGACACGCCCGGAACCTCGGGCCGGGCGGGGGAGGCGCTCATCCTGCTCGTCGCACCGGTGCTCCTCGGCCTGGCCGGCCTCATGGGCCATCAGCCGCTGCGGGCGCTCGGTGCCGAATGGCTCGTCGTCGGCGTCGTCGCCTGGGCTGCGGTGAGCGTGATCCTGGTGAGCGGACGCCAGGCGATCAGGAGCCGTCCATGGCGGGAAGCCGTCACCCGGGTCGCCGGGGCGGAGGGCGCGGTGCTGTCCGTGATCGTGGCGGGGTCCCTGCTCGCCGGCGGGAGCACGTCCGGACTCTACTGGCAGGCCGCCGGCATCGGCCTGTGCCTCGTCACCGGCATCCTCGACGGATGGGTGCTGCTCGTGGAGATCCTGCGCTGAACCGGCGCGGCTCCCTGCCGGTCGGTGGCGTGGCTCACGGTGCCGGTCGGGCTTTGGCCAATTTGGGGAACAGCCGGCCGCCGAGGCGCATGGCGAAGTCGATGGCCAGGGTGGGGGAGACGGTGGAGTCGGGATCGNNGCGGGCGGGTCGGGAAGGTCCGGGTCGTGGCGCGCGTGCTCGTACAGGCCGTGGCACAGGTGGCGCCCCAGGGTGCCGAGCGCCCGCATGGCATCCACCCGCTCCGCCTGGAAGGCGGGGACCGGAAGCGGGCGGACGTCGGGCCACGCCTCGGGCGGGCGGGGCACCTCCAGGCTGCACACCCCCTCGAAGGTGCGGGCCGCTGCGTCGCGGGCGGTGAAGGGATCGCCGAGGTCCCACACCGAGCGCAATGTCGCCAGCAGCGAGGTATGCCGGTATTCCTCGGTGCAGACGGTCCCCTCCGGGACCCAGGGGGACACGACGACCGCCGGGACCCGATAGCCCGAGCGGTCGAAGGCGAACCCCAGCTGCCCGGGCGGCGCACCCGGGTCCGGGGGTGGCACGGGCCCCGGTGGGACGTGGTCGTAGGTGCCGCCGGGCTCGTCGAAGCCGACGAAGAGCATCGTGTTGAACGCGTTCGAGCCCGTCGGTGACGTGGCGGACCGCACGGCGTCGTAGATCCGCCCCAGGAAGGCCTCGCCGGCGAGGATCGACGACGGCGCGTCCATGAGGACCTCGAGGCCCGGGATGAGGGCTCGCCCGAAGGCGGGGTGGTAGTCGCCGTGCCCCGCCATCAGGTTGGGCTCAATCAGCGAGAAGTCGGGCAGGGTGCCCTCGGCGGCGTCGCGCTCGAACTCGGCGAAGGGCACGAAGTGGGTGGCGAAGCGATCGCGCAGGCGCGGCATGTGGATGAACCCGGTGAACGACAGCGGGCCGGGCTCCAGGATGTAGACCTTCCACGTCCGACCGCAGCGCTCCAGGCGGTCGAAGATCGTCTCCGCCGTGTGGTGGCGCATGAAGTTGGTGACCGGCCGGTTCACCACGAAACCGGAGGACGTCGCCGACGTCCAGAACGACCGGTTGGGCAGTGTCTGCGACGGGACCTCGCTGAACCAGTGGTCGAACACGCCGAAGCCCCGGGCGAGCGCACTGATGACCGGCACCTGCTCGGGTGTGTAGCCGGTCATGATCTGGCCGTACTCCTCGAATGTGGGCTGCCGGCCGAGCTCGACGGTGAGGAAGCTGATGTAGTCGGTGACGAAGCCGTCCATGGTCGCCGGCCGACCGGGCGGCGGTGCGTTGTAGGGGGCCACCATCTCGGTGGCGTCCTTGCAGCGGTTGGCCTCGTCGAGCACGTTGAACAGCTGCGTGTTGGTGTGCGGGTACTCCTCGCCCGGGTCCGGGTCGGGCTCGTCCATCCCTGTGGCGATCCGGTAGGGCACGAGGCCACCCGGAGGGGCGTGCTCGGCCCAGTCCGGCACCGGGTTGTGCAGGTCCTTCCCGACGACCCCTTCGAACGCCCGCACGTCCCCCGGTGCGTACAGACGCCCCAGCAGGTTGTCGAACGACCGGTTCTCGAAGAGCACGAGCACCACGTGATCCATGGCGTGCTCACGGGTCGGGTTCATGGGCTCCTCTCCCGGCGAAGCGGGCGACCGTAGGCCACGATGCCGGGCTGGTCCACCGGCTCGGCCCGGTGCCGGTGGGGACCGTCGACCGCGAAGGGGCTCAGGACTTGGGGGTGAACTGGTAGCTGAAGGGCGCCGAGGCCGGGGTCAGGGTGACCGACCGCTTGCCGGACGTGACGATCACCTTGGTCCCGCCCGCGCCCACGTCCACCTGGGACGGCCCGAGCAGGATCTCGCGCTGGCTGGTCGCCGGCGGCAGGATGCCCGCGAAGCTCGGCTTCTTGCCCACGATGCCGATGCTCACCCAGGACCGCGCGCTGGTCGTGGTCACGGTGACCTGGTACGCCGCGATGGCGACGGTGTAGCTGGCGGTTCCCGACCCCGTCCCGGCGGCGGTGAGAAGCGGCGCCTTGGTGGACGTGGTGCCCGGATGCTGTGTGGTGGGGGTCCCGCTCGTGCCCGACCCGCTGCCGTTCCCGTTCCCGATGATCCCCGCCTTCACCAGGCCCAGGGCTGTTCCGGCGGCGAGCACGGCGATCGCCACGAGCACGACGGCCACCCGGAGCCACCGGCCGGTCCCGGATCCGCCTCGGACGCGCTCCGTGCCCACCGCGGGGATCTTGTCGGTGTCGGCGTAGGTCGGGTAGGTGAGCGCCTCGGGGAAGAGCTGGCCCTGCCCGGCCGGGCCCGACCGGGCAAAAGACGTGGTCACGGCCGGAATTGCCTCCGTGGCGGACGGATCGGCCGCGGTGAGCTTCGCTTCGTCGGCATGCACGTCCATGGCCGGATTCTCGACCTCCCACGCCCCGAACTTGACCACGCCGATTATCGCCGATTTTGTGGCCCCATACAGGGCATCCGTCACGTCACGCTACCGTCCGTGCCTGCGCCAAGGATCGCGCGTTGCAGGCCCGGACGGGGAGCAGGGCCCACCGGACCCGCTTCGAGGTTCACCCGGGTGACGAGCGGCCCCCGCCGCGGCCCGTCACGGGATGCTGGTGGTCGTCGCCGGGATCAGGGTGCCCCCGCAGACCGACGTGTACCAGTTGGAGATGGTCGTGCCGTCCGCCACCAGCTTCTGGTTCGTGCCCAGGCTCTGGAAAGAGGAGACCAGGCCCTGGAGGCTCGACGCGTTCTGAATGTCGGTCTTGATCTGCTGCACGAAGCTGAGGAGGTTCTTGAACGCCGCCTGGACGTTGGAAGGCGCGGACTTGATCACGGCCAGCGCCTTCTGCACGTTGCCCGCGTCGGCGTTGTAGGCGTTGAGCATGGCCTGCTTGGCCGCGGCGAAATTGCCCGACGTCATGGCCTTCTCGATCGCCAGGCCGACCGAGCTGGACCCGGTCTGCTCGGTCTTGACCTTCTGGCACATGGCGCTGCTGGGGTTCGATCCCTTGGTGCTGGCCCCGGAATGCTTGGCCTTGCCGTGCGCGGACGCCGCGCTCAACGGGGTGAGCGTCAGTGCGACGCCCATCATGCCGATGCAGATCCCCTGCCACCAACGACGATGCTTCACGGCCCACCTCCCGGTCTCGTTCTGCAACCCCGACGCTACCGCACCCGTTTCGGCGTACGGATGATCTTGTGGCTCCGTTGTGCCGCGAGGTGTGGGCCCGGGCCCGCCCTCCTGCCTCGGGCGGGGATATGGTGGGTCCCTGACGGGGCGTCAGAAACGTGGGGGCGACAAATTGGATGATCTGACCGGCAAGGTGGCGGTGGTCACCGGGGGAGCGGGTGGCATCGGCCGCGGCATCACCGAGGCGCTGCTGGAGGAGGGGGCCCGGGTCGTCATCGCCGACGTCGAGGCCCCCGTGCTCGAGCTCGCCGTCAAGGAGCTGGCGGACGCCGGGGAGGTGCGTGGCGTCCTGACCGACGTCTCCTCGCCCGAGTCGGTGGAGGCGCTGGCGGAGGACGTCTTCTCCCGCGAGGGCGCCTGCCATCTCCTCTTCAACAACGCGGGCGTGACCTCGGGGGGTGGCGGGCGCCCCTGGGAGCAGGAGGCCAACGACTGGACCTGGTGCTTCTCGGTGAACGTGTTCGGCGTCGCCAACGGCATGCTGTCGTTCGTGCCTCGCATGATCGAGTCGGGGGAGCCCGGCGTGGTGGTCAACACGTCGAGCATGGACGGCGGGATCGCCCCCGTCCCCTACGCGTCGGTCTACGCGTCGAGCAAGGCCGCCATCTCGTGCCTGACCGAGGCGCTGGCGCACCAGCTGATCGCGGCCGGCACCGACGTCCGGGCGGCTGTCTTCTACCCGTCGGGCGGGCTGCTCGACACCGGCCTGTGGAGCGCCCAGCGCAACCGGCCGACCGAGCTCGCCCGCACCAGGCCCCGGCCCCCGGCGCCCGGCACGACGTTCGAGGAGTTCAAGGCGCAGCTCCAGGCCGCGGGCCGCTCGGTGGACGTCATGGACCTGCGCGAGCTCGGCCGCTTCTGCGTGCAGGGCGTCAAGCGGGGCGACTTCATCATCGGGCACGGGCTCGAGGAGTCCGCCGCCATGCTGCACCGCCGGGCCGACGCGATCGGCGCCGGGCAGCTCCCACCGGCGGCGCTGAGCTGATGACCGCCACGGCGCCGGAGCGCTACACGGTCGTCTCCGCCGACGGGCACGCCGGGGGGGACATCGCGGACTACCGCCCGTACCTGGCCGGCCGCTGGCACGACGAGTTCGACGCCTGGGCCGCCGAGTACGTGAACCCCTACGCGGATCTGATCGCCCCTATCGCCTACCGCAGCTGGGACAGCGACCGGCGGCTGGCCGAGACCGAGGCCGACGGCATCACGGCCGAGGTGCTGTTCCCCAACACCGTCCCGCCCTTCTTCGCCGAGGGGAACCTGGTCGCGCTGCCGCCCACGCCCGAGGACTACGAGCGGCGCTGGGCCGGCGTGCAGGCCCACAACCGCTGGTTGGCCGACTTCTGCGCCCGCACGCCGGGCCGCCGGGCCGGCATCGTGCAGGTCTTCGCCAACGACATCGACGACGCCCTCGCCGAGGTGCGCTGGGCCGCCGCCACCTTCGACCCCTTCGGCGGCATCCTCCTGCCGTCCATCCCACCGAATTCCCACCTGCCACCGCTGTGGGAGGACCACTACGAGCCGCTGTGGCGACTCTGCGCCGAGCTCGACGTCCCCATCAACATCCACGGCGGCAGCGCCCTGCCCGACTACGGCGAGCACGAGGCGGCCCGGGCGATGATGCTGATAGAGATCCCGTGGTTCAGCCACCGCTCGGTGTGGCACCTCATCTTCTCCGGGGTGCTGGAGCGCTACCCGACGCTGCGCTTCGCCGTCACGGAGCAGGGCGTGGCCTGGCTGCCCCGGGGCCTCCAGACGCTGGACTGGTTCTACGGCCGCATGACGACCGCCAACGCCGCCGAGGCGAACTTCTTCGGCGCGGCCGCCGCGAAGATGACGCTGACCCCGACCGAGTACTTCGCGCGCAACTTCTGGATCGGCGCCAGCTTCCTGCGTCCCAGCGAGGCTCCCCTCTGTCGCGACCTGGGGGTCGGTCACGTGATGTGGGGCGCTGACTACCCACACTCCGAAGGCAGCTACCCCTACACGACGGAGGCGCTGCGGGTGGCGTTCGCCGACTACCCCGAGCCGGACGTCCGCTCCATGGTGGAGTCGACGGCGGCCTCCTTCTACGGCTTCGACCTCGACCTGCTGCGACCGGTCGGCGACCGCGTCGGGCCGCTGGTGAACGACGTGGCCCGGCCGCTGCCCCCCGGGGAGTGGCCGACCAACACGACCTGCAACGCGTTCGACCCGACCCAGATCCTGCGGGCGTGGTGACGGCGAGCGGAATGGGAGGAGACATGCAGACAGTCAGGTACGGCGCGCGCGCCGAACAGGTCAACCGGGAGATCGAGGCCAAGAAGGCCGACATCTGGTCGGAGGCGGTCACCGCCGTCTACGAGACGGACCCCGAGATCATCGCGGCCGTGCTGCCGCCGCCCCTGGTCCCGGGTCCCGAGCCGCTGGTGCGCATCACGATCACCCGGGTCGAGATGCCGGGCCTGCCCATCTTCGGCGCCGGTTGGATCGGCGTCCAGGCGCGCCACGAGGACCGGCTGGGGGAGTACCCGATCCTCATGCCGATGACGACCGAGCAGTCCCTCATCGGGGGGCGCGAGGTCAACGGGGAGCCCAAGAAGCTGGGCGAGGTCGAGGTGCACCGCGACGGGGACAACGTGTCCGCCCGTATCGCGCGGATGGGCTCGGTCATCTGCGAGGTCACGGGGCGGATCAGCGAGACCCGGGAGAACTACGAGCTGGCCAAGACGGACTTCTGGTTCAAGCTCTCGCCCTCGTGCGAGGCGGCCGGCGTGCTCGACCAGGATCCGCTCCTGGTCTACGGCGAGAAGACGGAGCGCACCCGGCTCCACCAGGGCATCGACGGGGAGCTCATCCTCAAGGAGGCCCCGCTCGACCCGGTGGCCGACCTCGTCGTGCGCCGCATGGTGGACCTGAACTGGACGGAGCGGGCCTCGACCCAGGTCGGTCGCGTCATCGGCCCGGTCCCGCGAGCCGGGCTCGAGCCCTTCATCCACCAGCGCTACGACGACCTCTCGGTGCTCGGGGCCAAGCGATGAGCGAGCGCTACACGATCATCTCGGCCGACGCCCACGCCGGGTTGCACTGCGAGGAGTACCGGCCCTACCTCGACGCGAAGTACCACCGGCAGTTCGACGAGTACCTGGCCGAGCGCCACGCCAACCGGGACCAGCAGCTCCAGATGAATTACGACTACATCATGGGCTGGGAGAAGGACAACGAGGAGGGCCTGAAGGGCGCCTACGACCCCGCCGTGCGCGACAAGGAACTGGACTCCGACGGTGTGGCCGCCGATGTGCTCTTCGCCGATGCCGACGCCGTGACCGGCATGGCCTCACCGCCGTTCGGTGCCGGGCTGTTCGCCGGGGCCATCGCCGACCCCGAGTTTGCCTTCGCCGGCGCCCACGCCCACAACCGTTTCCTGGCCGAGATGTGTTCGCACTCGCCGCACCGTCGGTGCTGCATCGCCCTGGTGCCGATCACCCACGACATCGCCCGTGCCGTCGGCGAGATCGAGTGGGTGGCCTCCCAGCCCGGCATCAGCGGCATCATGATCCCGACCATGTGGCGGGACCACCTCCCCTACAACGACGCCGCCTACGACCCGGTGTGGGCCGTCTGTGCCGAGGCCGGACTGCCGGTCCACACCCACTCGGGCGAGGCCCCGATGGAGGAGTACGGCGACAACACGGGCGTGTACCTGGCCGAGGTGGTCTGGTGGACCGCCCGACCGGCCTGGCACCTCCTCTTCGGTGGCGCCTTCGAACGCTTTCCCGGCCTCAAGTTCGTGGTGACCGAGGCGGCCGCCTACTGGGCGCCGGACCTCATGTGGAAGTGGGACCAGTACATGGGCGGCGGGCACACGACCAAGAAGATGGCCGCGCTGCTCAAGGGGAAGATCTCGAAGCTGCCCTCGGACTACTTCGGCGAGAACCTCTTCATCGGCGCGTCGACCATGTCCCGCGAGGAGATCCGCCGCCGCCACGTGCTCGGCTGCGACGTCGTGATGTGGGGGACCGACTACCCGCACCCCGAGGGCACCTGGCCCCACACCCAGGAGCGCCTGCGGAGCGATTTCGGTGGCATCCCCGTCGAGGACGCCCGCTTGCTGCTGGGCGAGACGGCGGCCCGGTGCTACGGATTCGACCTCGACGCGTTGCGTCCGATCGCCGAGCGCATCGGCCCGACGCCGGCGGACCTGGGCCAGGACCCGTCCCTGCGCACCGACCCCGGGGAGGTCCGCGCCGCGCGCTGGTGGAAGGACGAGTACCAGCTCCGCCCACCCGGCTGAGGCCGGCATGAACGACGCCCACATGCAGTTCTGCGCCAGCGAGGACTGGCGCACCATCGTCCACGAGTCGATCCTCGCGGTGGCCCTGCGCGACGTCGAGCTGGGGGACGAGGCGATCGAGATCGGGCCCGGTCCCGGGTTCACGACCGACATCCTCCGCACGAGGACCGCGCACCTCACGGCGGTCGAGCTGGACGAGGGCCTGGCGGCCGCGCTGGCCCGGCGCCTGGCCGGCGGCAACGTCGACGTCGTCGTGGGCGACGCCACGGCCCTGGACTTCGGGGCGGGCCGCTTCACCGGTGCCGTCTCCTTCCACATGCTCCACCACATCGCTCCCGCCCAGGCGCAGGACCGGGCCTTCGCCGAGCTGGCCCGCGTGCTCGTCCCGGGTGGCGTGCTGGTGGCGGCGGACGGCGTCTACAGCGAGGGCAGTGCGGCCTTCCACCAGGACGACACCTACAACCCGATCGCCCCCGAGGACCTGGAGGGCCGGCTGACCGCGGTCGGCTTCGGCTCGGTGCGGGTGCACACCCACGACCTCGGCTGGGTGTGCACCGCGCGGGCAGGCTGAGTTCCCGTCTCCCGGCTGCCGGCTCCGATCGCCGGTAACGTGCCGCGGCCGATGACGACGTCTCCGCGCCCTCGAGTGTGACGTGACGATCCTCTTCGCGCTGGCGACGGCGTTCTGCAACGCCCTCAACCTGGTCATGCAGCACATCGCCAGCACCGGCGACCCCGCCCACTCCAAGGGGTGGCGCTTCGTCCGCTACCTGGTGTCCAACCCGCTCTGGCTGCTGGGCTGGGTCGCCCTCGCCGGGTCCTTCGTCTTCCAGGCCCTGGCGCTGCACAACGGCCAGATGTCCGTGGTGCAACCGCTGCTGGTCACCGAGCTCGTCTTCGCGCTGGTGCTGCGCCGGCTGTGGGTCCACCAGCAGATCCGGGGAACGACCTGGTGGGCGGCCGCCATCACCTGCGGGTCGCTGGCGCTCTTCGTGGCCATGTCCGAGCCCACCGGCGGGCACGCGCAGCCGACGAGCTCGGCCTGGGTCGCCGTCACGGCAGCCACCGCCGGCGCGGCGGGGGTGCTCGCGTTGCTCGGCTCCCGCGGCTCGCCGGTCCGGCGCGCCGCGCTCCTGGGCGCCGCCACCTCCATCCTCTGGGCCCTTGTTGCGACGTTCATCAAGGCGATGACCGACACGCTCACGCAGTTCGGGCCGCTCGGGATGTTCACCCACTGGCCCGTCTACGCCCTGGCGGTGGGTGCCATCGCCGCGGAGTTCCTGAACCAGGCCGCGCTCCACGTCGGGCCGCTCAGCGTCTCCCAACCCCTGATCGTCATCGTCGACCCGATCGTGAGCATCGCGCTCAGCGTGTTCGTCTTCTCCGAGGTGTTCACCGAGGACCCGGTCCGGCTCGGCATCGGCGCCACCGCCTTCGCGGCCATGTGCGTCGCGGCGGCGGTGCTGGCGAGCACGGCACCGGCGACCATGGAGCCCGCCCCGGCCTACATCTCCCCTTCCGGGAAGAATTGAGGCCAGTTCGTCTGCATGGACGCCCCGTCGGCGATGATCGTGGCGCCGCACACGTAGCGCGCCGCCGGGGAGCACAGGAAGAGGACGATGGCCGCCATCTCGTCGACGGTGCCCATGCGGACCGTCGTCCCTTCGGCGACCAGCTCGTCGGTGAAGCCCGCCTCGGTGCGCCCGACGGTGGCCAGCTCCGAGGCGACCATGCCCGGGGTCGAGAAGACGCCCGGGGCGAAGGCGTTGATGGTGACCCCACGGCGCATGAGGTAGGGCGCCAGCGTCTTGACCATGTTGACCACGCCGGCGCGTGCCGCGCCCGAATGCACGAACATCGGCGCCCCACGCTCGAAGGAGAAGGTGTGCACCACGTTCACGATGGCGCCGCCGCCCGCGTCGGCCATGGGCCCCATGAATCGGCTCGTCATGTTCCAGGTCCCGTTCAGGTTCAGGTCCACCACGGCACGCCATCCGTTGTCGGAGATGGAGCTGGGCAGACCCGGGAACTGGCCGCCCGCGTTGTTCACGAGGAAGTCGACACGGCCGAAGCGCTCGTAGACGGCGTCGCGCAGCGCGTCGACCTGCGCGGGCTCGCGGATGTTGGTGGGCATCGCCATGCAGCTGCCGCCGCGCGCAGCGATGGATGCCTTCACCTCGTCGAGCCGCGCCGCCGTCCGGCCCGCGATCACGGCGTGACCGCCGAGGTGGGCGAAGGCGTGGGCGACCTCGCGCCCGAGCCCGGTGCCCCCGCCCGTGACCACGGCGACCGTCCCCTCGAAGAGGCCGTCGGAGAACGCGGACACCCCCGGGCCCGGCTCCCAGGTCACCGCGGGCTCACCCCGCGAAGTCCCAGCTCTCGCCCTTCTCGTAGTGGTGCAGGACGTTCTTGGCGATGAGGATGCGGTGCACCTCGTCCGGTCCGTCGGCCAGGCGCAGGGTCCGTGCGCCCAGGTACATCTGCGCCAGCGGGAGGTCGTTGGTGACGCCGGCGGCGCCCCAGACCTGAATGGCGCGGTCGACGACGCGGCTGTAGGCGGCCGGGACGAAGACCTTGATGGCGCTGATCTCGGTACGGGCCTGGGGATCGCCCTTGTCCACCTTCTCGGCGGCGTGGATCGTCATCAGCCGGGCGGCCTGGAGGTCCATGTAGCTGTCGGCCACGAAGCCCTGCATGAACTGCTTTTCCTTGAGCAGGCCGCCGTGGACCTCGCGGGTCAGCAGTCGCTCGATCATCAGGTCGAAGGCGCGCCACATCTGCCCGACCGAGTTCATGCAGTGGAAGATCCGGCCGGCGCCCAGGCGGTCCTGGGCGGCCCGGTGGCCGTCGCCGACCTGTCCGAGCAGGTTGTCCAGCGGGACCCGGACGTTGTCGTAGCGCACCTCGCAGTGGTCCGACTTCGGGCTGCCCCAGATCCCGATGCCGCGCTCGATGATCACCCCCGGGTTGGAGGTGGGCACGATGATCTGGGCCATCCGGCCCGGGCCCTCCTCGTCCTTGGACTCCTTGACCCGGCACATCACGATGAAGAAGTCCGCCGCCAGCCCGTTGGACGTGAACCACTTGTGCCCGTTGAGCACCCACTCGTCGCCCTCGCGGATGGCCGTGGTCTGAATGGAGCGCGGGTCCGAGCCGGCGTTCTCCGGCTCGGTCATGGAGAAGCCCGACTGCATCGTCCCCTCGACCAGGGGGAGCAGCCACTTCTTCTTCTGCTCCTCGGTGCCGTACTTGACCAGGATGGTCTGGTTGCCCGAGTTCGGCGCCACCACGCCGAAGAGCGACGCCGCCCCCACCGCGTAGGCCAGGATCTCGTTCATGTAGGCGTGGGCCATGAAGTCGATGCCCATGCCCCCGTACTCGGGGGGAAGGTGGGGGGCCCACAGCCCCTCGGCCTTCACCTTGGCCTGGATCTCGCCGCGTAGCGCCTTGGCCTCCGCCCGCTCCTCCTCGGTGACGCCGCTGCCGCGGGCGTGCCACAGCAGGGCCTCGTTGGGCAGGATCTTCTCGTTGACGATGCGGGCGGTGCGCAGCCGGATGTCGTTGATGTCGTCACTGAGCCCGGCGATGGGTGTCACGGTGATGGGCATGGGTCGAACCCCCTGTGGGTCTGCGTCGTCTCTTGGTGGGAACCTTACGCAGATTCGGTGGTCCGGCCCGTGCCGGCCACCCATCGGCCGGTGAGCGCCCGCTCGTAGCGGCCGCGGCCGACGAAGCTGATCGCCCAGCGGGTCAGCGCCCCGAACCGGTTCTTGAAGCCGGTGAGGAAGGTGACGTGCACCACCAGCCACAGGAGCCACCCGATGAACCCGCCGACCTGCAACGGGCCGATCTTGGCCACCGCCCGGAACCGGGAGATCACAGCCAGCGTTCCCAGGTCGCGGTAACGGAAGGGTTTGGGAGGCTCGCCCTTGAGGCGGCGCACGATCGTGTGCGCGGCGTGCGCGCCCGACTGCATGGCGACCTCGGCCACCCCGGGCAGGTCGCTGAGCCCCATCAGGTCGCCCACCACGAAGACCTCGGGGTGCCCCGGCAGGGAGCAGTCGGGCTCGACGACCACCCGGCCGGCCTTGTCGAGCTCGGCCCCGGCGAGCAACGACCCCAGGCCCGAGGCCCGGGTGCCGGCCGCCCAGATCTTGGTGGCGGCCGGGATCCGCGTCGTCGTCCCGTCCTTCTGCGTGATGACGGCGCCCTCGTCGTCCAGGTTGGTGACCATGGCGTCGAGGTGGATCTCGACGCCCATGCGGGTGAGGTCTCGCTCGGTGAGGCGCGACAGCCGGCGCCCCATGGAGGCGAGCAGCCCGTCCTGGCCCTCGACGAGCACGACGCGGGTGTCGAGGGGGTTGATCCGCCGGTAGTTGCGCCGCAGGGCGCGCCGCGACAGCTCCTTCAGCTGGCCGGCCATCTCCACGCCGGTCGGGCCACCGCCCACCACGACGAAGGTCATGAGCCGGCGACGCGCCTCGTCGTCCTCCTCGGCCTCGGCCAGCTCAAAGGTGCCGAAGATCTGGCCGCGCAGGTACATGGCGTCGTCGAGGGACTTCATGCCGCAGGCGGCGTGGCGGAACTCGTCGTGCCCGAAGTACGAGGTCGCCGCGCCACCCGCCACGATCAGGCTGTCGTAGTGGAGGTCCAGGGGCTGGCCGAACTCGTCGACGTGGATCGTGCGGGCGTCGACGTCGATGTGCTCCACCTCGCCCAGCACGACGCGCAGCGACGGGTAGTTGCGGAAGATGTCCCGGATGGCCGGGGCGATCTCGCCCTCCGACAGGATGCCCGTGGCCACCTGGTAGAGCAGGGGCTGGAAGAGGTGGTGGTTGGTGCGGTCGACGAGCGTGATGCGTACCGGCTCGTTCTTGAGGGCCCGGGCCGCGAACAGGCCGCCGAAGCCGCACCCGATGATCACGACGTGGTGCTGATCGCCGGTCGCGTCCGGAGTCGTCACAGTTCGTCCACCACGGTCTGGACGTAGTGCGCGAGCGGCATGGTGCGCGCCTCCTCGAGGCTGAACCACCCGACGGCGTCCGTGGTGCCGCCGACCTCGGGCCGCAGGGTGCCCTCCCACGACTCCACGCGGTAGATCAGCCGGACGGTGTGCAGGCTGACACCGTCGGGGAGCGTGCGCACATCGGAGAGGATGTCGAGGAGGGGCCCGACCGAGACGGTCAACCCCGACTCCTCCTCCATCTCACGACGCAAGGACTCGGTCGGGCTCTCACCGTGCTGGACACCCCCGCCGGGGAGGAACCAGCGCCCGCGCAGGGTGAGGGAGGACGCGGCCCGGGCCAGCAGCAGGCGCCCCCCGGGGTCGCGGGCCACGCCATAGGCGGCGATCCGTTGGCGCTTGCTGGCGGTCGGCACTGGGGCCAAGCTTGACGGCTCCCGCTCCGCCCGCCAACTCCGCCGGAAAGTACCCTGGCCGCGGCCGTCGGTGACCGCACCGGGGGCCGGACCGAAAGGGGTGCGCACATGGACACGGCCGCCGAGCTCGAGGCCATACGTCGCCTCAAGTACGCCTACTTCCGCACGCTCGACCTCAAGCAGTTCGAGGACCTCGGAGCGCTGCTGACGGCGGACGCCACCGCCTCCTACGAGGACGGCAAGACCGTGCTGGAGAGCCGGGCGGCCATCGTGTCGTGGCTGGGCGCCGTCCTGGGCGACCCCGGCATCGTCACCGAGCACCACGGTCATCACCCCGAGATCACCCTCTCCTCCGACACGACGGCCGAGGGCACGTGGTACCTGCAGGACCGCGTCATCATCCCGGCCGCGGACCTCGAGATCGACGGGACCGCGTTCTACGCCGACGCGTACCGGCTGACGGAGGAGGGGTGGCGGATCGCGCACACCGGCTACATCCGCGTCTTCGAGGAGCAGCGCACCCACTCCACCTTCGAGGTCCGCTCATTCAGCTCGAGGTTCGGCCAGCCCGGCTGACCCGCCCGGTCAGGCCTCCGCCCGGCTGGCCGGGCTGAGGGTGAACCCGGGGTCGAAGAGCGTGGAGGGCGCCAGTGCCTCCTCAATCGCCTCCACGAAATCGGGCTCCAGGACCACGTCGAGGGCCTTGACGTTCTCGGCGATCTGCTCGGGCCGGCTCGCCCCGACGATGGCGCTGCTCACGTTCTGGTTCTGGAGCACCCAGGCGAGCGCCACCGAGGCCGGCGTGTAACCCGCCTCCCGGCAGAGCGCGGCGTAGGCCTGGACCGGCTCGAGCACATCGTCGCGCAGGAGCCAGCTGATCTCCCCGCCTTCGGGCCCGGTCGCCCGCGTGCCCTCGGGCGGCGGCGCGCCGGGGAGGTACTTGCCGGTGAGGATGCCCTGGGCCAGCGGCGACCACACGATCTGGCCCACGCCCTCCTTCTGGCACAGCGGGACGACCTCGGCCTCGATGACGCGCCAGATCAACGAGTACTGGGGTTGGTTGGACACAATGCGGTCGAAGCCCATCTCGTCGGCCAGGCGGAGCGCGTCCTCTATCTGCTCTGCCGTCCACTCGGACACGCCCACGTAGTGGACCTTGCCCTGGCGCACCAGGTCGTCGAAGGCGCGCAGCGTCTCCTCCAGCGGGGCCTCGTAGTCGTAGCGGTGCGCCTGGAGCAGGTCGACGTGGTCGGTCTGCAGCCGCTCGAGCGAGGCATGCAGCGATTCGATGATGTGCTTGCGCGAGAGGCCACGGTCGTTCGGGTTGGGACCGGTGGGCCAGTACACCTTCGTGAAGATCTCGATGGACTCCCGGCGCACGCCCTTGAGGGCCCGGCCGAGGACCGATTCGGCCGCGCCCATGGCGTAGACGTCCGCCGTGTCGAAGGTGGTGATCCCGGCGTCGAGCGCGGCTTTCACGCACGCCACCGCGGCCTCCTCTTCGACCTGGCTGCCGTGGGTGATCCAGTTCCCATAGGCGAGGGCCGAGACTTCCAGGCCTGAGCGTCCGAGGTGTCGGTAGTCCATGCACCGGAGCGTAACCGGGTCCTCGTACGCTCGTCTCGTGGCCGGACCCGAGATCCTGCACGTGCGCCGGGGCCTCGACGTGCCCCTCGCCGACATCGCCTGGCGCGCCACGACGCCGGGCGGTCCCGGCGGCCAGCACGCCAATCGCACGCTGAGCCGGGTGGAGGTGCAGTTCGACGTCGCCGCCTCGGCCGCGCTCGGCCCACGGCAACGGGCGCGTCTGCTGCAGCGCCTCGGTCCGGTGGTGCGGGCCAGCGCGTCGGAGTCACGGTCCCAGGCCCGCAACCGACAGCTGGCCCTCGAGCGGCTGGCGGCCAAGCTGGACGAGGGGCTGCGCGACGAGCCGGCCCGCCGTCCGACCCGGCCGACCAAGAGCTCGCAGGTGCGCCGGGTGGAGGAGAAGCGCCGTCGCTCCCAGACGAAGCGGGCCCGGCGTCGCCCCGGGGAGGACGACTGAGCGCCCCCCCTCAGTCGGTGAAGTCGAAGCCCGCCAGGGCAGACCCGAGCCCGGAGTCGAGCCGGCCCAGCAGCTCGGCGTCCTCGTCGGCCCGCGGGCCGCGCAGGGCGGTGAGGGCCGCGTAGCCCTGGGCCACGAGCGTGGCGTCCTCGGCCCCGGCGCCGGCCAGGCCGAGATCGCTGGAATGGGGAAAGGGGGACCCGACGGTCAGCACGATCTCACCCTTCTCCTCCGGCTCGCCCTCCATGACCGAGCGCGCCGCCTCGGCGGCGGCGGGGCCCTCGATCTCCTCGCGGTTCGGCGCCTCCCAGGACCCCGAGCCCCGGGCGGACTTGATGAGCCCCGCCCCGCTCACCCGCGCCCAGCGCACGCCGCGGATGTCGGCCACCGGCAGGTGCGGCACGTTCAGGTTCAGCACGGTGCGGGGCGGCGCGGCGGCGAGGAGCGGGATGAGCGCGACCGCCAACTCCGCGGCCGACTCCCACGGATCGGGCTCCTGGCCCACCCGCAGCGACACCGCCAGCGCGCTGATCCCCAGCTGGCTCGCGGTGAGCGCCGCCCCGACCGTGCCCGAGTGGAGCACCGAGCGGCCGACGTTCACGCCGTGGTTGATGCCGGAGAGCACGCGGTCGGGCTTGGGCCCGACCGCCCCGAGCGCGCCGGCGATGACCGAGAGGGCCGGCGAGGCATCGAGCCCGTAGGCCTCCACGTCCTCGGCGCCCTCGACGTCGGCACGCTGGTAGGTGATGGTGGTCCGGTCCTGCACGGAGCCGACGGCCGCCGACGCGCCGCTGTAGTTGGAGCTGGGCGCGACGACGATGATCTCGTGCGGGAGGCCCCGTTCGTCGGCACCCGACCGCTCGGCCCAGCCGACCAACGCCCTCGTCAGCGCCGCCAACCCTGGCGCCGTCACTCCATCGTCGTTGGTGACGAGAATCCTCACGTGCACCCACCCTACCGGTCGTCGGGTGGACGGGCCGGGCCGGTCACCGGACCGTCGTGGGCCGTTCACCGGGGTGTCACAGGCAGCCCGGAGGGCCCCTCACCCATGCGGAGGGCCTGGTCTGCTTCAATTCACTCGCAATGACGGCCCGAACGCCCAGGATCTCCGTGGCCTCGCCCACCGGCCAGCAGTGGCGCATCGGGCACGGGCGCCAGGAGCTCATCGTCTGCGAGGTCGGCGCCACCCTGCGGGCGTACTCGGTGGGGGAGCACCCCGTCATCGACGGCTTCGGCCCCGACGAGTGGTCCCACTCGGGCCGTGGCCAGGTGCTCGCCCCCTGGCCCAACCGCCTCGCGGACGGCCGTTACGAGTTCAACGGCGTGCGCGCCCAGGCGGCCCTGGACGAGCCGGAGCGCCGCAACGCCATCCACGGGCTCGTCCGCTGGCTGCCCTGGACGCTCCAGACCCGGCACCAGAACCAGCTCTCGCTCCGGCTGCAGCTCCATCCGTCGCCCGGCTACCCGTTCTCGCTGCTGCTCGAGATCGACTACCACGTGGGCCGGGAGGGCCTGACGGTGACGACGAGGGCCCAGTCGCTCGACGAGGGCTCCATCCCCTTCGGTCTCGGCTTCCACCCATACCTCACGGCGGGGCCCGAGACGGTCGACGGGGCGATCCTGCACCTGCCCGCGCACCACACCCTCGAGCTCGACGACCGTGGGCTGCCGACCGGCGTGCTCACCCCCGTCGAGGGGACCGGGCACGACTTCACCACGTCGCGCTTCGTGGGCCCCGCCGTGCTCGACACGGCCTTCACCTCCCTGGAGCGTGACGCCGACGGGAAGGCCCGGGCCAGCCTGGATGCACCCGGCGGTGTCACGGGGGCCACGCTGTGGGTCGACCCCGGCTTCCCCTATCTCATGGTGTACACGGGCGACACCCTCCCCGACGTGACCCGCCGCCGGCGGGCCGTGGCCATTGAGCCGATGACCTGCCCTCCCAACGCGTTGCGCACCGGCAAGGACGTCATCGACCTGCAGCCGGGGCAGGAGTGGACCGGCCGCTGGGGGATCACCCCCCGGTGACGGCGGCGACGAGCAGCGCGCCCCTCGGCGGCCATGTCGTGGCCATCACGGGCTCGTCCAGCGGGATCGGCGCCGCCACGGCGCGCGCCTTCGCCGCGGCGGGGGCGTCCGTGCTGGTCAACTCGGCGCGCTCGGTCGCCGAGGGCGAGGCGGTCGCCGCGTCGTTGCCCGACGCGCGCTACGTGCGGGGCGACATCACGGACCCGGCCTTCCCGGACGAGCTGGTGGCCGCGGCGCTGGAGCGCTGGGGGCGGCTCGACACCCTCGTGAACAATGCGGGGACCACCGCCGTGATCCCGCACCACGACGTCGCGGCGGCATCCGTCGAGGTGTGGCGGCGCATCTTCGAGGTCAACGTCTTCGGCAGCTGGGCCATGACGGTGGCCGCGCTCCCCGCGCTGCGCGAGGCGCGGGGCTCGGTGGTGCACGTCGGCTCGGTGGCGGGGGTGCGGCCCACCGGCTCCTCCATCCCGTACGCGGCGAGCAAGGCGGCCTTGCACCACATGACGACGCTCCTGGCCAAGGTGGTCGGGCCCGAGGTCCGGGTCAACGCCGTGGCGCCCGGCCTCGTCGACACCCCCTGGACCGAGGACTGGGACGTCGTGCGCGAGGGCGTCCGGCAACTGGCCCCGCTGCGACGCACGGGTCAGCCCGAGGACGTCGCCGAGGTGATCCTGGCGCTGTCGGGCGCCGCCTACGTGACGGGCCAGGTCGTGGTCGTCGACGGCGGGCTCACGCTGGCGGTCTGAGCCCCGCTCAGGCCGGTGGGGTCACCATCCAGCGCACCGCGGCGGAGAGCCCTCTGGTGAGCGGGCCCACGGCCGCGGTGTCGACCAGCAGGTCGATGGGCCCGGCGAGCGACAGCCGGAGCTCCCGGCGGGCCCAGGCCGGCAGGATGCCGATGGCGGACGCCAGGACCAGGGAGTAGACGGCCCGCTCGCCGGGGCGCCGCGCCACGTCCCGCAGGAGCCAGTCCCGCGCCTCGCGGGCCTGCGGCCCGGCGTAGAGCTCGGGCCGGACCCGGAGCAGGTAGCTCTCCACCTCCGCCACCGAGCGGGGGGCCCAGGGCGCCCCCAGGGCGAGCGCCACGGGGGCGACCTCCTCGTAGTAGCGGTCGCACTGCTCGGGCCCGAGCGGACGGGGGCCGTAGCGCCGTGACGACGCCAGGAAGCTCGAGACCTCGGCGACGTGGATGAAGGTGACCAGCTCGGGGTCGTCCGCCGCGTAGGGCCTGCCGTCGGGCGCCGTCCCCCTGACGCGACGGTGCACCCGGTGCACCTGCGCGATGGCCGCCTCCGCCTGGGCGGTGGTGCCGAAGGTCGTCGTGCCCACGAAGGTGGCGGTCCGCCGCAGCCGCCCGAGCGGGTCCTCCTTGTAGCCGGAATGCTCGGCGACACCGGCCATGGCCAGTGGATGCAGCGTCTGGAGCAGCAGCGCGCTGACGCCGCCGATCAGCATGGTCGGCAGGTCGGCGTGGACGAGCCGGGCCATTCCACCCGGCGGCAGGTACGCCTCGTCGGGATCGGTGGCCATCGGCGCCGGTTCCTCCCTGATCCCGATAGCCCGGCGCACGTTGCGTGCCATGCCCACCCGGGACGGCGCGGCCAGGCCACTGACCAGGCGCAGTGGGGCGCCGGCGACCGCGCCACCGAGGCTGGCGGCACGCTCGACCGGGTTCAGCGTCGTCACCGCCAGAGCTTCGCACGTGGCAGAGTGCCCTCCATGCGCTTCGTCGTCCTGGGGGCCGGTGCCATCGGCGGCGCCGTCGGCGCCCGCCTGTTCCAGAGCGGCCATGACGTCACCCTGATCGCACGTGGTGAGCACGGCCGAGCCCTGCAGTCCGGCCTCGTCCTCGAGGCACCGGACGAGTCGGCGACCCTGCCCGTCCCCACGGTGTCCGACCCCGCCCAGGTGGAGTGGGACGAGGGTGCACCGGAGCGCACGGTCGTGCTCCTCTCGGTCAAGGGCCAGCACACGGACCACGCCCTGACGCAGCTCGCCGTGGCCCCGACCGCCACGCCGGTGGTCTGCATGCAGAACGGCGTGGAGAACGAACGCCGGGTGCTGCGCCACTTTCCCAACACCTACGGCATGTGCGTCATGTGCCCGGCCAGCCAGCTGCGCCCGGGCGTGATCCAGCTGCATTCGGCGCCCGTCTCGGGGCTGCTCGACCTGGGCCGCTTCCCCTCCGGCGTCGATTCGGCGGGCCAGGCCATCGCGGACGCCATCGACGTCACCGCGTTCCAGTCGGTGGCGCGCCCCGACATCATGCGCTGGAAGTACCGGAAGCTCCTCATGAACCTGGCCAACGCGATCGAGGCACTCAGCGGTCCGGAGCACAGGTTCGGCCCCCTGGCGCGGGAGGCGCAGCGTGAGGGGAAGGAGGTGCTCGCCGCCGCGGGCATCGCCGTGGCGAGCTCCGAGGAGGACCGCGAGCGCCGGGGTGACCACCTCCAGCTGTCGCCGACGCGCTCGGGCGAGTGGCAGGGGGGCTCCAGCTGGCAGAGCCTCGCCCGCGGCGCGGGGTCCATCGAGGCCGAGTTCCTGAACGGGGAGATCGTGCTGCTCGGTGCGCTGCACGGCGTGCCGACCCCCGTGAACGCGCTGCTGCAACGGCTCGCGCTGCGCGCCGCGGCGGCCGGCGCGCCGCCGGGCTCGTGGAGCATCGATGACCTGAGCGAGAAGGCGGGGATCCGTCCTGGGGAGTGAGCGGGCGTCGGCACTGGCGGACGACTTCGCGGCGGCGAACGCGGACGCGCTCTCGTTCGCCCGATGGTGCACCGGCGCCCAATGGCTGGTCACCGTCCTGGAGGAGGGGTGGTGCGTCGGCGTCGTGCTCCATCACATCGCCGAGGGCCATGCCAACAGCGTGCGATGGCTGCACGGCATGGCCTGCGGTGACGGCGTGGCCGAGTCGGCCGAGGACATCGACCGGGCCAACGCGGTGCACGCGGTGCGGTCGATGGACGCCGGCAGGGCCGAGACGGTGGCGCTGCTCGAGTCCAACGGTGCCCTGATGGAGTCGACACTGCGCGGCCTCGGCGACGAGGAGCTGGACCGCACCGCGCCGTTCGGACCCGCGGGTGGGCGGGAGCTGGCCACGGTGGACCTGGCGGCGGTCGCCGCCCGCCACACGCGCGAGCATCTCGCGCACGCCGTCGCCGCGGTGGGTCGGGCCCGCTGAACCGACGGCTCAGTCGGCGTGCAGGGCGGCGCGCACCTCGTCGACCGGATGGGGCTGCAGCGACCCCGGGGCGTCGATCCGCACCTGGTGCACCGTGCCCGTGAAGGGGGCGGGCGGCGCGTAGCTCGAGGACACGGGGAACCCCGTGTCGTACCCGAGCCGCAGGCCCGCGCCGCCGTGCTGCATGGCCAGGGGCAGGGGGCCCTCGACGGCGATCTCGTGGACTGCGTCCGGACCGACCAGGAGCACCATGCGGCCCGGCCCGCCGCCGGCACCGACCTCGTAGAACACACCCAGCTCGTGACGGCCGGCGGGGAGCGGCGACGGTGCGGCGAGCTCGAGCGCGTCGACGGCGCGGGCGAACGTGAAGCGGGGGGCGCCGGCCACGACGTAGAGGGCGTACCCGCCGAACCAGTCGCCCAGGGCGAGGACCACCCCCTCGGCCGCCTCGGGCCCCGTCTCGACGTCCGCGGACAGGCGGAAGCCTCCCCACAGCAGGGGCAGGGACTCGTCGTTCACGGCGCCGCCCCCGGGCAGGTACACGCGGGAAGGGCCGGCGGGCCAGGCCGGCGGGATGAAGCCTCCGAAGCGGTCGGCGAGGCCGTCCGAAATGGGCAGGACGTGGTTCCGCTCGGCCTCGGAGGTCCACAGCGCGGTCATCCGGTGAAGGCGCTCGGGCTCGTCGCCGGCGCGGTCCGTCGCCTCGGAGAAGTCCACCGAAAGGTCGTAGAGCTCCCAACGGTCCTCGTCGAAGTCGCGGCTCCCGACGGCGAGCTCCTCCTCGTCGAGGACACCTGCGGCGATGTGGTTGGTCGTCGCCTTCCAGCCCTCGTGGTAGATGGAGCGCGACCCCATCATCTCGAAGTACTGCGTGTGGTGCAGCTCAGGCGCCCCGGGGTTCTCGAGCGCAGCGAGGAGGCTCACCCCGTCGACCGCCTGCTGGGCCACGCCGTCCACCGTGTCGGGCACGTCGAGGCCGGCGGCGGCCATGATCGTCGGCATCAGGTCGACGGCGTGCGCGAACTGCGTCCGCACCTGGCCCGGACGGGCGACGCGCCCGCCCCAGTGCACGATCAGCGGCGTGCGCGTCCCACCGAGCCACGTGTAGCGCTTCCAGAGCTTGTGCGGGGTGTTGCCCGCCCACGCCCACGCCCACGAGTAGTGGTTGTACGTGCTGAACCCGCCCCAGTCGTCGTAGTGGTCCAGGTTCTCGGCCACCGACTCGCGCACGTGCGCCGTGAAGCGATGCTCGTTGAAGCTGCCCTGCTGGCCCCCCTCAGCGCTGGCCCCGTTGTCGGAGAAGACCATGACGAGCGTGTTGTCCATCACANNCGGCCGATCTGGGCGTCGGTGTGGGTCAGGAAGCCCGCGAAGACCTCCTGCTGGCGGCTGTGCATGCGACGCTCGTCGGCCGAGAGGTCGCTCCAGGCGCGCACCCATTCGGGTCGTGGTGTGAGCACCGTCCCATCCGGCACGACCCCGTCAGCGACCTGGCGGGCGAAGAGCTCGTCGCGCCAGGCATCCCAGCCCTGGTCGAACACGCCCCGGTAGGGGTCCACCCATTCGGGGGCGACGTGGTGCGGCGCATGCATCGCCCCCAGTGCGAAGTACAGGAAGAAGGGCTTGCCGGGCGCGCCCTGCTGCTGGTCCTGCACCATGCGGACCGCCTGGTCGGCCAGGTCCTCGCTGAGGTGGTACCCGTCTTCGGGGCGGCGGGGCGCGTCGATGT
>PMPX01000307.1 GCA_003169235.1 Acidimicrobiaceae bacterium | reverse complement strand
TCGACCACCTGCCCGATGTGGTCGTGCGTGAGGTGCTTCCAGGCCCAACCCGTCACGCCGTGGTTGAAGCGGTGCAGCACCTCCTGGGCGGGGCCGTTCTCGGTCATGAGCTGCTTGGCCTTGGCGGGGAGGACCTCGCCGCGGATGCTGGCACCGGCCGTCTTCGAGGCCCACACGGCGAACGCGCACCAAGTGGCGTCCTCCCCGGCGCCGGCGTCCCTGAGCTGCAGGGCGAACTCGTGGTAACGCTGCGTGATCAGGAGGTTCCGGAGCACGGGATCCGACATCTCCGCGATCTCCTGCACCGACATGTCCATCCGGTGAATCGTAGGTTGCAGCACCGGCCCCCGCATGTGCCGGGGAGCTACTTGGACGGGGGCACCTTCACGCGGCGGCCCGGGGACAGCAGCTGACCGACCGGTCCCTGCATGACCTTCTCGAATTGGTCCCTCCGGTGCGTGACCGAGATGCCGTCCCAGTACCGCCCGCCGTAATAGAACTGGTCGCGGATGCGTCCCTCCACGGTGAAGTAGCCCGCCTCCTCGCCCCTGGAGAAGTTCTCGAACGCGATGCCCACGGTCTCCATGATGATCATGCGGAAGTCCCAGCCGTAGTACACGTAGCGGGCCAGCCCCATGAACGCCTCGATGCCGAGACCGCGGCGGTGCAGGCGCGGGTGCATGACAACCGCGGCATGGCAGAAGCGGTGCCGGAAGTCGGCGTTGTAGGCGACGACGAGCCCAAGGACCTCCTGTGAGCCGAGCGGGCTGACCACGAACTGGCAGAGCACGCCCGGGTAGAGCTGCTTGAGGAACTCGTCGTAGCTCGGCGTCGTGCCCCGGAACCGCCACTGGAACGTCACGTCGGGATCACTCGAGAGCCGGTACAGCGGTGCATGGTCCTCGTTGGTCAGCATCCGCAATTGCAGCCGACGGGTCTGGAGGCTGGGCGAGAGCCGAGGCTGGTCCTCGCCGGTGATCGGGCCACTCACCGGGCAACCTCGCTCTCGTAGGGCAAGTGGGCCAGCGCGCAGTACTGCAGGTAGGCATCGCGCACGGTGGTGATCCGGAGGAGCAGCTCAATCGGCATGATCACGTCGCCGCCGCCCGCGTCCTCGATCGCCGCCATGAGGTCGACCGCGCCCACCGAATCCATCCCCAGGTCCTCGACGAGGTCGTTGTCCTCCGAGATCTCGGAGGGGCTCCATTCGATCTCGGCGACGAACCACGCCTTGAACTCGTCGAGCGACATCACGTCCGTACGAGCGTTCCCCGTCGCCATCTCTCCCCGCATTCACCCTCCGCCGACTCTTGCCCCCGGATACGGCCGACAGTATCAGGGGACCATCGGCCGTGGTTCGGAGCCCGTCCCCCGGCGCGTGGCCCCGTGTGGGCCTCAGCCCGAGGCGACTTCCTGCAGCTTGCCCTCGGCCCACAACGCCCGCAGGTGGTTCCGCCGCACCTTGCCGCTCGGTGTCTTGGGAAGCGTGCCGCGTTCGATGAAGACCACGGCCGACGGGGCGGCTGCGAACCGGCTGGCCAGCGCGACACGGATCTCGCGTGCTCCGGAGCGCAGCTGCACCGGCGTCATGTCCGCCGTACGGGGCTCGGCCACGACGACGTAACGCCCCGACCCGTCGGGGACACAGGCGGCGTTCCCGGCCCGGCAGGCCGGATGGGCGGCGACCACCTCGTCGAGCGCCCGGGCATCGATGTTGCGGCCGGCGACGATCAGGACGTCGTCCGTCCGCCCGGCAATGAAGACCTCGCCGTGGCGCACGTAGCCGAGGTCCGCGGTGTGGAGCCAGCCGTCGTCCGTCAGCGGCGACGGTGCGCCCACGTACCCACTGAGCAGCGACGGGCTGCGGACCTCGAGCTCCCCGACGGGGAGGTCACCGGTCGTCCGCACCTCGGTGTGCAGCACTGGCGGCCCGCACGAGACGAGCTCGGTCCCGCCCTCGGCGACCTCCTTCCACTTACTCGCCGCCAGCGCCTCGGGATCCACGCGCACCGAGGACCACGGGGAAGTGGTCGGGTCGATGGCGACGGCGAGCGCCGCCTCCGCCATGCCGTACCCCGGGCACAGGGCGAGCGGCGACAGGCCGTGTTCCCTCGCGACGGTCTCGAATTGGCGGAGGCCTTCGGCCGGCACCGGTTCGCTCCCGACCACGAAGCTGCGGAGCGAGGACAGGTCGAACGCGCCGGGCGATCGCAGAGCTCGTGCGGCGAGTCGCAGCGCGAACGGTGGTGAGGTGGTCGAGGTGGCCCGGTAGTCGCTGCATGCCCGCATCCAGCTGGCGGGGTTGGCCAGGAACGACTCGGGGGACATGAGCACGAGGTCGGTAGGGGTCGACCACGGTGGATTCACCGAGCAGATCGCGTAGAGAGCCAGGCCGATGAGACCCATGTCGTGCGACAGCGGCAGCCAGCTGCACACGACGGCGCCGTCGCGGGGTTCCAGCCATCCGTACATGGAGGTCAGGTTGGCGTCCAGAGCGTCGAGGGTGAGGGCGATGCCACGCGGTGACCCGGTGCTGCCCGACGTGAACTGCACGAAGCTGCCGGGCACCTCGGGTGTGTCCGCCAGCAACCCAGAGCCCCACTCGTCGAAGCCGTGCGCCGGCAGGGGTGCGGCGGACAGCAGCGCGGTGAGCGACGGATCGCACAGAATGTGGGTGGCCCCGGTGAGGGCGCACATCGTGCCGATCTGGGCCAGGTACTCGTCAGCCTCCATCCCGCGGGCCGGGTGCGGCAGCGACACCAGCGTGACGCCGGAGCGGAGGGCGCCGAAGAGCATGGCGAGGCAGTCATGCGACGCTGTCAGGAGCGCCGCCACCGTGCCGGCCCGTCCGGCCAGGCCATGCAGCCAGGCGCCGGCCTGCCGGGAGTGACGTCCGAGCTCCGCCAGCGTCAGCGGACGAGATCCGTCGGACAGGCAGTGGACGCGTGCCCGGGACGCTCCGGGTGCGTCGAGCGCGTTCATGACGAGGCTCATGCGCCGTCGACAGTATCCCCTGTCTCACCGCCGCTGGCCCGGTCGAGCAGCACGCCCGGCGCGGTACCCTCGCTCAGAGAGATCCGGAGGACGACATGCAACTCGACATCCATGTGCCGCGCTTCACCTGGCCGGGTGGGCCCGAGGCCATCGGTCCCACGTTCGCGTCACTGGCCCAGACGGCGGAGGCTGTCGGAGTCCGCACGCTCTCGGTGATGGACCACTGGTTCCAGATGGACATGATGTGGCCGGCCGAGGAGCCGATGCTGGAGGGCTACACCGCCCTCTCGTTCGCCGCGGCCAAGACGGAGCGCCTGCGCTTCCGGCTGCTCGTGGGTGGGGTCACCTATCGCCATCCCGGCCTGCTCGCCAAGACGATCACCACCTTGGACGTGCTCTCGGGCGGGCGGGCCGAGCTCGGGCTCGGTGCCGCGTGGTACGAGCGCGAGCACCGGGGCCTCGGAGTCCCCTTCCCACCGCTGAGCGAGCGGTACGAGAGGCTGAAGGAGACGCTCCAGATCTGCTTCCAGATGTGGAGCGACGACAACGGCCCGTACCAAGGCAGGCACTACCAGCTGGCCGAGACCCTGTGCTCGCCTCGACCGGTCAGCACACCGCGCCCGCGGGTGCTGATCGGCGGGGGTGGGGAGCGCAAGACGCTCCGACTCGTCGCTCAGTACGCGGATGCCTGCAACATCATCGGCGACGTCGCCACGGTCGCCCGGAAGGTGGAGGTGCTCCGTCGCCACTGTGACGACGTGGGCCGCGACCCAGGTGAGATCGAAGTCACGGCACTCATCGGCGTGGCCGAGGACGCCGATCGCGACACCATCCTACGCGAGGTCGAGGCGCTCGCCGCGGTCGGTACGCAGGCCATCGTGGTGCGGTCGACGGGTCCCGAGCCGTCGAAGTGGCTCGAGGAGACGTGGGGCCCCGTCGTCCCGGCCCTCGCCGGCGTCGGCTGAACCAGCCGGCGGTCGGGAGAGACCCGCCTCGCCCTCGGGATGAGGTCCGTCGTCACCCGCCGGAGAAGCTCATATCGTAGAGCTGCGACACACCACGGTTGTTGAAGTCGACACCGTCTTCATGCCGCCCGATTTTCCAGTGCGCTCTACCTTTCTCGCCGTGACACGGCTCGGAGAGACTACGTCGGTCATTGGCTCGTGATGTTGGTGGGCGACCCCGCCGTGCTTGTATGGGCGGGTGCGGGAGGTGGGCAACCGGTCGAGACATGGGCGGCACTTGGTGCTGGCGGCAACTCTCGCCATCAGCACGATGACGAGCTGGGTGCTTCTCGTCGGCGCGACCCCGGGGACGGGGGGAGCCTCGGTCACCCAGCGGCCGGCGGAGACCGCCGATCCCGCGGCCGACGGTCCCGACTGGCAAGGCGCCCGCACGGCCGACTACTGCGTCGAAGGCGGCCAGTCGCTGGCAATGACCCTCTTCGCTCCGAGCGCTGCCACGCACCCGCTTCCTGCCATTCTCGAGGTCCACGGCGGCGGCTGGGAGAAGGGCTCTCGACTGCTGGATCTCTCTCAATCGGGCACGGCCGACGACCTGGTCCGGGCAGGCTTCGTGGTGGCATCCATCGACTATCGCCTGGCGCCGGAGAACCCCTGGCCCGACCAGATCATCGATGTGAAGTGCGCCGTCCGCTATCTGCGGTCCCATGCGGCCTCTCTGGGGATAGACGCGGACCGCATTGGCGCCATGGGGTCGAGCGCCGGCGGTCAGCTGGTCGGCCTGCTCGGCACCACCGGGACCTCTCCACAGTGGGACGTGGGCCCCTACGTGGACGTGTCGAGCCGGGTGGCAGCGGTGGTCGACGAGTTCGGTCCGAGCGATCTCACCGCAACCGACTGGCCTTCCTACACGGCAGGCATCATCCGCCAAGTCTTCGGTGCAGCACCGGACACAGCCGATCCGGTCCTCACGACAGCCAGTCCGTTGACCCACGCCTCGGCGGGCGACCCACCGTTCCTGATCGTTCAGGGTACGGCGGACCAGGTGGTCCCGGTCAGCCAGTCGGAGCATTTCGCCGATCGGCTGCGATCGCTGGGAGTTCCCGCCGAGCTCGTGCTCGTGGACCGGGGTCGCCATGGCCTCGGGACACCCGGTGAAGTTCCGTCGACCACGACGGTCTCCTCAATGATCACTGCGTTCTTCGAGCGAGAGCTCGCCGGCTGATGCAGCGACCCATTGGGTCTTCACGGAATACATTGCGCCGGTTGCGGTTGAAGGAACTATGACGGTAAAGGCAACCTGGAACAACGTGGAACTGGCCGAGAGCGATCGCACCATTCTCGTCGAGGGCAACCAGTACTTTCCGGCAGATGACGTGCGCACGGATCTGCTCGAGAAGAGCGAGACCTCAACCCACTGCCCTTGGAAGGGAGACGCCAGTTACTACAGCGTCATCGTGGATGGCAGCCGCAATGTCGACGCAGCCTGGTACTACCCCGAACCTTATGAGCCAGCGAAGGACATTCAAGGCTTCGTGGCGTTCTGGAAGGGTGTCGAAGTGAGCGGGACGAACCAGGACACGCCGGAGATCCGACCTCCAGGGCGCTAACAGCTCACGAACCCGCCGCTTCAGGTGCGGCCGTAACGATCGTCGAGACGCACAACGTCGTGGAGTTCAGTGGTGCTTGCCTCAAGGATGACCGTGTCCTCCAGAGCTGTCATGCGGTGCCGAGTACCAGGGCGAAGGTGGACCGCCTCACCGGGGAGCAGCTCGAACGACTCCAACGGGGTGTCGGGATCACCTACCTCGAACAGAAGTCGGCCCGACTGGACCGCGACCGTCTCCTCTTTCTGCTCGTGATATTGAAGCGAGAGGGCGTGACCAGCATTGACGTGCAGTGCCTTTCCGCAGTAGCGACCGTCGACGAGCGCGAAATGTTCTTCGTGTCCCCACGGTTTCTCCACTCGAGGTACGGCTGATACCCATGAAGACTTGGCCATTCCGATTCCCCCAAGACGTCGTGCAAGTACAGATCGTTCACAGACTTCAAGTTCATCTGGAACCAGGCGCTTCAAGCTAGCGCGGCCGAGCGTCGAGTCGGCGATTCGATCGACGTGTGATGCGCAGAGAGCCGCCACCCGGCTACAGAACCAGGATCACCCCGTGCGGATCAGTGGGATCGGGCCCTGGCGGCACTGTGCGCCTTTGTCTGCGTCTACCGGCCGCGCTGATAGCGGCGTACGACCCCGACCCCGAACCATGCCAACCCGCCGATGAGGGCGGTGACGAGGGTCAGAAGCCACACCGACCAAGTGAAGTACCAGAACAAGAAGTGGACCCTGATCTTCTCGGTGTTCTGGATCATGAAGATGATCAGCGCGGCGGCTCCAATAAGCGAGGCGATGACTCCACCACCGATTCGTCTGCGTTGGACCACTTCACACTCCTCTGCCCGGTAAGACCCTAGCGGGCGTCGGTGGGGTGAGACCCGCTCAGGGCTGTCACATCCCAATCGTGCCGGGTCGAATCTTGCTTCACCCGCGAGGTGCGTGCGCCGATTCGATGCGCGACCTTTTGGCCCGCTACGGGTCGTCTAGGACCGCAGCGGAGCCGACGATCAGCCCCGGTACCTCGCTCCTCGACACTGCGAAGTAGACGGCGACGACAGCATCGATGGCGAAGGAGGCGAGCGGGCTGAGGAACGCGACGGCGATTGCCACGAGGTACACGAGCCCGCCGAGGAGGGCCCGTCGCGTTCCGGCGGGAAAGGCCGGACGAGCAGGCTCGGCGACCAGCTCTGGGTGGGTCGTCAGATAGCGCCACCCCCACGCGAATGTGACGCCCATCATCAACATGGTTGCCGCATACAGAACCGCGACCGCCCTGGCTTCCGAGAACCCACGATCGGCATAGTTCGCCGCAAGCGCCGTCGGCCAGGGGATGACCGAAATGAAGAGCAGGAACACCAGGGTTCGCTCCAGGAACCTCCGGTCAATACCGCGGACCGCGCTCATCATGCCGTGATGTTCGATCCAGAGTATTCCGATGGTCGTGAACGACACGAGGTAGGCAACGTAGGAGGGCCATTGATGCAGCAGCACGTGCACGAGGTGCGTCGAGAGCGCTGGCTTTGGCAGATCCAACACGAGAAGGGTCAGGGCAATGGCAAAGACCCCATCGATGAGCGCGTGCAACCTTCCTGGACTCATGGCCGCCACCGTACCGTCGAATCCACAGGACTCTCCTGGGACGAACGCGGGCGACGCCCCTGTCTGGAATCGATAGATCGGCTGAGGGCGGCGATCCGAGTCCCCCGTCCGTCCCCAATGGGCCTGCTTGAGACTTCTCGCAGGCGGGCGTCCCGCCTCGGCATTTGGTGTAGCTCTCCACAGGGATGAGCGTCGCGCTGCATCCGTCGGGTCCGATCAAGGAGCCCTTGTCCGGCGGCCCGCTCCGCGAATTGCAGCTCTTCGTGTCAACAGCCTCGGTAGATGAACAGCGCAGCCAACAGGCCACCCCACTCATGAAGAGCTTCGTCTGGGATATCCCAGACTGGCTCCGTAGCGGGAACCACGACCACCTGTCCTGGGAAACACCGTTCCGTGAGCAAGCGGGCGCGCATGGCCTGGGTTCGGCCCGGCACGATCATCAGACTGTGCCAGTGGTGGCGCACGGCATATTGCCCCGCCCATCGCGCTTCGCCCCTCGTGTTGTTGGTGACGTCGAAGAAGCACACGACCGAAACCCGGGGCACCTTGGGGCACGGCGTGTCGTTCGCACGTGATCCCTCAGAGAAGAGGAGCACCGGGGCGTAGCCCTGCTTGGCGAGAGACGCGGCCTCCGCCTCGCGTGCTGGTTCATCATTGCCGTTCAGGCTCAAGATGCCGTCGACGGGTCTTGGTTGGTCTGTTGGCGGATAAATGAAGAGGGCGAACGTGGCTGCCACGAAGACCACGACCGCGGCGCCGAGACTCCAAAGCAGTCGCCGACGCCAACGGTGGGGGGACCTCGGGGGGCCCTGGGACAGAGATTCATCATCCGAGCCTGTGTTCGGATTCAAGCCGCTCTCCGAGTGATCTCCGGCCGTCACGTGTTCCTTTGCGAGAGCGTTCATCGACTCGTAGCCTCGAACACGGAATGGCGAGAACGTGACGGCCGCGATTCCTGTACGAGCTCCTCCCTGAAAGGGCCCATGAGGGGACGAGCGCGACGGGACCGCTGTGGATACATCCGGAAGCACCCCACGGGCGGCTACGGCCCCGGAACGGTGACGGGTCGGGTCCGGCCGGTGAGTCCGAGCCGGATCGCCGACCTCGACCGGAGCTCCGTGATTCTCCAGGTCCCGAATGGGGGACCTTCACCTGATTGCCCCGGCAGCCATACCGGACGCTCTTCGAAGCCGGCTGGTTCCAAGCCTGTCCTCGCCAGATCTCTCGTAAGTTATCTTGCAGTCCCGGGCCGCTAGCTCATCCGGAAGAGCAGGGGACTTTTAATCCCAAGGTGCCGGGATCGAGACCCGGGCGGCCCACTGAATCCGAGGTCACGGCGCTGTTTCGTGTTGTGGTCCCATCGCCTACAGCCAAACTTGTAGCCAAGGGATCGAAGTCTGGCAGCTCGTCGAGCCACAACGCTCGCCGCATCGCATCTGCCGCTTGCATCTTCGTCGGCGCCAGCAGGTGACCGTAGACGTCCATGGTCACGCCGATTGACGCGTGCCCGAGCGTGTTGGAGACGACCTCGAGAATGCCGCAGGGTGGCACCCTTACCCGGCAGCGAAACTGGGGCAGTCTGTCCGCGACCGGGTCCGATAGCTTCGGAGAGGTGCTGAAGCAGATCGCACAGCGGGTCGCTGACGGGGAGACCGTCACCTTTCGGTCGACCGGGAACTCGATGGTGCCGCTGATCCACAGTCGGGACGAAGTAGTCGTATCTCCCGTGGACCCCACTCGGGTACAGGTAGGCGATATCGTCCTCACGAAGGTCGCTGGCAACGTCTACATCCATCTGGTCAAGGCCATTGAGCCCGCCAAGCGACGGGTTCAGATCGGCAACAACCGGGGCGGAATCAACGGATGGACCGGGTTCGACCGGGTCTACGGCATCGCCGTCTCAGTGGCCGGTACTGAGCGGCCCGGTGCCAGGGCCAAGGTCGTTCAACGAGGCGAGGAGCGCGGCGGAATGGCCATCCACCGTCCCGGCAATGTACGGGGGCACCCTCGGACGCATCTTTCATGGGCTGCGTCTGCGAGTTGATGTCTACTTGGCTAGAGAGCTAAGCGCTCGTCACGGACGACGAACCCAACGTGTACAAGTCTTAGCGTCAACGCCGTACGGGCAGTCGGATCCGCAGAGCGCCAGGCCGCGATTCGAACAACAACGGAGGATCCATCACGATGGCTTCGCCGTCGAGCCCAATCTCGACTGGACCGCCGGAGTCGACGTGCAACGTCGGCGTGGTCCACGCCGATACCGGAGGGAAGCGTTGGATGGCGCCAGCCCTCTCGGCGGCGACCAGGTCCGCGATCTCCTCGGGCCCCCGCACAACGGCGGCGATCACACCGAGGATCCCGCTGTCCATCCGACCGCGGGCTCCTTGGCCCCCCAGGTTCACCGGCTCGTACCGGTTGTTCGAAACCAACAGCACGTGCGCTCCTGCCCACGTAACACCATCAGGCCCCGTGAATCGAAGATCGAACGGCTCGGAGCCAGGGCCCAGCAAGTCGGGCAGCATCTGCGCCACCGTCTTGGCCTTCGCGTCCCGGTACTGGGGTGATGAGACGATTCGGGCGTACAGTCCCAACGATGCAGTGTTGAGGTAGACGCGTCCGTTGACACTTGCCATGTCGATGCGTCGCTCCTCTGCATGGTCAAATGCGTCGAGCGCACCCACGACGTCGCTCCGGTCGATGCCGATGTCAGCGGCGAAGTGGTTGCGGGTGCCTGCGGGCACGCACACAAAGGGCACGTCGTGTGCCGATGCGGCGGTCGCCACCGCGGCCTGGGATCCGTCACCTCCCGCCATGCCGATCACCTCGGCGCCGACAGTCACCTCCGCCAGGGCCAGCGCCCGTACATCATCGCCGGGCGCCAGGACCACCGGGACGATCCCCCTCGAGCAGCATTCGGCCACCAAGTCGAAGCGCTCGGACTTTCCCCCGCCAGCTTTCGGGTTCACGAACAGGACTCGACGACCGAACCGTGGGGCCATGATTGAGCCTACGCCGGCGAGGCTCGCAGAGAAGGGGGCTGCTCAGGCCGTACGAGGGTGCCCAGTCGTGCCGCAGGGTGGCACCCCGACCCTGTTAGGGGGCAGTCCTGCCGCCAGCCCCTAGCCGTGATCCGTGATGATGGTAGGACGCCTTCTCCAGTTCCTTGGAAGTCTCATGTAGCGCACTCCTGCCGTCACTCCCACGATTCCGGCTGGAAGGGCAATCGGGATCACCATGCACGAAAAGAGCAGCAAGATCACGCCAACTCCAGGGCTACGAGCGATAAACCCAAAGCACACTGCTCCAACCATCGCTAGTGACAGAAGCAGAAAGGCGCCTGAGGCCGCCAAAGACCCGACTAGTGCCAGAGTTGTAGTAGCCGACATCGAGGGCAACGAATTGTAAAACCGGTTGGGTTCAAGATCGGTTGGATCGTCGACGACACGCAGGTGAAGCTTGCCGTTCGGCCAATCTGGGTCCGCACCACTGGGTCGCTCGGGTGTCACGGCGACAATGACGGATCCGCCTTCGCCAACGTCGATGGTCTTCGTGTCGGGCAAGAAGCCCCGGCCAGTGACACGGATCTCGTGACTTCCGGCCTCCAAGGCAATCGAATGTGGCCGGAGGGCGCGGAGTCGAACGGGTTGGTCTAGTGGCCCGACTCTGCAGCTCAACTCCGCAAAGCTCACGCGCAGGGAACGAAACAGGCGGCCTAGCCCCCGGGATTTCACTGACGAACGGGAGAGTATCTCTCGATACAGGATGACTGTTGCCCCCACCCATAGGAAAGTAGCCGCTCACAACGTGACTTTCGGGTTCCAGAACGAACGAACCCCACTGCCCCCGAAGTGCCTGATTCGTACGGGGGCATCCGCGCCGATCGGGAAATGTGCTTGACGTTTGCACCGCAAAGGGTGACGGTGACCGCTGTGCGGGTGGGCAATGGGGCGGCGGGAATTGCAGCCAAACTTGCAGCCCAGGGAATCCACTTTGGCGTACTTCTACAGACCAGCCTGCACAGAGCACTACCACTGAGCAGGAGCAACGCACTTCCGTGAACCGCTATATGTCCCAATCAGNNATCCCAAGGTGCCGGGATCGAGACCCGGGCGGCCCACCATTCGGAGCGACGTGCTTCAGATTCCGATTTCCGGTCCCGGGCGTTCGATGGATCGAGAACGTTCCAGCACCTGGCGAAGAATGGGCAGTACGGCCCGGTCCTTCTCGCGACCAGCCGCCTCTTTTGATCGGATGACGTCGGCCAGGCTCGCCACATCCACCTGAAGGTCATCGGTCAGGCGCTCCCTCGTCGCGCTGCGCCGCAGATCGTCGTATCCCCGAGTCCCGTCTGGGAGCAACGCGATGTCCAAATAGCCATGGTCTGTGACAAAGGTCCATGTCGTTCCCCACGCAAAAGAGTGCTCGTCAAGTGGAAATTCGACGGGGCCATCGACTCCGGGAATTCGCAGCGTCGCGTTGAGTTCTCGCAGTGCGGCCGCGAGCCGGCGCAGATTCGCCCGGTCTCGTGATGGTGTGACATCGACATCTCGGGTGATGTACGGCGAACCGCGCAGCTCCGCTGCCAGTCCTCCAATGACGATGTAACGGACGCCGTGCCTCTCGAGGACCTCGAGGAGGTCATCCGGTCGAAAGGGAACAGTTTCAGACACCTGCAGATTCCGACTTGCCGTTTTGCAACTGATCGTGGAAACGAACCCTCTCCAGTAGGTCGGCAAATCGCTCCGCCGACGTCATCCTGAGGTGTTCGTCGATGATCAATGGAGTTGACTCGTCCAGTCTGGAGAGATGGAATGAGAGCTCGAGGTCGCAGCCTCGAATGGCCCGCCGAAGTGTCTCGAAGCTGGGGATCACAGCACCTCGCTCCCAACGGGCGACGACCGACTGAGGCTGGCCGATCCTCTCGCCCAGCTCGGTCTGCGTCAGGCCGGCTCGGAGCCTCGCTTCTCGGATCAGCTCTCCACTCACCATGTCGGCCAGTATAGTACATATATGCTATAGCTACGGCAAGCGACGACGCCGCCGAAGCCAAATAACCCGGAACGTCGTCCTCGCCCTGACCAGCCTATTGAACGATCTACGGTGGCGCGATGGGTGCCATACCTGACCTTGATCTGCTCAAGATCCGGAAGTACTGCGAGGAGAAGACACCGCAGGAGTTCCGGAGCGAGATGCGGGTCGAGGTCGGGGTGCGCGGCAAATCGGTCACCATCTTTGAATGCCGTCCGCCGTGGGACAGGCAAGAAACGGAGTGGTCTCGACTTCCCATCGGCCAACTCCGCTACGACCTTGCAACCGCCGGGTGGACCCTGTTTTGGGCGGACCGCAACAGCCGCTGGCATCTTTACGACCTCATCGATCCGGGATCGGTTGAGGAGCTCCTCGGCGAGATCGACATAGATCCCACGTGCATCTTCTGGGGCTAGTCCTTGGGGTCCAATCGGATGAAATCCTGCCACTGAGTAGCTACTGAAACGTGTGGACTGGATGCCTCCCCGACCCGGCGGACGCGGCGGCCAGCCGACACCAGGCCGGGGCAAAGACTCAGGGATGGGAAAGACCGCTCAGGCGGACAGCTCCTGCACTTTGAGCGTATCGACGTGCTGCTGCATCGAGATGACCTTGCCATCGCGAAACGTCCAGACGTGTGCCATCTGCACCTCTGCCGGCTTGCCCGTCGAGCGATGCTTCCACGAGTAGGTACCGGTCGCGACCACGGTGTCGCCTTCGGCTACGAATCGGGTCGGGGTAACCGTGAAATCGTCACCGATCTCACCGAGCCGCATGAATACACCATCGAGACAACCGCCTGTGGCCCTATGTACGTGCCGTGGAGCGGGAAGCCCTCCGCCTCAGTCCACTCGATCTTGTCGTCCATCAACGCCAGCACCTTCGGTACGTTTCCCTCGGCGAAGGTTTGGTATGCGCCCTGAATGATCTGCTTGTTGGTCGGCATTGCCATCTCCTATCGCAGTCCGCGTCTCTCTCATTGCCATTCTGCGAATCCCCTGTTACAGATGCGCGTCACCTTGAGAATGCAGGTCGTCCCGTGGTCAGACTGTCAGATCAGACCTTGAGGCCCGCGTGAACTTCCATGTGGCCGATCTTCAACAGAGGCTCGCCTGCACCGTGACGCCATCGCACTTGGGCGGGGAAGAATGGCGGGCCCCACAACTGGCGAACTTGGGCACCCGGCGTCCGACCGGTATCCGCAGATAGCGGGGATCGTCGTCTCCGATGACCTTCAGGAGAGTGCTTCGATCACAGCGGTGAAGTCTGGCCATTCCGTGCCAGCATCAATCACCGTGGTCAAGAGGGCTTCGGCTGCGGGTCCGATGCGCACACCAACTCCGGTCTCCTCGGCCAGATCGATGGCGAGGCGAAGGTCTTTACGGGCCAATGTCGGAGAGAACCAACCTGGATGCGTCGGATCGAGCAGACTGTCCAACCGGAGATTGCTGGCAAGACTCAACAACGGACTGTCGGCAAGGAGGGTCCTTAGGAACTCGTCGGGGACTGCCTGCTGTCTGGCCGTGGCGATGGCCTCGGCAAGCGCCGCCACTCCCGTAATCAACAACGAGTTGGCCAAGATCTTCATCGTGGCACCGGTTCCGACCGGTCCACAGTGCGTATAGCCGGATCCAAGGACATTCCACAGGGGTTCGATGGCAGCAATCCCTGAGGCGGGGCCGCCGATGAGGAACCTCCCGAGACCGCCAGCGATCATCGCCGGCGATCCCATCACCGGAGCGTCAAGGACCCGACCGTCAGGTCCCAGCTCGGCAAGGCGTCGAGCAGTCTCCGGGGAGACGGTGCTGACGTTGGCCAACACGGCATCGGGTTCGAGCGATGCCAACACGCCATCGTCGCCCAGGCACACGTCGAGGACGGCTGCGTCGTCGGCGAGCACGACGAGAACGGCGTCGGCACCTGCCGCCGCCGCCCTGGGTGTGTTGGCTTCGTGAGCTCCGTTGGCCACGAGGGCGGCGACCCGACCCGGGGTGCGATTCCAAACGGCCGTCTGGTGACCAGTTTCGATCCCCCTGGCGGCGAAAGCCCGACCCATGTTGCCCATTCCCAAGATGGCGATTCGCATCGGGCCACCCTACGTTCGATGGGGCGGCGACCACTTGGACCATGCCCCCGATCCTGGCGGCGCCCTCGCGACGGCAGTCCCCGAATCCCGTCGATGGACACCCTTGGTCGTCGCCGACGTTCATCCATACTGGAAGCGTGTCCCCGCCCGCCACGGACTCAGATAGGCGCATCCTGTGTGGCCGGACCAAGTTCCGGGACTTCGTCGCCAGACGTCTCGCATGAGGGCACTCGAAGTCCCAGAGAACATCGTCATGCGGGTTCGCGCTCTGTGCCTGGCGCTGCCCGAGGTAACGGTGCGTATCGACCATTCACTGGCGAGATCGAGATCGACCGCGCAGTCGTTCGACATCCGCCGAGGGTCGTTCTGCTTGCTCGTGGCAATGGAGTCATCGACTGGCAAGTCCGTCCCGCTGCTCGTGTTGCGCGCCGACCCTGACGAGCGCGAGGCGTTGCTCTCCGTTGGCCACCGGTTCTTCGTCCCTCGAAGAGCTGGCCGGGATCTCATCGGAGTGTGGCTCACCGACGACACGGACTGGGAGGAGATCCGGCAGCTTGTGACCGAGAGCTACCGGGTCCTCGCACCGGAGAAGCTCACTGCGCTGCTCGACTCGCAAGCGCCGGAGTCCCCGATCGGCTCACCTATCCGGCGAGTCGTCTCGGTAAGGTCGGCGATGTCGCTTGTCGATCGCGACCGGTTGCGTCGATCCGGAGAGGGAGGGAATGGGATGGCAGCGGAGCACGTGACAGCGGAGATCCATGGGTTCAGCGAGCCGGACTCGACGCCGACGCCGTGGGCGGCGGGACTTGAGCACGTGCGTGCCGCGGACACCTACTGGCTCTCCACCGTCCGTCCCGACGGCCGACCGCACGTGACGCCTCTGATCGCTGTCTGGCACGCGGAGGCGCTCTGGTTTGCCACCGGGCCTGAGGAGCGCAAGGCGAGGAATCTGGCCGAGAACCCGTCGTGCGTGCTGACGACCGGGCGCAGCGACCTCGTCGAGGGAGCGTGTGACGTCGTGCTCGAGGGCCAGGCCGAGCAGGTGACCGACGACGCCGAGCTCCAACCAGTCGCGACCGCGTTCGCGATCAAGTACCCGACCGGTCCGTGGAACTTCGTTGTGCGCGATGGGGCGTTCAGCGACCGGGGTGCCGGTGGACGCGTGATCGTGTTCCGGGTGCGCCCGGTGCGAGGCCTGGGGTTCCGCAAGGGCGATCGCTTCAGCCAGACGACCTGGCAGGGCTTCCGATGAGCCCAGATGGCGAAGCGGTCCTGCCGCGGTGCGTGCTGCTCGGGCGTGCGACGTACGAGGGATGTTCAGCGGCGTACCCTTCACAACCCAGACTGGTCAGCCCAGTTCCGACAATGCCACTGTGGCTCGCCGCTCAATGCTGGCGTACCCCCGTCCCATGGCTGCGACGTGGGCTTGCGTGAGAAGGTCGCGCGCTCGCTCGAGATCGCCGGGGTCGCCGCGGGCTGAGTGCATGCAGCCCCACCGCAGGTGGGTGACCGCGGCAGCGAACTCCATCTGACCCCTGGCATTGAGCTCGGCTGCCTTGGCGAAGTGCGTCTCGGCCTGATCGTAGAGGCCGAGCACCGACTCCAGGCCGCCGCAGTAGTACGCCACTGGGCTTCCGGCCGTCGCCCCGATGAAGAGAACCTGTTCGTCGAAAGGCGCAAGCAGATCTAGGAGAAGCCGAGCCGGTGCCTCGGCGCGCAGTTCGGTGGCAACGTCGGCGTAGGAGGCCACCGCGAAGATCCAGAGGACGTCGTAGGGCAATGAGGTCAGGTCCGCGGCCGCTGCGTCGAGCATCTGGCGAGCCGTGTCGAAGTTGCCGGCCTCCATGTGTCCTTCGGCCAGCGTCGCACGGAACACCGGGAGCGCCGGGTTCTCGGCAGCGATCTGCTCAATCAACGGGACGAGTTCGCCGTAGCGCCCCTGTTGGCGGCGGACGCCGATCAACTCGGCCCCGTAGAAGCCGAAGGCATCGGGCTGTCCGCTCTCCGTCCCGATCTCCAACGCAGCCGTGGCGAGCTGTTCGGCTCTGTCGGGGTCCCCGGACAGGAGCGCGTCGGCGGCGTCGTTGAACAGGGTGACCCACCTCATCGTCGGCTGGGGGAGTCCCCTGATCACGGCGCGCATGGTGTCCAGGCACCGACGCGCCATCTCGAAGTCACCGGCTTGCACTGCGGCCAGCCGGCTGTAGGCGCCGGTCCAGAAGAGCAGATCGGGGTCCCCCAGGAGCTCCGACAGCTCCAGGGCTTCCCTCGCGTCGACCATCCGTTCGTTCAGGGTGGAAGGGACCTGGAGCGGGTCACAGACCAAGTTGACGGTGCGGATGATGGTGTCCGGGTCCCCCAACCGCCGCGCCATCGCTCTGGCGGCGTCGGCCAGCTCCTGGCGCCGTTCCAGCGTCGTGCCGAGGGCGAGCTCGCTGCACAGCGTCGCCAGGAGGAGCGCCCGTTCGCGCGTGTCGTCATTGCCCAGGGCATGGAGCGCCGACTCCAGCACGGCGACTTTGTCGGCGTCGATGACGCCGATCGAACTGAAGAAACCGCGGCTGTTTCCCAGCGCGGCGGCCACCAGGCGGTCGGTTGCACCGAGCTCTTGGGCTCGGTGTGCGGCGTCGAGGAACGTCTCCCGGAAGCCCGGCAACCCGGCCTGGCGTTGTGCCTCGCCCAGGGCCAAACGCACGTCGCAGCCGACCAGGGGGTCGTCCTCCGGCACCGTGGCCGCGAGGTGGAGCGCCTGGGAGAAGTAACGGACCGCATCGTCGGGGGCCAAGGCGGCCAGGGCGGCCTCGCCTGCCTGCCGGGCGTAGCCGATGGCCTTGGTGGCGTTGGCTGGTTGGCTGGCGCTCAGCCAGTGGTGGGCCAGCTCGCCCACCCGTGCTCCCGGTGTGTGCCCGACGGCCGACTCAATGGCCTCGGCCACCTGCTGATGGGCCCGGGTCCGCCGGACCCTCGGCAGGCCCTGGTACAACGTGTGCTGCGTCAAAGCGTGCGAGAAGCTGTAGCGCCCCGGTACCTCGGGGACCTCACGCACGAGGGCGGCACCGGACGCAGCGTCGAGGATGTCGAGCAGCTCCTCCTGGCTGAGGTCGGTCACGGTGTCCAGCAAGTCGAACTCGAAGTCCCGCCCGATGACCGATGCCATGGACAGGACCCGACCGGCGTGTGCGCCGAGCCGGCCGACACGGGCCGTGATCACTTCTCGCACACTGTTGGGCAGCGTCATCTCGGACATTTCCCCCGCAGCCGTCCAACGGCCACGGTCGTCCTGGTAGATGGCGCCGGACTCCATGAGGCTCCGCAGCACTTCTCCGAGGAAGAAGGGATTGCCTTCGGTCTCCAGACAGAGCGCGTGGGCGAGATCCGTTGCCGCCTCCTCGAGGGGTTGCCCCGCCGCAGCCTCCATGAATGCGAGGACCCCGGTGTCGTCGAAGCCCTTCAATTCGATCCGGCTGACACCCGGTTCGCGTTGCAGCGCACCGAGGAAGTCGAGGAGCGGGTTGGAGGGCGACAGTTCCGTGTCCCGAAACGTCCCGAGCACGAACAACCGTTCCGACTCGACGGTGGTCACGACATGATGCAGGAGCCGCAGGCTCTGACTGTCCGACCATTGCATGTCGTCGAGCACGAGGATGGTCGGCTGGAGCACGGAGGCGGCCGTCAGAAGGCCAGCCACCGCCCCGTAGAGAAGGTAGCGCTCGGTGTCGGGATCCGTCCTCGTCGGTGCCGGAACTGCCCCCAGCCGTCGACCGAGCGCGGGGACCATCGATGTGATGTCGCCCCCGTGGACGTCGACGTGGGCTCGGAGCACGTGCTCGGGCGCATGTGCCACGTAGTGGTTCAGCGCCTCGGCGAAGGGCGAGTATGACGCGCTGACGTCTTCGTGGCAACGCCCCAGGAGCACGCAGGCACCCTCCTTGGCGGCGCGGCGGGCGGCCTCGGCGACCAGCGTCGTCTTCCCCACGCCGGCGTCACCCGACACGAGGACCACCGCACGACCTTCTCCGGCCGCCGCTCGCTTGTAGGCGTCGGTGAGCAGTGCCGCCTCGGTCTCGCGGGCAACGACTCCGGTGAGGGGCACGTGCCTCAGGCGCGCCGGGAGCGGCACGCCGCCCTCAGCGGCAGTCTCATCGAGCGGCTCCCAACGGACATCGAGAACCTCCACGGGTTCGGGCAGGCCCTTCAGTTCCAGCGCACCGACCCGCTCGAAGAGGAAAGGGTTGCGCCGTCCGCCCATCACCCGGACGGCCTCCGTGGCCAGGATCTGGCCGGCGTCGGCGTGGGCGCAGAGCCGGGCCGCCTCTATCACCGGGTCGCCGTAGTAGTCGTTCGACTCGAACGTCGCCTCTCCGCCGCTGAGTCCTATGCGCAGTCCCAGCTGATGGCTGGCGCCGACGTTGTCACGGTGGACGGCCTGCTGCATCGCCACGGCGCACGACAGGGCGGCGGACGTGCTGCGGAACACGGCCATCACCCCGTCGCCGAGGCCCTTCACCTCAGCCCCTCCGGAGCCGGCGATGGCTCGACGCAGCAGCGAGAAGTGAGCCTGGAGCAGCTGGTCCGACGCCTCCGGGCTGATTGCGTAACTGATCTCGGTCGAGCCGACCAAGTCGGTGAACAGCACCGTGATGGTCTCGGTGACCGCCAAGACTCTCCTCCTCCGGTTCCGCCCTGTCGTGCCAGGGTAGACGGTTCGCAACCGGAGATGCGGCGAGGGGGGGAGCCGGTGTGGGCGATCGTGACTCCCGGGGAGCCCGTCACCGGAGCCCGGTCCAGCCACGCCCAGACCTTTCGCGCCGGGTGGGCCTTCGACCCCGGGGCGAGCGGTGATGGTCCCATGTCGATGTCGGACGCACGCCTGTGGTCGGATCGCGCTCGGCAAGAAGTCCACCGACGAGATCCAACGCCATCGAGACCGCCGCCGCGCTGCTGCGTGCAGTGTGTCGGTTGAGCCATTCTGCCTTCCCCCAAAATCCACCAGGCGACGTCCCCCGTCGGGCCACGGCGGTGAAAGGCTCTTTCGGACCCATGGCCCTAGTGCCGGCGGCTCTCGCGCACAAGGCTGACGGCATGGCTCTGGCCACACGCGCCCCATCACCTGAGTTCAATCTCGTCGAGGCCGCTGCGCTCACACCGGACGAGGTACTCTCCGAGCTCGGGAGCCGGCCCGAAGGTCTCACGCCCGACGAGGCGGAGGAGCGACTGCGTCGGTTCGGGTCGAATGCGCTCGCCGTGCACCGGGTGCGTGCCACGGCGGTCCTCTTTCGCCAGATCCGGAACCCCATCCTGGTCCTTCTGCTCGGGGCGGCGCTCGTGTCCGGGCTCACCGGTGGCGGCACCAACGCCGTGATCATCGCCGTCATCGTCTTCCTCAGCGTCGGCCTCGGCTTCTTCAACGAGTACCGGGCGGCGATCGCGATGGAGTCGCTCCGGGCCCAGATCCGGCAGGAGGCCGAGGTCCACAGGAACGGCGAAACCCTTCGGGTACCCGTGACGGATCTCGTCCCCGGCGACGTGGTTGCGCTCCGCATCGGGGCGCTCGTGCCGGCCGACCTGCGCCTGCTCACCGTGGACCAGTGCGAGTGTGACGAGGGCATCCTCACGGGGGAGTCGATGCCCGTGGTCAAGTCCGTGTCACCCGTCACCGGACGTGCCGCGCAGGACCAGCCGGGATGTGCCTTCATGGGGACGATCGTGCACGAGGGGTCGGCACTCGGTGTGGTCGTCCAGACGGGCGCGCGCACCGCTTTCGGGCAGATCGCGGCCGGCATGTCCGAACGTCAGGGTCAGACGGCCTTCGAAGCAGGCCTGTCGCGCTTCTCGCGGTTCCTGTTCGGCGTCGCCGCGGCCCTGACAGCCTTCATCTTCATCGTCAACGTGGCGCTCTCGCGCCCACTGATCGAGGCACTTCTCTTCTCGCTGGCGATCGCCGTCGGCATCGCGCCCGAAATGATGCCGGCCATCGTCACGGTCAGCCTCTCGTCGGGATCGAAGGCACTGGCCGCCAAGAAGGTTCTGGTGAAGCGGTTGGTGGCCATTGAGGACCTCGGCAACATCGAGATCCTCTTCACCGACAAGACGGGCACCCTCACCGAGGGCCTGATCACCTACGAACGGGGCATCGATCCGTCTGGCCAGGAGAGTGAAGCCCCCTTGTTGCTCGGACTCCTCTGCAACGAGGCAGCGGTGACAGCACATGGCCCGGTCGGAGGGAACGCGCTGGACCAGGCCCTGTGGGCTGCCCCCGGAGCCGCTGCGGGAGGGGACGTCGCCGTCGACGTCTCCCGGTACGTGCGCAAGGGCATCCTGCCGTTCGACCATGAGCGGCAGTTGGCGTCGGTGCTGGTCGATGGGCCGGACGGCAGTGCGCTCCTCGTCACCAAAGGGGCCCCGGAAATCGTCCTGGACCGGTGCCTCGACGTCCCCGACAGCGCGCGCTCGGCCCTGGACGCGCTGTTCTCCGAAGGGGCGCGGGTGGTGGCGGTCGCCAGTCGTCCCGCCGAGGGCGTGCGTGCGCCGACGGCGGCGGACGAGCAGCAGTTGGAGTTGGCCGGGTTCTTGACGTTCGCCGATCGGCCGAAGGTGGACGCCGGTGCCTCCATCGCGCAACTCGAGCGGCTCGGGGTGGACGTCAAGATCATCACCGGGGACAACGGGCTGGTCGCCGCCAGGGTGTGCTCGGAAATCGGGGTCGACTGCGGCGGGGTGCTCAGCGGCGTAGAGGTCGAGGCGCTCACCGACGACCAGCTGGAGGCGGCGATCCTGACCACGACGGTCTTCGCCCGGATCGGCCCCGATCAGAAGTCCCGGATCATCAAGGTGGCCCGTCGCACCGGGAAGGACGTCGCGTTCCTCGGTGACGGGGTCAATGACGCGGTGGCCCTGCATCATGCCGATGTCGGCATCTCGGTCGACTCGGGAACCGACGTGGCCAAGGACGCCGCTGACGTGGTGCTGCTCGACAAGGACCTCGGCGTGCTCGCCGAAGGCGTCATGGAAGGTCGCCGCATCTTCAACAACACCATGAAGTACGTCCTCATGGCCACCTCGTCGAACTTCGGCAACATGTTCAGTGCGGCGGGCGCCTCCGTCTTCTTGACCTTCCTCCCGATGCTGCCCTCGCAGATCCTCCTCAACAACCTGCTGTACAACACGGGACAGCTGGTGATCCCGACCGACCGGGTCGACCCCGAGGCGTTGGCTCGCCCGGCGGCCTGGGACATGAAATTCATCCGTCGCTTCATGTCCGTCTTCGGTCCCGTGAGCTCCATCTTCGACTTCCTGACCTTCTGGGTCATGCTCTCGCTGCTCCACGCCGGTCACGTCGAGTTCCGGACTGGCTGGTTCGTCGAGTCCATCGCCACGCAGACATTGGTGATCTATGTCATCCGCACCAGGCGGGTCCCCTTCTTCAAGAGCCGTCCTAGCTGGCCGATGCTCGTCGTGCCGACCGGAGCAGCCCTCATCGGAGCCGTGCTGCCGTACACCGGGCTGGCACACCTACTGGGGTTCACCCCGCTGCCGACGACGTTCTTCCTCCTGCTGTTCGGGATGGTCGTGGTCTACCTGCTGCTGGTCGAGGTGGCGAAGACCCGCTTCTATCGAAGCCCGCACGCCCGGACACCGCGCATCGCCTCCACCCATACCGAGCGGCTGGAGCGCCGGATCCGGCGTCGCGTCTCGCGGTTCGTGCACTTCGTCAATCCGGGTGCGCGTCCAGGAGAGTCCGGGGTGGTGCCGCCCTCGAAGCCTGCCGCGGGCAGGTAGCGGACACGCAGTTCACACGCTCGTCACCGAAAGGACTCTCGGCATCCCTTCGCTCACGGCTGACGTGGGCGATCCCCGGTGGTTGGGGACTTTTGACCCTGGCTGAGTCGGGCCTGGCCCTGCAGCCTGGTCAGAGTCGGGATCGGTTAGGTCCGGCGACTCATTGGAATGGAGAGCCCGATGACGATCATGAGCACCGAGTCCGAAGCTGCGGGATCCACCCCGACCGGGCCCCCCATGTCGGGGCGGAACAAGGAGAAGGCCCACGCCTTGGGTCTGACGTCGGCCACCGGCCTCGTGATCGGCAGCATCGTGGGGACCGGGGTGTTCACCATGCCTGCGGTCCTGGCGGGCGCCGGCACCATGGGCATCGCGGTGCTGGCCGTCATCGCCGTGGGCGCCATGCTCCTGGCCGTCCTCTTCGGGCAGCTCACCAAGCGGGTGCCCAACAGTGATGGCGGTCTCTACGCCTACTCCCGCCACGAATTCGGCGACTTTGCCGGGTACCTCGTCGGCTGGTGCTACTGGGTCCAGTCGTGGGCCGGCAACGCGGCCATCGTGTCGTCGTGGGTGTTCTACGTCGACGCCCTCTTCGGCTGGGGCCACAACACCGGTATGGAGAACTGGTTCATCGCCATGGTCGGGCTGTGGGTGCCGGCGATCATCAATCTGGTGGGCGTTCGCCAGATGGCCTGGTTCCAGAACGTCACCGTCGTCTTGAAGTTCCTCCCTCTCCTCTTCGTCGGCGTCATCGGATGGTTCTTCGTGACCTCGGCCAACTTCGGCCCGTTCAACGCCACGGGCGGCAGCCTCTACAGCGGCATCGGCATCGCCGCCGGCGTGGCGCTCTTCTCCTTCATCGGCGTCGAGGCTGCGGCCATCACCGCGAAGCGAGTCAAGGATCCTCGCCGCAACGTGATGCGCGCCTCGGTGGTCGGCACGGCGCTCAGCGCCCTCCTCTACGTGCTCGTGACGGCGGTCGTGATGGGACTGGTCTCGCACCACACCCTCGTCGGGACCGGGTCGCCGTTCGTCAACGCCTTCGACACGATGTTCCCGCACAACGCCTGGGCCGGAAAGTTCATTGCCGCGATTGCGGTGATCTCGGGCATCGGCGCGCTCAATGGTTGGACCCTCATCGTCACCGAGACGTCACGGGCCATCGCCCAGGACGACCTGTTCCCGCGACCCTTCGCCTGGTCCGACCGCAAGGGGACGGCGTGGTTCGGCATCCTGGTCGGGACCGCCCTCCCGTCGCTCCTCATGCTGTGGAGCTACAACACCAAGGCGGGTCTGACGGTCTTCACCTACCTGGTGGACCTCACGGTCGTGACGGTGGCCATTCCCTACTTCATGTCGGCCATCGCTCAGCTGACCTTCTTGGTCTCACGGCGTCGGCGGGTCAACGGTTGGGCGCTGGCGCGGGATCTCATGGTGGCCGGCATCAGCGTGCTGTTCTCCATGTGGGTCACGTTCGCCTCGGGCTACCAGGTCGTCTACCAGGCCTTGGTCGTGATCCTGGTCGGACTGATCCTGTACGCCTTCCTCAACGCCCGGCGGGAGCGCCTCGGAGAGACGGCCGAGCCGACGGACCTGCCACCGGAGCAGGCTGCGCCCGAACTGGTCGAACCGGCCCTGGCGGCTCCGCAGACGAACGGAGGACAGGCATGACGTTCCACGTCGACTCCGAGATCGGCCGGCTCCACCAGGCCATCGTCCATCGGCCCGGGCTCGAGCTGTCCCGGTTGACTCCCGACAACATCGGAGAGCTGCTCTTCGATGACGTCATGTGGGCCGCCAAGGCCAAGGAGCAGCACGATGTCTTTGCGGAGGCCCTGCGGGACAAAGGGGTCCAGGTGCACTACTACGGCGAGCTGTTGAGCGAGACACTGGAGCTCGCCGACGGCAGGGCTTTCGTCCTCGACCGGGTGTGCACGCCCGAGATCCTCGGTCCGTCGCTCGTCGATCCGGTCCGCGCCCTCTTCGAGGACCTCGACGGCAAGGCGCTGGCCGAGTTCCTCGTCGGTGGGATCCTCAAGGCCGACCTCCACCCGCTCCGGGCCCACAGCCTGAAGTGGGACATGCTCAAGGCCGACGACTTCATTCTCACCCCGCTGCCCAACCACCTGTTCCAGCGCGACAACTCGTGCTGGGTCTACGGCGGTGTGACCATCAATCCGATGGCCAAGCCGGCCCGTCAGCGCGAGACACTGCACACCCGGGCCATCTACCGGTTCCACCCCGTCTTCGCCTCCGCCGACTTCGTCACCTACTACGGCGACGAGGACCGCAACTACCAGCCGGCCACCATCGAGGGAGGTGACGTGCATGTGATCGGCCATGGCGCCGTTCTCATCGGCATGGGCGAGCGCACCACGCCGATGGCCGTCGAGACGGTTGCCCACGCGCTCTTCGACGCCAAGCAGGCAACCAGGGTGGTCGCCATCGAGCTGCCCCACAGTCATGCCTTCATGCACCTCGACACGGTGATGTCGATGGTCGACCAGGACACCTTCGTCCTCTACCCCTACTTCGACCGGCATCTGCGCAGTTGGAGCATCTCGGAGGGCGAGCAGCCGAGCCAATTGACGATCACACGGAACCACAGCCTCTGGGACACCCTCGCCGAGATCCTCGAGGTTCCGCAGATCACGGTGTTGACGACCGATGAGGACATCCGGGCCGCCGAACGCGAGCAGTGGGACGACGGGACGAACTACCTCGCGGTCGCGCCCGGGGTCGTGTTCGGGTACGACCGCAACGTGGCGACCAACACCATGTTGCGCAAGCACGGGATCGAGGTGGTGACGATCGCCGGGAGCGAGCTCGGTCGCGGTCGCGGTGGCCCGCGCTGCATGACCTGCCCCATCGAACGCGATGCGTCGTAGAGGAGCACGAAGATGTCCGTCGATCTCCGTGGCCGCAGCTTCCTCAAGGAAGTCGACTTCACCAGGGAGGAGTTCACGTACCTGATCGACCTGGCCGCCGCGCTTCGCCGGGACAAGCGCGCCGGGACCGAGGTCCAGAGACTGCCCGGGCGCAACATCGCCCTCATCTTCGAGAAGACCTCGACCCGTACCCGGTCCGCCTTCGAGGTCGGAGCGCACGACCAGGGGGCGCACGTCACCTACCTCGGGCCCGACGAGTCCCATATCGGCCATAAGGAGTCGATGAAGGACACCGCCCGGGTCCTGGGGCGGATGTTCGACGGTATCGAGTACCGGGGTTCGGCCCACGAGAACGTGGAGATCCTCGCCCGCTATGCCGGCGTGCCGGTCTGGAACGGGCTGACGGATCAGTGGCACCCGACGCAGATGCTGGCGGACATGCTCACGATGCGTGATCACTCGACCCGTGCACTGCACGAGCTCGCGTACTGCTACCTCGGCGATGCTCGGAACAACACGGCGAACTCGTTGCTCGTGACCGGTGCGTTGTTGGGGATGGACGTCCGCGTCGCTGCCCCGGCCGCGTTGTGGCCGTCGGACGAGGTGCGTGGCATCGCGGAGCAGCTCGCGGCAGCCTCGGGCGCACGCCTCACGGTGACCGACGACGCACTCCAGGCCGTCCTGGACGTGGACTACCTCTACACGGACGTCTGGTTGTCGATGGGGGAGCCTGAGGCGGCGTGGGGCGAGCGGATCAAAGAGCTCCTCCCCTACCAAGTCAATGCAGAACTCGTCTCGTCGACGAGAAATCCGAACGTGAAATTCCTGCACTGCCTCCCGGCGCTCCACAACCGCGACACCGAAGTCGGCGAGACCCTCTTCGAGAAATGGGGCGTCTCGGCGCTCGAGGTCACCGACGAGGTCTTCGAGTCCGATGCCTCAATCGTCTTCGACCAGGCCGAGAACCGCCTGCACACGATCAAGGCGATCATGGTGGCCACCGCGGGCGACTGACGTGCGACTGGTGATTGCCGTGGGCGGGAACGCCCTCCTCGAGCGAGGCGAGGTGCCGCTGGCCGAGATCCAGGAGGGGCATGTCGACGTCGCCGTGGCGGCCCTGGCGCCGCTCGCCCACGACCATGACCTGGTGATCACCCACGGGAACGGGCCACAGGTCGGCCTGCTCGCCAACGAGAGTGCCACCGATCCCGACCTTCCGTCCCCCTATCCCCTCGATGTCCTCGGGGCCCAGACCCAGGGGATGATCGGCTACTTCTTCCTGCAGGCGATCAAGAACGCGCTTCCGGCGCGGGAGGTGGTCAGCCTGATCTGCCAGACGGAGGTGGCGGCTGACGATCCGGCCTTCACCCATCCGACCAAGTTCGTCGGCCCGATCTACACCGAGGAGGAGGCACGGCGGCTCGCTCCGCTGCGGGGATGGCAGGTGCGGCCCGACGGGCCTTCGTGGCGCAGGGTGGTGGCGTCACCCGAACCGCTGGCGATCCTCGAGCTCCACGCGATCAGGCTGCTGCTGGGCGACGGCGCCGTCGTGATCTGTGCCGGCGGTGGCGGCATCCCGGTGCTGCGCGGGCGGGACGGCCGTCTCCGGGGCGCCGAGGCCGTCATCGACAAGGACCTGAGTGCCTCGCTGCTGGCCCAGGTACTCCAGGCCGACGCCCTGGTGATCCTCACGGACGTGGCGAATGTCGAGACGGGTTTCGGGACGGACGCGGAGCGACCCATCGGGCGCACCACGACCGCTGCCCTGCGGTCCCTGTCGTTCCCGGACGGGTCGATGGGGCCGAAGATCGAAGCCGCATGCCGCTTCGTGGACGCCACGGGGAAGCCGGCGATGATCGGTCGGCTCAGTGAAGCGGCCGAGCTCGTCCGGGGGACCTGTGGCACGGTCGTCGAGAGGGAGGCAGGCTCCGACCCGACGCCGTGAGCGTGGCGCCTCCGCGTCGAGCGCGTCAGGTGGGTGCCGAGGTCGCCTGCGCGCCCGAGCCCGGCGCATTGGACGCCTGCCGCAGGACGGTGAGGCCGGGCAGGTCCCCGTCCTTCAGCAGCGCGATCGCGCTGCCGGTGGCGCTCAGGATGCCCGCCGACTCGGGGAGCAGCCCGTGCTCTCCGAGGGTCTCCAGCAGGGCGTCCCCGCCGAGCACCACCCGTGCGGCGTTGCCAGTGAGGGCCGTCGCCACGGCGAGCGTTCCCGCGGCGAATCGAGGGTCCTCCACCTTGCCGAGCGAGCCGGCCCACAGGATGCTGCCGGCTCCTCGAAGGATGTCTGCGAACTTCTGCCCGGTTCTCGGGCCGATGTCCCCGATGGAGCCGCCCACGGGCTGAAGCTCGTCGACGGTCGTCATACTTCCGTCGTCGCGCTCCCACACGAGGTCGGCGGGCAGGTGGATCAGATGGCGGATGGTGTGACCGACCCCGTAGGCGTGGCGGCACTCCTCGAGGAACTCGGCCGGGTCGTCGCCGGGCGGCTGTCTCCCGATCGCCGCCAGGAAGGGCTGCGACATCTGTCCGCCCACCAGCACCGCGTCGGCGCGGAGCATCAACGAGTAGAGGTTGTGGATGCGGTCCAGCGTGTCCCGGCTTCCGAGGACCACCACGAGCGGGCGGTCCGGCGCGGTGAGCAGTGGGAGCAGCAACCGCACGTCCGCGTGGAGCTGACGGCCGGCGGCGCTCGGGAGCACGGTCGGCGGGCCGATGATGGAGGCCAGGGACAGGGAGGAATGCTGAAAGTCGTCGTTGACGAAGAGGTCCTGCCCCTCGAGCAGCGAGGCGAGAGGTGCCGCGTCGTCGTAGGCGCCGTCCCACTCGCTCAGGTTGGGGGCCACGGTCACCCCTGGGTAGAGCTGGTGCAGCGCCTCCACCGTGCGGCCGAAGCGATCGGGGTCGCCGGCGAGGCCGAGCGGTCCCTGATGGCCGCAGATCGTCACCGTGGCCTGCTGCCCGACCAGCCACTCCACGGTCGGGCCGAGCTGTCGCAGCTGCCGCGCCTCGCGCAGGTGGCCGGTGAAGGTCACGGGAACGTCGAGATCGGCCCGGACGAGGACGTGGCGCCCGGCGGGGTCGGGGAGGTCTTCGAGACCGGGCACCTCGCCCGACATGGGGGTTCGCTCAGGGTTGCTCACTGCATGCCTCCGCGACACCGGATCCGAGGCACGTTCGTATCCGGAGAAATCACTCCGCTTAGAGTAGGGCGGGGCGGAGCGTGGAGTCAACGTGGCGCGTCGTGCGGGGTCGGTCACGGGAAATCCTTGGCATGATCGCCGGGTGATCACGATGTCGGTCGAGCAGTTCGAGGGGCTCGTCGCCGATGCCCTCGACGAGATCCCGCCCGAGCTGCGCAGCGCCATGGAGAACGTGGCGGTCCTCGTCGACGACACCAGCCCGCCCGGAGGGCTGTTCGGTCTGTACGAGGGGGTTCCCCTGACCAGCCGGGGCAACTACTCCTCCTCCATGCCGGACCGGATCACCATCTTCATGGCGACGATCTGCAACGCGTCGCACAGCAGCCACGATGTGGTGGCGCTGGTGCGCAAGACGGTGATCCACGAGGTCGGGCATCATTTCGGCATCGGCGAGTCGCGACTGCACGATCTGGGCTGGGGGTAAGGCCGCGGCGGGCGCGGGCCCGGCCGATAACGTCGGCACCGGATGAGCCCTGAGCAGGCGCCGGCAGTGGAAGAGGCCCGAGCGATCCTCGACGCGCGCCGAGAGCTGTACGGGGACTCCGATCCGGCCACGCTGCGCGCCATGGCGCAGCTGGCCGCGGTGTTGCGCGACCTCGGCGAGTACCGCGAAGCAGAGACTCTCCTGCGCGCCTCCATCTCCGTTCAGCGTCGTGCCGACGACAGGGACGAAGCCGGGCTCATCCAGAGCGAGTTCGGTCTCGCCGTCGTCCTCGATCGTCTCGGCGAGAACGACGCGGCGCGGCGCCTCTGGGAGCAGGTCCTCGAGGCCTCCGACCGCCACAACGGGTCCGGGAGCGATCTGTCCGTGCGGGCCGCGACGAACCTGGCCATCAGCCTCCGGAAGATCGGTCGCTACGGCGACGAATTCCCGCTGCGGGTTCGCATCCTCGAATCGACCAGGAGTGCCAAGGGGCCCGAGCACGTCGACACCTACCGGTCCATGGTCGACCTGGCCCAGACGCACCGCAACCTCGGCAACCACGAGCTGGCCCTGGCTCTTTTCACCGAGGCGCTGGCCGGCCTGGAGCGCAACGGGCTCGACCAGCGGACGCTGCTCTACCAGAAGTGGGTCATCGCGTCTGAGCTGGTCGCCCTCAAGCGGTCGAAGGAAGCGTCGCGGATGTTCGACGAGGTCGTGGCCGGAGCCGTGGAGCACCTCACTCCGGACGACCCGCTCCGGAAGAGTGCCGTCAGGCAGCGGCGTGCCTACCGGATCCTCGGCACGTTCTCGAGGGAGAAGAAGCCCAGGGCGAAGGACGGACCGGACGCCCTGACGTGAGCGCGACGCAGTCCGCGTCCGCCCCCCTCACTCGTCGAAGGGCTGGTCGATCGGCACCGCCCGGACGTGGAAACCCGTCCGCGTCTCGGGGAGGGCGTCGGCCGCCGGCTCGGAAGGCTCCTGCTCCACGGGGGCCGGCCTCTCGACAATGACGCCGTCCTCCAGGACACGCACGTGCGTCCTGTCCGTCCCGGGCGTGACCTCCCGGTCGGATTCCTCGGCGAGGTGCTCGAGCTGGCGCTTCTCGCGACGCCGTCGCAACGGCCCGCCCCGTGATGTCGGTATGTCGCCCTGCCCCATGTGCCGAGCCTAATGACGGTGGCTGCCCGTCCCGCGGAGCCTGCGCGGGGTCGCGACGCGACGCGAGGTGCGGTCCCGGCGGTGGCGGTAGCGTAGGCAGGCGCGCCGAGGCGCATTTTCACCCTGGGGAGGGACCGTGCAGACCGAAGCCGCCGTACTGTGGCAGCGTCACGGTGAGTGGAGCGTGGAGCCGATCGAGCTCGACCCACCGAAGGAGGGCGAGGTGCTCATCCGCCTTGCCGCGTCGGGCATGTGCCATTCCGACGAGCACCTCGTCACCGGTGACATGCCCGTTCCGCTGCCCGTCATCGGGGGCCACGAGGGCGCCGGCGTGGTCGAGGAGGTGGGGCCCGGCGTCAGCGGGCTGCAGCCGGGCGACCACGTCGTCCTCGGTTTCGTGCCTGCCTGCGGGAAGTGCCCGTCGTGTGCCACCGGCCACTCCAACCTGTGTGATGTCGGCGCCACCCTCATGGCGGGCCGGCAGATGGACGGCACCATCCGCCACCACGCCCGTGGTGAGGACGTCTCGACCATGGTCTGCCTGGGCACCTTCGCCCACTACACCGTGGTCAACCAGGCCTCGTGCGTGAAGATCCTGGACGACATCCCGCTCGACAAGGCCTGCCTGGTCGGATGCGGCGTGACGACCGGCTGGGGTTCGGCCGTGTACGCCGCCGGGGTCCGCCCGGGTGACAACGTCGCGGTCATCGGGATCGGGGGCATCGGCGCCTCTGCGCTCCAGGGTGCCCGCCTCGCCGGCGCCGAGATGATCTTCGCCATCGACCCGGTCGAGCTGAAGCGGACCCTGGCCCCGTCCTTCGGGGCCACCCACGTGGCTCCCTCCGTCGAAGAGGCGTTCGCCCTGATTGAGCAGGAGACCTGGGGGCACATGTGCGACAAGGTCATCTGTGCCATGGGTGTCGGGTCCGGGGCGATGATGGAGTCCATCCTCGGCCTGACGGCCAAGCGCGGCCGGGTGGTCGTCACCAACATCCACCCGATCGCCGAGACGGACGTGACCATGAACCTCATGTACCTCACGATCCTGGAGAAGCAGGTCGTCGGCAGCATCTTCGGCTCGGCCAACATCCACTCGGACATCCCGAAGCTGCTGAAGCTCTACCGCGAGGGGCAGCTCGATCTGGACTCGATGATCACCAACACGTACAAGCTGGGGGACATCAACCAGGGCTATCAGGACATGCGGGACGGCAAGAACATCCGCGGCGTCCTGGTCTACGACAGCTAGCTCCGGGCTCAGGCCGCCTTGCCGGCCGGCCGCGCCCAGATGTCGTTGCAGCGCTCGCAGACCTCTTCGGGCACGATGCCCTTGCGCATGAGCACACCGAACGTCAGGCACCCGAGGCACACACCGAGGGCGGACTCGAGGAACGCCGCGGTGGCCAGGAGGCCGAGCACGACCTCGGCCGCGGTCCAGTAGCCGAGGCCGGTCAGCACCAGCGCGGTCACCGAGAAGACGACGCCCACGCCCTGGGCGAACCGCTTGGGCGGCCCCGGCACCGGCCGCTCGGCGATCCCGAGGCGCGGGGTGACCACTCGCGTGACCAGCTGCCCGAGCGGGCTCATGGTCGGGCCCGTGAGCACCCGGGCGACGAAGCCGTAGGCGATGACCACCGTGGCCCACTTGAGGTCGAAGGCGATCGTCAGCGCACACATCACGACCACCCCGGCCGCCACCAGGCGGGCCGAGACCTCGTTCACCGGGTTCGGGAACGAGAAGAACGAGCGTGTCCTGCTGGGGGCGCTCCGGGTGTCGCCATTGCCCATGGCCTGCTCCTTGCCGTGAAGCGGATAACCCTGAGGAGTTTAATCGGGTTTCGCGGGCGTGCCCCCGGCCCGCCCCGGGCCCGGGGCGGGCGCAGCCCCCGGCCGGTGGCACCGGCAGCGGCGGGGGTGGCCCGGCGTAGCGGGCGGCAGGCCGGATCAGGCGGTTGTGCGACGCCTGCTCCATCACGTGGGTGCTCCAGCCGATGGTGCGCCCGGCGGCAAAGGTCGGGGTGAACATCTCGCGGGGGATGCCGCAGGTGTGCATGACCACCCCGGCGTAGAACTCGACGTTGGTGTAGAGCTGGCGACCCGGCTTCAGCTCGGCCAGCACGTCGACCGTCGTGCGCTCGACGGACTGCGAGAACTCGACCAACGGGCCACCGAGGCGCTCGGTGACCGAGCGCAGGAGCACAGAGCGCGGGTCGTCGGTCTTGTAGACGCGGTGGCCGAAGCCCATGATGCGCTCGCCGCCCTCGACGGCGGCGCGGATGTAGGCGTCGGCGCGCTCGGGTGTGCCGATGGCGTCCAGCATGTCGAGGGCGCGGCTGGGGGCCCCGCCGTGGAGTGGTCCCGACAACGCGCCGATGGCGGCGACGATGGCGGCGCCGAGGTCCGCCCCGGTGGACGTGACGACGCGTGCCGTGAAGGTCGACGCGTTGAAGCCGTGGTCGATGGTGAGGATCATGTACTGCTCAATGGCCCGGGCGTGCAGTGGGCTCGGCTCCTCGCCCGTCAACATGAAGAGGTAGTTGGCGGCGAAGCCCAGGTCGCCCCTCGGCTCGACCGGCTCGTGCCCGGTGCGCAGCCGGTGCGCCGCGGCCAGGATCGTCGGCACCACCGCGCACAGGCCGACGGCCTGGTCGTACAGCTCGTCGGCGTCGATGTCGTGGGTGGGGCGCCAACCCAGCTCCGCGCCGAGGACGGACACCGCGGTGCGCAGGACGTCGAGCGGCGATCCCCGACGCGACAGCGCCGGCAGCAGCGTGGCGAGCCCCGGCGGCATGACACGCCGCCGCCGCACCTCGTCGGCAAAGGCGGCCGAGGCCACCGCGTCGGGCAGCTCGCCCCGGAAGAGGAGATGCCAGACGTCCTCGAGCGAGCGCTCCTCGGCCAGGTCGACGGCCGAGTACTGCCGGTAGTGGAAGAAGCCCTCCTGGCCGCGCACGTCGCCGATGGTCGTCTCCGCCACCACCACGCCCTCCAGGCCGGCCGGCACGTCCCCACTGGTCTCGGTGGCGGGCCGGATGCGGGCCACGCCCATGAGGTCGCGCAGCGAGACCACGCCGACGCAGCGCTGATCCTCCACCACCGGCAGGTGGCGGTAGTGGTGCGAGGTCAGGCTGGCCCACGCCGCGTCGACTCGCTCCTCGGGCCCCAGCACATCGGGTCGGGCGGTCATCCAGAGCCGCACCTGCTCACGGCCGGGGTCCCCGTCGCCGGCCGCCGCCCGCAGCAGGTCGCGCTCGGTGAGGATGCCCACCACCTTGCCGTCGTCGGTCACGACGACCGATCCGGTGTCGGCCTCCTGCATCACGTGGGCCGCCGTGGCCAGGCTGTCGTCGGCCGCGCAGGTCACCGCCGGGGAGGTCATGAGGTCGCGCACTGTGGTCTCCATGCCGTCCACTATGCCGCCGCCACCTGCCGCTGTAAATGTTGATCAAGTCAATGTATGGTGCAGGCGTGGACCGGATGCTCACGACCGACGAGGCGGCCCGGCGGCTCGGCGTCAAGGTGCCGACCCTGTACGCCTACGTGAGCCGTGGCCTCCTCCAGTCGCAGCGTGACCCGTCCGGACGGGGGAGCCTCTTCGAGCTGGCCGACGTCGAGGGCCTGGCGGCACGCAGCCGCGGCGGGCGCCAGACGGCGACGCGGCTGGCCACCATCACGACGGGCGTGACCCAGCTGGACCAGGAGCTCGGTCCCGTCTACCGCGGGCGACTGGCCACCGAGCTGGCGGTGGGCACCAGCTTCGAGGAGGTGGCCGGCCTCCTGTGGCAGGACGAGGGTGGCGGGGACTGGTCGCCTCCCGAGCTCGGCCCCTGCCCGCTCACCCAGACGCTCGACCGCATGCGCTGGGCCCTCGTGCTGTGCGGCGCGACGGACCCCCTGCGTTCCGATCTCCGACCGGTCGCCGTGGCGCGCGCCGCCCGCCGCACCGCCGCCGCGCTGACCGACGTCG
>PMPX01000107.1 GCA_003169235.1 Acidimicrobiaceae bacterium | reverse complement strand
CAGTCCTACTTCGCCCAGTTCTCGACGCCCTCACCGCTGCAGCACACCTGGTCGCTGGCGATCGAGGAGCAGTTCTACCTGGTCTGGCCGCTCGTGCTCCTGCTCCTCCTGCGGGTGGCGCGGCGGGGGTGGCGGCGCGCCGGCATGATCGTGACCGTCACCCTCGGGGTGCTGTCGTCCGTCCTCATGGCCGTCCTGTTCCACCCCGGGGCCGATCCGACGCGCGTCTACTTCGGGACCGACACCCGCCTCTTCGACCTCATGGCGGGTGCGACCATCGCCTTCACCGCCGCCTCGCGGCCCCAGCCGCGGCTCCAGGCACGGCGGACGCTCCACGTGGTGGCCCCGCTCGCCGCCGTGGCGCTCGCCGTGTTCTGGGTGAGGGCCGGCACGCCGGGCGGACTGCCGACGAACTTCATGTTCGAGGGGGGCTTCCTGCTCTGCGCCGCGCTGGCCGGGATCGTCGTCGCCGACGCCCGCCTGACCCAGCCGGGTGCGTTCTCCCGCGCGCTCGCCTGGCGGCCGCTCCACTTCATCGGGACCATCTCGTACGGCATCTACCTGTGGCACTGGCCGGTGATCGTCTACCTCAACGGGGCGCGCACCGGCCTCTCCGCCTGGCCGCTCGACCTCCTGCGCATCGCGGTGACGCTGGCGGTCTCGACGGCGAGCTACTACCTCGTCGAGCGGCCCATCCGCCTGGCCCACGCGCGCGGCTGGGTCCGCTGGTGGGCGGCACCCGTCGCGGGCGTGCTGACCGCCGTGCTCATCGTGGTGGCCACCATCCCGGCCGTCGCCGATCCGGCGCAGGTGGTCGGGACGACGCACCTCCCCGTGGCAGCGGCCGGCCGCTCGGGCAGCACCGTGCCCGGCGCCGGCGGCTACGCCGGCCAGAAGCCGATCCGGCTCACCCCGGCGCCGACGGTGGCCGATCCGCTGCGCGTCATGATCCTCGGGGACTCGGTCATGCACGATGCCTCCTACGGCATCACCGCGGCGCTCCAGTCGACCGGCGAGGCCACCGTCTCCACCCGCACCATCGACGGCTTCGGCCTGACCACGGCGACCAGCTGGCCCACGTCCATCCCGAACCTCATCCGCCAGACGGGGGCCCAGCTCATCGTCGCCTCGTGGAGCTGGGACCAGTACGGCCCGACCACCCCCAACGCCCTGCACCAGCCGGCGCAGTACACCCGGCTCCTGCGCCGGGCCGTGGCCACCATGCTCACCCCGGGCAACGGCGGCGAGGGTGTGATCTTCACCCAGTTCCCCGAGTCGGGCGTCCTCGCCGCGTCCAACCCGGCCGACCAGGCGGCCTACAACAAGGAGCGCTGGGACGGCGTCATCGCCTGGAACGACATCGCCGAGAAGATGACCGCGTACTTCCCCGGCCGCGTCATGTACTTCCCGTTGGCGAGTTCCGTCATGCTGGACGGGACGAAGTACTCGGCCTGGCTCCCGCCCGAGGGTGACCCGCACGCCCCGTCCGACCAGTGGATCCGGGTCCGCAAGCTCGACAACGTGCACCTGTGCCCGGAGGGCAGCGCCCGCTACGCCGACGCGCTCCTCACCGACATGACGTCGGTGTTCGGGCTCGCCACGGCCGCCGGCGACTGGTCGCAGGGTTCGTGGACGTCGGACCCCAACTTCAACAACCCGCCGGGCGCCTGCCCCGACGACCACCCACCGGGGTGATCGTCGCCCCCACCATGCCGATCGGCGCCCACGTCCGGGCCGGGGGCGATCTCCTGCCGGCGCTGGCGCGCGGGGCCGAGATCGGCGCCGACGTCGTGCAGGTCTTCACCCAGAGCCCGCGGGCCTGGAAGCCGATGCAGTACAGCGACGAGGTCCTGCGGGCCTACCGCGACGCGCAGGCCGTCGACACACGGGTGCGCCAGACCTTCTGCCACGCCACCTACCTGATCAACCTCGCCGGCGCCGACCCCGAGGTGCGGGAGCGCTCGCGTCTCTGCCTGCAGGCCAACTTCGCCGTGGCCACCGCCATGGGTGCCCGCGGGCTCGTCCTCCACGTCGGGAGCCACCGGGGCCGGGGCTTCGAGGCCTCCCTGCCCCAGGTGGTCGACGCGCTGCTCGGGACGCTGGCGGGCCAGCCCGGCGGGGAGTGCCCGATCGTGTTGGAGAACGCCGCCGGCACGGGCGACACCGTGGGCCGCACCCTCGACGAGCTGGCGACCATCCTGCAGGCGGCCGGTCCCGACGCCGACGGCCGGCTGCTGGTCTGCCTCGACACCCAGCACCTGTGGGCGTCCGGCGTCGACTACGGCTCGGTGGAGAAGGCGGACGAGGTGGTGGGGCGCTTCGACACCGTGATCGGCCTCGGGCGCCTGCGGTGCCTCCACCTCAACGACTCCAAGGTCGAGCTGGGCGCGAACCGGGACCGCCACGAGAACATCGGTGAGGGCACCATCGGCGCCACCGCGCTGGGCGCCCTCCTCTCGCATCCCGCGCTCGCCGTGGTGCCCGCCATCCTCGAGGTCCCCGGGGACGGGCACGGCGCGAGGGCGCAGGACGTGGCCGCGGCGCGGGCGGCCGTGGCCCTGGGGAACGGCCTCCGGCACCGGTCCTAAGCTGGAGCCCGTGACCAGCACGCGGATCGAAAGCGACAGCATGGGGGAGATCGAGGTCCCCTCCGACCGGTACTGGGGGGCCCAGACGCAGCGCTCGCTGCACCACTTCGACATCGGCACCGAGACGATGCCCAAGTCCCTGATCAGGGCCTTCGGGATCCTCAAGGGGGCGTCGGCCTCGGTGAACCGCGACCTGGGGAAGCTCGACGAGCACAAGGCCGCACTGATTGAGCAGGCGGCGGCAGAGGTGGCCAAGGGCGCCCTCGACGACCACTTCCCGTTGCGCATCTGGCAGACGGGGAGCGGCACCCAGACCAACATGAACGCCAACGAGGTCATCTCAAACCGGGCCATTGAGCTGGCTGGTGGCGTCATGGGCTCCAAGGACCCGGTCCACCCCAACGACCACGTGAACATGTCGCAGTCGTCCAACGACACGTTCCCCACCGCCATGCACGTCGCGGTGGTGGAGGAGATCGCCCACCGGCTCATGTTCTCCGTCAGCGCGCTGCGCGACGCGCTCCACGACAAGGAGGTCGCCTTCGCCGGCGTCACCAAGATCGGGCGCACCCACCTGATGGACGCGGTACCCCTGACGCTGGGCCAGGAGTTCTCGGGGTACGTGGCGCAGCTGTCCGCCGACATCGAGCGGATAGAGCTGACGCTGCCGGGGCTCTACGAGCTGGCCATCGGCGGCTCGGCCGTCGGGACCGGGCTCAACACCCACCCGGAATTCGGCGAGCGGGTGGCGCGGGCCATTGCCGACGTCACCGGGCTGCCCTTCGTGACCGCCCCCAACAAGTTCGCCGCGCTGGCCGCCCACGACGCGCTCGTCTTCACCCACGGCGCCCTGAAGACGCTCGCCGTGTCCCTCATGAAGATCGCCGACGACCTGCGCTGGCTCGGGTCGGGGCCGCGCAGCGGCCTGGGCGAGCTCGTGCTCCCCGAGAACGAGCCGGGCTCGTCCATCATGCCGGGCAAGGTCAACCCGACCCAGAGCGAGGCCATGATCATGGTCGGGATCCAGGTGATCGGGAACGACGTGGCGGTGACCACCGCCGGCAGCCGGGGCAACCTGGAGCTGAACGTGAACAAGCCGGTCATGGCGCACAACGTGCTGCAGTCCATCCGGCTCATGACCGACGCCTGCCGGGGCTTCCGCGAGTTCTGCGTGGAAGGGCTCCAGCCCGACTACGAGCAGATCGAGCGGCACCTGCACAACTCGCTCATGCTCGTCACCGCCCTGAACCCGATCATCGGGTACGACAAGGCGGCCCAGGTGGCCAAGAAGGCGCACAAGGAGCACACCAGGCTCAAGGACGCGGCGGTGGCGCTCGGCCACCTCACCGCGGAGGAGTTCGACGCCGCGGTGCGTCCCGAGGACATGACGCATCCGTGAGGGAGCCCGTGTTGACCCCCGCCGAAGTCGACGACGCCCTCGAGGAGCAACATCTCCACTGGTCGCGGGAGGGCGACGTCCTGGTGACCACGGTCACGCTGCACGACTTCGCCGCCGCGCTGTCCTTCGTCAACACCGTCGGCGCGGCCGCCGAGGCGGCCAACCACCACCCGGACATCGACATCCGCTGGAACAAGGTGCGACTGAGCCTGACCACGCACGACTCGGGTGGCCTCACGCTGCTCGACCTCGCGCTGGCCGGCGCCATCGACCGCATGCGTCCCGACGTCCGCACCGCCGCCGACGACTGACCGCGGTCAGGCCACCGGCTCGAGCAATCCGGCCCGCAGGGCCTCGACCAGGCCCGGACCCGCCCCGATCCCGGCGACGTATTCCTCCACCGACCCGTAGCGCTCGCGCAGGTGGTCGAGCAGCAGCTCCATCTGGGCCGGATCCGCCGAGAAGACCTCGTCGAGGTTCTCAATCGACTCCCGCCCGTCGGGGTACTTCAGGATCAGCTTGGCCCGCAGCCGCTCCATGGCCTCGCCACTCAGCGCGTAGTCGGCCACCACCGTGGGCTCGTCCACGCCGAGCAGCGACAGCACGATGGCCGAGAGGACGCCGGTGCGGTCCTTGCCGGCCGTGCAGTGGAACACCGCGGGCAGCGCGTCGGGGGCGGCCAGGACCTGCAGCGCCGCCAGGATCTGCCCGCCGGCGTCGCTCAGCATCTCGCGGTACTGCGTGCCGAGGAGGCCGGGCCGGCGCTCGAAGGCCTCGGCGTCCGGCAGCTCGTGAATGAACGGGAAGTGGTGGAAGGCCACCGGGTGGGCGTCGACGTCGAACCGGCCGCGTTCGAGTTCCTGTCCCGAGCGCAGGTCGATCACGGTCCGGATGCCCAGCGCCCGCAGCACCGAGAGGTCGGCCTCGGTCAGCTCGCCGAGCCCGTCGGCCCGGAACAGCGTTCGCCAACGCGTCCGCAGGCCCCCGCTCACCACATAGCCGCCGAGGTCGCGGAAGTTGACCGCCCCTTCCAGGGCGATGAGCCGTTCGACGGCGTCCATCACGTCAGTGCACCTCCATGAGCGCGGTCTCCGGCGGTCGCCGTGTCCGCACCCGCAGTCTGCACGACCGGGCGATCGGTCCGAGCATCTCCGCGAACAACAGGTGACACGCCGTCAGGCGACGGGCATGTCCCACATGGGGAACCAGCGCGAGAGGTCGGCCTCGACCGGCAGGTCCGCCCCGACCATGGTCCGGATGCGCAGCTCCAGCTCGGTGTCCCGGCGCTCCGACTTCACGTCGACGGGGGCGAAGGGGTAGAACGTGCCGCGCTTGAAGAGGTAGACGAGGCGGAAGGCGCGGGCGTCGTCCGGTGCGTCCGGTCCGGGAACGAAGCCGAACACGGAGCACAGCAGCTGCGGCCCCCACCCGTTGTCCTGCAACGTCGAGTTGGCCATGTGGATCTTGGTCACCAGTTCCTCGAGATCGGGATCGTCGAGGAGCAGCCAGCCGTAGTCGAACCGGTCCTGGGCGTGCCCGAAGCCGTCGCCCACCAGCTCGGAGATCTCCTTCTGGGCGTCCGCCGCCCCCTGGCCCGGTGGCGGCTTCCAGCAGACCCCGGCGTGGCCCGACGACACGAGACCGCCCGCGCTCTGCAGGGTCAGGGCCGCAGTGGGCAGGGCGAACAGCGCGTCGAGATTGGCCCGGACCGGCTTGGTGCGGCCGAGGATCGTGTCGAAGAGGCCCACCGCTGCGGACGCCGCGGGTGCCGGGGAGCCGTCAGCTGGCCTGGCCGAGCTGGCGCTCCAGGGCGTCCAACTGGGCCAGGCGGCGCTCGAGGGTCGGGTGGGTCCGGAACAGGTTGCCGAAGCTGAAGCCCCCGCCGGTGCCCTGCGAGCCTCCGTCGGCCACGGCCGGGGTGAAGAAGAAGGCGTTGAACGGCTCGGCGGCCCGGAGGTCCTTGGTCGGGATGCGCCCCATCTCCCCGGTGATCTTGACGAGCGCCGAGGCCAGCAACGAGGGCCGCCCGATCAGGAGAGCACCGGACCGGTCGGCCGCCAGCTCGCGGTAGCGCGACAGGGCCATGGTCAAGAGGAAGCTCACGAAGTACACGACGACCGACACCAGCAACACGATCATCTCGACGAGCGCCGCCTGGCTCTGCTGGTTGTTGCCGCCACCCCGGCCACCACCGAAGAGCTCGGAGTAGAACAGCACCCGGGTCATGAGCCCGGCGATCATCCCGAGTCCGCTGGCGATCGTCATGACCGCCACGTCGCGGTGCGCGACGTGGGACAGCTCGTGGGAGAGCACGGCCTCGACCTCGGGCTCGTCGAGCCGCCGCAGCAGTCCGCTGGTGACGCAGACGACCGCGGACTTGGGGCTGCGGCCGGTGGCGAAGGCGTTGGGGATGTCGGTGGTGGCGATGGCGACCTTCGGCTTGGGCATGTCCGCCAGCGCGCAGAGCCGGTCGACGACGCCGTGCAGCTCGGGGGCCTGCTCGGGCGTGACCTCCTTGGCGTGCATGGCGTACATGGCGATCTTGGCGCTGAACCAGTACTGGCAGAAGATCAGGGCGACCGCGATGACCAGCACGAAGGCGTAGGACAGGCCCACCGCGATGAGGATCCCGACGACCAGCCCGTACAGCAGGACGAGGAAGAACCCCGTCATGAGCATGCGATAGGTCAGGCCCCGGTCGGGCTTGATGTTGCGCGAGATCGCCATCAGGCGCTCTCGCCTCCCGGCTCGCCCGGTTCCGCAGCCGGCAGGGCGGCCGCGTCGGGCTCTGTGGCCCCCGTGCCCAATTCGGCCTTCAGCGCGGCGAGCTCGTTGTCGACCTGGGAGGTCGACGACACCTTGTCGAGCTCCTTCTGAATGTCGTCGACCGGGTGGGAGAGGTCGTCGAGCGCGCCCGACGCCAGCAGCTCGTCGATGGCGCCGGCCCGCGCCTGCATGGAGGCGATCTTGTCCTGGGCCCGCTGCATGGTCGCTCCGGCCGAGCGCGTGGAGTCCGAGATGCCCGACACCGCCTCGCCGACCTTGGTCTGCGCCTCGGCCGCCGTGTAGCTCGCCTTCATCGTCTCCTTCTGCGTGCGGAAGCGCTCGACCCGCGTCTGCAGCTCCTGGGACGTCTGGACGAGCTTCTGCTCCTGCTCGCTGATCTGGTCGTGCTGCACCTTGAGCTCGGCGAGCTGCTCGCCCAGGGCGGCCCGGCGGGACAGCGCCTCGCGGGCCAGGTCCTCGTTGCCCTGGGCCAGCGCCGCCTTGGCCTGGCCCTGCAGCTTGTCGGCCTGCTTCTGCAGCCCCTGAGCCTGCAGCTCGATCCGCTTGCGCGCCGTGGCCACGTCCGCCACGCCGCGCCGGACCTTCTGCAGCTGCTCGAGCTGCTTCTCGTAGGACAGGTCCAAGGTGTCCCTTGGGTCCTCCATCTTGTCCAGGGCCTTGTTGGTCTTGGAGCGGAAGATGTCGGCGATCCGACTGAACGTGCCTGCCATGGACAATGAGCATAAGGCCAAGTGGGGGCGCCGTGGCACCGGGCGGCCCTGGCCAGGCACGCCGCTAATCTCGGCACGTGCCCGATCGCCTCTGTCTGCTCTGCGTCCACGCGCACCCCGACGACGAGGCCTCCAAGGGGGCTCCGACCGTGGCCCGCTACCACGCCGAGGGCGTCCGGACGGTGCTGGTCTGCTGCACGGGCGGCGAGGAGGGCGACATCCTCAACCCGGCCATGGACACGCCCGAGGTCAAGGCCGACATCGGGCGGATCCGGATGGCCGAGCTGAAGGCGGCCACCGACATCATCGGCTACGACGAGACCGTGTTGCTGGGTTACCGGGACTCGGGCATGCCCGACTCCGAGGCCAACACGCGCCCGGACTCCTTCGCGCAGGCGCCCCTCGACGAGGCCGTGGGCCGCCTGGTGGCCGTCATCCGGCGGGAGCACCCGCAGGTGATCATCACCTACGGCGACAACCAGTCGGAGTACCCGCACCCGGACCACCTCCGGGTGCACGAGATCTCCGTCCTGGCCTTCGACGCCGCCGGTGACCCGGACCGGTTCCCCGACGCCGGACCGCCGTACGCCCCGGCCAAGCTCTACTACTCGGTCTGGTCGGGCGAGCGCTTCCGGCAGATCCACGCCAAGTTCGAGGAGCTCGGCCTGAAGTCACCCTTCGACGACAAGTGGCTCGCCCGCATGACCCGCACCGAGCCCTTCACCACGAGCATCGACGTCGCCGGCTTCACCGACGTGCGCGGCGAGGCGCTCAAGGCGCACGCCACGCAGGTCGACCCCACCTCGCCCTTCTGGTTCGGCCTGCCGCCCGAGGTGCTGCGCGACATCCATCCCGCCGACGAGTTCCGCCTGGCCCAGAGCCACGTGGGCCCGGTCGACGTCACCGAGGACGACCTGTTCGCCGGGGTGCGCCCGTCCTGAGCCGGGGGTCAGGCGGTGGGGCCGAGGAAGCCCCAGCTGATGAGGCCCGCGCTCTGGAGCAGCACGACGGTCACCGCGGCGCCGAGCGCGCAGAGCAGCACGACGGTGGCGACCGCCTTCCACCGCACGCCGCTCTTGCGTTGCCGGCGCCGCTCGGACCGCGAGGCGACCGGGGCGGCCACGCCGGGCGGGGGAGAGGGCGGCCTGACGGGACCGCCCGTCGGCGCGACGTCCACGGCCGGCACCGCGGGGGTCGCGGGTCTCGACGGGTCCGCCGTCACGTCAGCCATCAGGATCTCGAGGTCGTCGAGCGGCCAGCCCCGGAGAAGCCATGGCGTGGTCGGGGCAGCCGTCGTGGCGGCGTTCAGCCACCGGCCCTTGCCAGCTCGCGCAGCGGTCGGAACCCGATCAGCGTCGCCCCGGCCTCGTCGAGGGAGCGACGGACCCAGTCCTCCGTGCAGATGATGCGGTGGTCGTCGACCCGGGCCTCCCAGTCGTCGGTCGCCAGGGACCGCAGCTCTGCGCTGTCGACGGCCGGATGCAGGTGCAGCTCGGTGACGCCGGGCCGGAGCGTCAGGAGGTCCTTCTCCAACATGGAGCGGGAGCCGACGCCGGGCACGAAGCGCATGTGGTCGGTGAAGACGGCGCCGGCCTCGGCCGCCACGGCACGGGCCGGGAATCCGACGTAGCGCTCCATGGAGGCGCTCACCATGCGCAGCGGCAGCCCGAACTCCACCGCCAGCTCGAGGTAGACGTCGAAGAACTCCGGCCGCAGCTGCAGGGTGCCCATGTGCGCGTCCAGGTGGCTCACGTCGAAGCCCCACAGGATGGCGCGCTCAATCTGGGCCCGGCACTCGCGCCGGACCTCGTCCAGGTCGGCGTGGTCCCACACGTCCTCGACCGTCCGCGGGAACCCCCCGTCCCCACCGAGCAGCGAGGGGGCGTACGTGATGGGGCCCCAGCGGTACAGCTCGTACTCCGCGTTGACGGTCAGGTGCACGCCGATGTCCTCGCCCCGGTAGCGGCTGCTCGCCTCGCGGGCCCACGGGCACGGCACCATGAGCGTGGCGCTGGTCACCGTCCCCGTCGCCAGGCACTCGAAGACCCCGACGTTGGCCGAATGGCAGGAGCCGAGGTCGTCGGCGTTGATGATGACGAGCTTGTCGTCGGCGCGGTACCCCAGCCGTTGGGCCAGGTTCGGCTCGGTCATTTCGTGGCACCTCCGGACGCCGCCCCGTCCGACACCTCGGCGTCCTGGGCGCGGGCGTCCGACGCGATCTCCTCTTGGAACCGCTCCATGCCGGCGGTCAGGCCCGGGTCGGCCACGGCGAGGATGCGCACCGCCAGGAGGCCGGCGTTGCGGGACCCGTTGACGGCCATGGTCGCCACGGGTACGCCCTTGGGCATCTGGACGAT
>PMPX01000119.1 GCA_003169235.1 Acidimicrobiaceae bacterium | reverse complement strand
TGACGACCGTCATCCCCAAGCTCACCGAATGGCGCGACCAGGGCGCGGTCGGCCAGAAGAAGATCACCCAGACCACCCGCTACCTCACCGTGGCCCTGGCCGTCATGCAGTCCTCGGGCCTGGTCTACGCCTTCCACGGCCACGACTCCGCCCTCCTCGGCACGAGCGTCGACCTGATCCCCAGTTTCAACTGGCCGCTCGCCCTCTTCATGGTGCTGATCCTCACCGCCGGCACCGCCTTCGTCATGTGGCTGGCCGAGCTGATCACCCAGCGCGGCATCGGGCAGGGCATGTCGATCCTGATCTTCGCCAACGTGGTGGCCGCCATCCCGACCGGGTTCAAGGCCATTTACGAGGAAGGCGGGATCTCCAAGTTCACGATCATCATCATCGTGTCGCTGGTGTTGCTGGTGGTCATCGTCTTCATGGACCAGGGCCAGCGGCGGATCCCGGTCACGTTCGCCCGCCGGGTCGTGGGCCGACGCATGTACGGGGGCAGCTCCACCTACATCCCGCTGAAGGTGAACCAGTCCGGCGTGATCCCGATCATCTTCGCCAGCTCGGTCCTCTACATCCCGGTCCTGCTCTCCAACGTCGTCCCGTGGAACTGGTTCCAGAACTTCGTGCGCAACAGCCTCACGCCCACGAGCTTCTTCTACATCGCGGCGTACTTCCTGCTCATCGTGATGTTCACCTTCTTCTACGTGTACGTCGCCTTCGACCCGCATCAGCAGGCCGACCTGATCCGCAAGCAGGGCGGCTTCGTCCCGGGCATCCGGCCGGGGCCCCCCACCGAGCGGTACTTCGCGCACATCCTCAGCCGCATCACCGTCGTCGGGGCGCTCTTCCTGGGCTCCGTGGCCGTCGTGCCCTCGCTCCTCATGGCGCTCTGGCACCTCAACCGCTTCCCGTTCTACGGCACGACCCTCCTCATCTCGGTGGGCGTCGCCCTCGAGACCATGCGCCAGATCGACAGCCAGCTGATGATGCGCAACTACGAGGGCTTCCTCAAGTAGGCGGCAGTGATTCCCGGGGTCAGGCTCGTGGTCCTCGGCAAGCAGGGGGCCGGGAAGGGGACGCAGTGTGTGCGCCTCTCCCATCACTACGTGGTGCCGCACGTCTCGACGGGGGACATGCTGCGCAGCGAGGTGAAGTCGCGCACCTCACTCGGGCAACGGGCCCAATCGCTCATGGAGCAGGGCGAGCTCATCCCCGACGACATGGTCATGGAGATGGTGGGAGCCCGCCTGTCCGAGCGCGACACCACCGGGCGCGGCTTCGTCCTCGACGGCTGCCCCCGCACGACCCGGCAGGCGGAAGCGCTCGAGAAGATCGTCGAGCCCTTCGGTCTCGACCTCGTGATCGACCTGCAGGTCCCCACCCCGCTGGTCATGAAGCGCCTCGCCTCGCGCCGGGTCTGCGTGGACTGCGGCGCCAACTACTCGACCGCGGCCCCGCCGCTCGTGAACTGGACGTGCGACGTGTGCGGCGGTGAGGTGATCCAACGCGAGGACGACACCGAGGAGGCCATCGGGCGCCGGCTGAACCTCTACGAGGAGGAGACCGAACCGCTGCTCAGCTGGTACAAGGAGCGCCGCCTCCTGACCGAGATCAACGGCACCGGGTCCCCGGACGCCGTGACCCGCCGCGTGGTGGGCGCCATCGACGCGCTGCGGCGGCAGCTCAAGGACCGGGGTGACCCATGAGGCGCAACGAGGCCGAGCTGGCCAAGATGCGCCGGGCCGGGAAGGTCGTGGCGGAGATGCACGAGGCGACGCGGGCCGCCGCCAAGCCGGGCGTCACCACCCTGGAGCTCGACCAGGTCGCCCGGGACGTCCTGGAGCGCCGGGGCGCCACCTCGAACTTCCTCGGGTACCACGGCTTCCCGGCGGTGATCTGCACCTCGCCCAATTCCATGATCGTCCACGGGATCCCGGGCGGCTACGTGCTCGAGGAGGGGGACATCCTCTCCATCGACTGCGGGGCCATCATCGAGGGGTACCACGGTGATGCCGCGTTCACCATGGGCATCGGGTCCATCTCCAAGGAGGCCCAGAAGCTGCTCGACGTGACCGAGCGCAGCCTGTGGGCCGGGATCGACCAGCTGACCAGGGGCAATGCCCTCAACGAGGTGGGGCGGGCGGTCCAGGCGGTGGCCGAGGCGGCCGGGTTCAGCGTGGTGCGCGAGTACGTCGGCCACGCCATCGGGACGGCCATGCACGAGCAGCCCCAGGTGCCGAACTACTGGCCGGGCACCAGGGGGCCCACCCTCAAGACCGGCAACGTCTTCGCCGTGGAGCCGATGGTCAACGTCGGCTCCCCCGAGACGCTCATGCTCGACGACGGCTGGAGCGTGGTCACCGCGGACGGGAGCCTCTCGGCCCACTTCGAGCACACCATCGCCGTCACCCCCGACGGTCCGGAGGTCTTCACGGTCCCCTAGGCTGGACCCCGCCCAGGGCGTGCGGAGCACCTCGAGGGGCCTGATCCGGCCCCGACCAGCCACAACCGGAAGTCGGGCTGGATTTCGGCGCCGGATGGGGTAGAATCTTCTGCTGGCTCTGGGCCTGGTTCGCTCCCGCGGGAACGGACTGGCCGGCGGCCACGCCCGATCCCGCTCCGTTCCGGCCTCGCGCCAGCGGTGCGCTCGGGGCAGTACACCAGAACGAAAACCAGGAGAGAGTCACCTGCCCAAGCCCAAGGAAGATGCCATCGTGCTGGAAGGCACCGTGGTCGAGCCACTGCCCAATGCGATGTTCCGTGTCGAGTTGGAGAACGGACACAAGGTGCTGGCGCACAGCTCGGGGAAGATGAGGATGCACCGCATCCGCATCCTTCCGGGGGACAAGGTGCAGGTGGAGATCACTCCGTACGACCTCAACCGGGGTCGGATCACCTATCGGTACAAGTAGGACGGGGAGTCAAGTGAAGGTTCGGCCGAGCGTGAAGCCGATCTGCGAGAAGTGCAAGGTCATCAGGCGCCGCGGTGTGGTGCGGGTGATCTGTGACAACCCGCGTCATAAGCAACGGCAGGGTTAGGGAGAGGAACGACGCATGGCCCGAATTTCTGGGGTGGACATCCCGCGTGAGAAGCGGCTCGAGATCTCGCTGACCTACATCTACGGCATCGGCCCGACGCTGTCGACGCAGATCTGCGAGGCGACCGACGTGAACCCCTCCACCCGCGTCCGTGACCTGACCGACGAAGAGGTCACCAAGCTCCGCACCTACATCGACGCCAACTTCAGGGTCGAGGGTGATCTGCGCCGTGACGTCTCCCAGGACATCAAGCGCAAGATGGAGATCAACTGCTACCAGGGCGTGCGGCACCGCAAGGGCCTGCCGGTCCACGGTCAGCGCACGCACACCAACGCCCGCACCCGCAAGGGCCCCAAGAAGACGGTGGCCGGGAAGAAGAAGGTGAAGAAGTAGTGGCCAAGCCTGCCAAGCCCGGCGCCCGGCGTCCCCGCCGCAAGGAGCGCAAGAACGTCGCCTACGGCGTCGCCCACATCAAGAGCTCGTTCAACAACACGATCGTCTCCATCGCGGACCCCGAGGGCAACGTCCTCGCCTGGGCCTCGGCCGGCAACGTCGGCTTCAAGGGGTCGCGCAAGTCCACCCCCTTCGCGGCCCAGCTGGCCGCAGAGGCGTGCGCCAAGCGCGCCATGGAGCACGGCGTGCGCAAGGTCGACGTCCTCGTCCGCGGGCCCGGCTCGGGCCGCGAGACCGCCATCCGGTCGCTGGCTGCGGTCGGCATCGAGGTGGTCGGCATCAAGGACGTCACACCGATCCCCCACAACGGCTGCCGCCCCAAGAAGCGGCGCCGGGTCTAGGTCGAAGAAGGAAGAGGAACCACACCCCATGGCTCGATACACCGGTCCCGTCTGCCGACTCTGTCGGCGCGAGCGGACCAAACTGTTCTTGAAGGGCGAGCGCTGCTACTCGCTCAAGTGCCCCGTGTCCGAGGCGGTCACCGACCGTCACAGCCGCGCCTACCCGCCGGGCGAGCACGGCCGCGACCGCATGCGCCAGGGCTCCGAGTACCTGGCCCAGCTGCGCGAGAAGCAGAAGGCGCGCCGGATCTACGGGATCTTGGAGAAGCAGTTCCGCAACATGTACGAGGAGGCCAACCGCCAGCCGGGCATCACCGGTGAGAACCTCCTGCGCAACCTGGAGCTGCGGCTCGACAACGTGGTCTTCCGGGCCGGCTGGGGCGCCAGCCGCCGCCAGGCCCGCCAGTTCGTGCGCCACGGCCACGTCCAGGTCAACGGCAAGCGGGTCACCATCCCGAGCTACCGGGTCCGCAAGGGTGACAAGGTCGTGCTGCGCGAGGCCACGCGCGGGAACTTCCTGGTGCGCCGGAACATGGACACCCTGGAGCGCCAGACCCCGGCCTGGCTCGAGACCGGCGACGCCGGCTTCTCGGTGGCCATCCTCAATCCGCCCCTGCGTGAGCACATCGACGAGCCGCTCCAAGAGCAGCTGATCGTCGAGCTCTACTCGAAGTAGCCCCGTCCCCAGCAACAGGAGTCCCACCATGTTGATTTTCCAACGGCCGACCGTCGAAGTCCTCGACGAGGAGCTGAACAACCGCCAGCGCTTCGCCATCGGCCCGCTCGACCCCGGGTTCGGCACCACGCTCGGCAACTCGCTGCGCCGCACGCTGCTGTCGTCCATCCCCGGCGGTGCGGTGACCCAGCTCCGCTTCGATGAGGCGCTGCACGAGTTCACGACGCTCCCCGGCGTCAAGGAGGACGTCACCGACATCATCCTGAACCTCAAGGACCTGCTGGTCCGGGTGAACTCGGACGAGCCGGTGACGCTCCGCCTCGACGTGCGCGGCCCGGCCGACGCCACGGCGGCCGACCTCCAGCTGACGTCCGACGTCGAGGTGCTCAACCCCGACCTGCACATCGCCTCCATCAACGCCAAGGGCCGCCTGGCCGTCGACGTGACGGTGGAGCGGGGGCGCGGCTACGCGTCGGCCGACAAGAACAAGCGCTCGACGACGATCGGCGTCATCCCGATCGACTCCATCTTCTCGCCCGTGCACCGGGTCACCTTCGACATCGAGCCGGTGCGGGTGGAGCAGTCGACCAACTACGACCGGCTCGTGCTCGACATCGAGACCGACGGCACCATCACGCCCCGGGAGGCGCTGGCCTCGGCCGGTGCCACCCTGCGCAACCTGGTCTCGCTCGTGGCGGACCTCGAGGAGGCGCCCCAGGGCCTGGAGCCGGGCGACGTCGGCACGACGACCAGCGGCTCGCCCGACCTGGACCTGCGCATCGAGGAGCTCGACCTGTCCGAGCGGCCCCGCAACTGCCTCAAGCGGGCCCAGATCAACACGATCGGCGAGCTGGTCGAGCGCACCATGGAGGACCTCCTCGCCATCACCAACTTCGGGCAGAAGTCGGCCGACGAGGTCGTGCAGCGCCTGGACGAGCGCGGGCTGTCGCTCCGCACGAGGGACTGACCGGCGATGCAGGCAACCCCCAAGCGCGGTCGCCGGTTCGGCGGCTCGTCGGCGCACCAGAAGTCCATGATGGGCAACCTCGTCGCCTCGCTCATCGCGGCCGAGTCCATCGTCACCACCGAGGCCAAGGCCAAGGCACTGCGCCCGGTGGCCGAGAAGTGCGTCACCGCGGCGCGCAAGGGCGGCCTCGCCCAGCACCGCAACGTCGTCGCCCTCATCCGGGACAAGGACATGACCCACAAGCTCTTCGAGGAGATCGGCCCGCGCTACGCGGACCGGCCCGGCGGCTACACGCGCATCCTGAAGCTGGGCCCGCGCCCCGGCGACAACGCGCCGATGGCGCGGATCGAGTTCGTCTAGGGGTGGAGCAACCCGCCGGCGCTGCCCTGCAGCGCTGGAGGCTCCTGATCGCCTACGACGGTGCGGCCTTCCGGGGCTTCGCCGTGCAGCCCAAGGTCCCGTCGGTGGCCGGCGCGCTGCGCCAGGCGCTCGAGCGCACGGCGCGCATGAGCGAGCCACCCCACATCACGTGCGCCGGCCGGACCGACGCCGGGGTGCACGCCCGCGGGCAGGTCGTCCACGTGGACCTGCCGCGCATCTCCTACGACGGCCCGGGCCTGGCCCGTGCCCTCAACCGCCAGCTGGCTCCCGAGGTGGTCGTGCGCCGGGCCGAGCCGGTCGGGCCCGACTTCGACGCCCGCCGCTCCGCCACCGGCCGTACCTACCGCTACCTGGTCTGGAACGCCCCGGCCCCCGACCCCCTGCTGGCGCCGGTGTGCTGGCACGTGCGTGACCAGCTCGACCTGGGCTCCATGCGCACCGCCTCCGACGTGCTGCTCGGCACCCACGACTTCCGGTCCTTCTGCCGCCGGCCTCCGGGCCGGGACCCCGCCGAGCCGATCGTGCGCCGGGTGACCAGGGCGCGCTGGAGCGTCGACGAGGGGCCCGAGGCCACCGACGCCCGGGGGGAGGGCGAGGCCCGGCTCCTGCGCTTCGAGATCGCGGCCGGGTCCTTCTGCCACCAGATGGTCCGCTCCCTGGTGGCCAGCCTGGTCGAGGTGGGGCGGGGCCGGGAGAACGCCGCCGGCCTCATGGAGCGCCTCCGGGCCGCCACCCGGCACCGCATGGCCGACCCTGCGCCCGCCCGCGGGCTGTGCCTCGTCTCAGTGGACTACGAGCGGGACTGACGGAGCGGCCATCGGGGGAGGTCCCTGGACGGCGGCGATGGTCACGTCCCGAAGGACCGAGAAAGGGCGGCAAAGGGCGGCGGCTTGCTCCCCCTGCCCAGGGGCCCTATCCTGGTACGTCGGCTCGCGGGACCCCCGCGAGCCCTGAGCCCGCTCTCCGAGGCGTGCGCTCTTCACCACGCGGAAGCGAAAGATCGGTCTTGTGCGCACATTTTCACCGAAGGTCACCGAGATCCAGCGAACCTGGTACGTCGTCGACGCCGACGGCCTCGTCCTTGGTCGCCTGGCCTCGTCCGTGGCGGCCATCCTGCGCGGGAAGCACCGCCCCTACTTCGCCCCGCACGTCGACACCGGCGACCACGTGATCGTCGTCAACGCGGACAAGGTGATCCTCACCTCGAGCAAGGCCGACGCCAAGATGGCGTACCGCCACAGCGGGTACCCCGGTGGCCTCCGGGCCACCAGCTACGCCGAGCTGCTGGAGAAGCACCCCGACGAGCTGATCCGGCGCTCCGTGCGCGGCATGCTGCCGAAGAACACCCTCGGCCGCCAGATGTTGGGCAAGCTCCAGGTCTACGCCGGCCCGGACCACCCGCACTCCGCCCAGAAGCCCGAGCCCCTCGACCTGCCCGAAGCCCGCCGGGCCGGCTGAGCACGCGCCCGCACCAGGAAGGACCACCCACGCAATGCCCGCACCACTGAGCCAGACCACCGGACGCCGCAAGCAGGCGGTGGCACGCGTCCGCTTCCGCCCCGGCCAGGGCGCCATCACCGTGAACAAGCTTCCGATCGAGAAGTACTTCACCTCGGCGACGCACCGCATGCTCGTGACCGAGCCGCTGCGCGTGACCAACACGGTCGAGTCCTACGACATCGAGGCGACGATCGACGGTGGCGGGATCTCGGGCCAGGCCGGTGCCATGCGCCTCGGCATCGCCCGCAGCCTCTGCGAAATGGACCCCGAGCTGCGCGGCGCACTCAAGCGCTCGGGCCTCCTCACGCGCGACGCGCGGGAGAAGGAGTCGAAGAAGTACGGCCTCAAGAAGGCCCGCAAGGCGCCGCAGTACTCCAAGCGGTAGCAAGCGCGACGCGAATGGCGCCGGCCCGCTTCGGCACCGATGGCGTGCGTGGGGTCGCGAACGAGGAGCTCACCGCCGAGCTGGCGCTGGCCCTCGGGCGCGCCACCGCCCGCATCCTGCCTGCGCCGACCTTCGTCGTGGGCCGCGACACCCGGCGCTCCGGTCCGCTGCTCCAGGCCGCCTTCTCGGCGGGCCTGGCCACCGAAGGGGCCGACGTGGTCGACCTCGGCGTGCTGCCCACCCCCGGGGTCGCCACGGTGGCCGAGTACCGCAAGGCACCCGGCGCCGTCATCTCGGCGTCGCACAACCCCTTCGGCGACAACGGCATCAAGCTCTTCAGCCTCTTCGGCACCAAGCTGCCCACCGAGGTCGAGGGCGAGATAGAGCGCGAGCTCGACCACGTGCTGGCCGACCCCGACCGCCCGCCGCGGCGGCCCACCGGTCACGGGGTGGGGCGGATCACGACGGACCTGGGGGCGATCGAGGTCTACCGGCAACGCCTGCTGGCGACGACCGAGGGCCGTCGTCTCGACGGCCTGCGCATCGTCATCGACTGCGCCAACGGCGCGGCGAGCGAGATCGCGCCCTGGGTGCTGGCCGAGCTCGGCGCGTGGGTCACCGCCCTGCACGACTCGCCCAACGGGGACAACATCAACGAGAGGTGCGGCTCGACGGACCCGGCCCAGCTGTCGCTGGCCGTGGTGGAGCACCAGGCGGATCTGGGCCTGGCCTTCGACGGTGACGCCGACCGGGTCATCGCCGTCGACCAGACGGGCCGCATCATCGACGGCGACGTGCTCCTGGCGCTCTTCGCCCTCGACCTCGCCGAGCGGGGGCGGCTGGCCGGCAACACGGTCGCCGTCACCGTCATGACCAACCTGGGCTTCCGCCTGGCCATGGAGGGCCGCGGCATCGCGGTGCGCGAGACCGACGTCGGCGACCGCCACGTGCTGGCCGCCCTCGACGCCGACGGGCTCAGCCTGGGCGGCGAGCAGTCGGGTCACATCATCTTCCGCTCGCTCTCGACCACGGGAGACGGCGTCCTCACCGGCATTGCGCTGGCCGACCTGGTGCTGCGGGCCGGCCGCTCCCTGGCCGACCTCTCCCTCGGCCTGGTCGAGCGGGTGCCCCAACGCCTCGTCAACGTGCCCATCCCGCGGCCTGAGCGCCTGGCCGACTGTGCCGAGGTGTGGGAGGCCGTGGTGAAGGCCGAGGCCGAGCTCGGCCACGAGGGCCGGGTCCTACTGCGCCCGAGCGGCACCGAGCCCCTGGTGCGGGTCATGGTCGAGGCGCGGGGCGAGGCCCAGGCGGACGCGGTGGCCGCTCAGCTCGCCGGCATCGTGGAGGCCGCGCTGGGACAAATCGAGCCGCAGGCGCCCGGGTAGCCTGGTCCACCATGTGCGGCATCATCGGCGTCACCGGCGCGGCCGACGCCGTGCCCATCCTCATCGGTGCCCTGCACCAGCTGGAGTACCGGGGCTACGACTCGGCGGGGGTCGCCATGGTGGTCGACGGGGGCGTCTGGAGGGCGCGGGCCGCCGGCGGGACCAATTCGGTCTCGGCGCTGGCCGAGCTGGCGCAGGACGCGCCCACCGGCCACGCCGCCGCCATCGGGCACACCCGCTGGGCGACCCACGGGGCCCCGACCGCCGAGAACGCCCACCCCCACATCGACTGCACCGGGCGCATCGCCCTCATCCACAACGGGATCATCGAGAACCATGCCGAGCTGCGGGCCGAGCTCGTGGCCGGCGGTCACACCCTCACGTCGGCCACCGACACCGAGGTCATGGCCCACCTCATTGAGCAGGGGATGGCCGGCGGCGCGTCCCTGACGGAGGCGACCCGCTCCATGCTGCGCCGGGTGCGCGGCGCCTTCTCCATCGCGGCCATCTCCGCCGACGAGCCCGACACGATCGTCGCCGCCCGCCACTCCACACCGCTCGTGCTCGGGCTGGCCGACGGCATGGCGCTGCTGGCGTCGGACGTCCCGGCCCTCATCGGGCACACCCGCCAGGTCTTCGCGCTCGCCGACGACGAGTTGGCCGTCCTCACCCCCGGAGCGCTGGCCGTGACGACGCTCGACGGCACACCGGTGGAGCCCGAGCTGCTGACGATCACCTGGGACGTCGAGGCGGCGCAGAAGGGCGGCTACGAGGACTTCATGTCCAAGGAGATGCACGAGCAGCCCCTCGCCGTGGCCGACACGCTGCTGGATCGCCGTGGCGCCGGAGGCGAGCTCATCCTCGACGAAATGCGTCTGAGCCCCGACGACCTGCGCACCATCGACAAGGTCTTCATCGTCGCCTGCGGCTCCAGCTACCACGCCGCGCTGGTGGCCAAGTACGCCATTGAGCACTGGGCCAAGCTGCCGGCCGAGGTCGACATCGCCAGCGAATTCCGCTACCGCGACCCGGTCCTCAACGAGCGCACGCTGTGCGTGGGCGTCTCCCAGTCCGGCGAGACGCTCGACACGTCCGAGGCGATGCGCGAGGCGAAGCGCCTCGGGGCCAAGGTGCTGGTGGTCTCCAACGTCGTCGACTCCTCCATGGCCCGGGCGGCCGACGGGGTGCTCTACACCCGGGCGGGACCCGAGATCGGCGTGGCGTCGACCAAGTGCCACCTCGCCCAGATCGTGGCGCTCGAGGTGCTCGGCCTGTACCTGGCCCAGATCCTGGGGACCCAGCCGGTCTCGGTGACCAACGAGATCCTGAACGCCATGGAGGTCCTGCCCGGGCTGGTGACCGAGGCGCTGTCCCGGGCCGGCGAGGTCGACCAGGTGGCGGCCAAGCTCACCGACGCCCGTGACTTCTTCTTCCTCGGGCGCCACGTCGGGTACCCCGTCGCGCTCGAGGGCGCGCTGAAGCTCAAGGAGCTGGCGTACCTGCGGGCGGAGGGCTACCCCGCCGGCGAGCTCAAGCACGGGCCGATCGCCCTCATTGAGCCGGGCACCGTGGTCGTCGGCATCGCGACCCGCAACCCGCTGTGGGAGAAGATGATGTCCAACATCGCCGAGGTGCGCAGCCGTGGCGCCACCGTCGTGCTGGTGGCCGACGACGGCGACGAGGAGTCGGCCGCCGCGGCGGACCACGTCCTGTGGGTCCCGCCGACGTACCCCCTCCTCGCGCCGGTGGTCGGCATCGTCCCGCTGCAGCAGCTGGCGTACCGGCTGGCCCGTCTCCACGGGCACGACCCGGACCGCCCGCGCAACCTGGCCAAGACGGTGACCGTCGAATGAGCCCGATCGTCGGCGTCGGCGTCGACGCGGTCGACGTGGCGCGGTTCCGTCGCGTGCTCGACCGTCGTCCCCGCCTGGCGGCGCGCTGCTTCACCCCGACCGAGCAGTCCGACGCCACGGGCTCGGCCGACGTCGCCCAGAGCCTGGCGGCGCGCTTCGCCGCCAAGGAGGCGGTCATGAAGGCGCTGGGCACCGGCATCGGCGCCTTTGCATTGACCGACGTCGAGGTCCGTCGCACGACCGGGACGGGCGCCACCCGCAACGCCCCGTGTCTCGTGCTGCACGGCACGGCCGCGGCGCTGGCCGGCGCCCAGGGCGCGGGTCGGTTCCACCTCTCGCTCACCCACACCGAGGGCGTGGCCATCGCCTTCGTCGTGGCGGAGCAGGCACAGGCCGCCTCGTGCGCGCCGTCCTGACCCGCGAGGAGATGGGGGCCGCCGACGCGGCGGCCCTGGCCACGGTGTCCCACGAGACCCTCGTGACCCGCGCCGGCACGGCGGTGGCCCATGCCGCGCTGCGGATGCTGGGCGGCGCCTACGGCCGACGCGTCGTCGTGGTGGCGGGCAAGGGCAGCAACGGTGCCGACGGCAGGGTCGCCGCGTCGGTGTTGTCCCGCCGGGGCGCGCGGGTGCGCATCGTGGAGGCCGCCGAGGCGCCGGGCGGAACGGAGCTCCCGCCCTGCGACCTCGTCGTCGACGGCGCCTACGGCACCGGGTTCCGGGGCTCCTACGACGCCCCGACCGTGCCCGCCCGCGCCGGGGTGCTGGCCATCGACATCCCCTCCGGCGTCGACGCCGACAGCGGCGAGGCGCCCGGGGAGGCGGTGCGGGCCGATCGCACGGTGACCTTCGCCGCCCTGAAGCCCGGGCTGCTCCAGGGCGACGGGCCGCGCCTGAGCGGCACCGTCGAGGTGGCCGACATCGGGATCGGGTTCCCCACGCCCCGCGTGCTCCTCGTCGACGACGCCGACGTCACCGCGCTGCTGCCGCCCCGGCCGCGCCAGGTCAACAAGTGGACGAATGCCGTCGGCGTGGCCGCCGGCTCGCCGGGCATGGAGGGCGCGGCGATCCTGTGCACCCGGGGGGCCATGGCAGCCGGCGCCGGCATGGTGCGCCTGGGCTCGCCCGGCGACCCCGCCGCGCCCTGGCCGACGGAGGCCGTGCGCATGCACCTGCCCCCCGACGGGTGGGCGGGCGACTTCCTGGAGGCCACCGCCAAGTGCAAGGCCGTCGTCGTCGGGCCTGGGCTCGGCACCGGAGAGGCCGTCGCCGGCCAGATCCGGGCCGTGCTGGCGGCCGTGCCCGTGCCGCTGGTGATCGACGCCGACGCGCTCACGGCGCTGGGGGACGCCGCGTCGGCTCGCGCGCTCCTCGACACGCGGAGCGCCCCGAGCATCCTCACCCCCCACGACGGCGAGTACGCCCGCATCGCCGGCTCCCCGCCCGGCGCGGACCGCCTGGACGCGGCGCGCCGGCTGGCCGCGTCGACGGGCGCCGTCGTGCTGCTGAAGGGACCCCTCACCGCCGTGGCCGCCCCCGGTGGCGCGGCCACGTTCCCCGACGTGCTCCTGGCCGCCGCCGGCGGCCCCGCGCTCGCCACCGCCGGCAGCGGCGACGTGCTGTCGGGCGTCATCGCGGCCTTCTGCGCCCGCGGTCTGGACGTCTTCGAAGCGGCGGCACTCGGGGCGCACGCGCACGGGCGGGCGGCGTCGCTCGGCCCGTCGCAGGGCCTGGTGTCCGGTGACCTGCCGCGCCTCCTCACCGAGCTGCTGTCCTCCCTGCAGGAGCCGGACCGCGGCGGCGACCGGGACCGGGGCGCCGGTGGTTGAGGGCGCGCCGATCCGGCTCGTGGTGCCCGACCCGTCGGACGAGGACGCCGCGGTGACCATGGCCCAGGGGCGCTCGCGCCCGGCGTGGGCCGAGATCGACCTGGCCGCCGTGACGCACAACGCCGCGGTGTTGGCACGACTGGTGGCGCCGGCCGAGCTGTGCGCGGTGGTCAAGGCCCACGGCTACGGGCATGGTGGGCCCGCGGTGGCCCGGGCCGCCCTGGCCGGCGGTGCGCGGCGACTGGCCGTGGCCCTGGTCGACGAGGGCGTCGAGCTCCGCCAGCACGGGGTGGACGCGCCGGTGCTCCTGCTCAGCGAGTGCGGCCTCGATGCCGTGGACACCGCACTGGCCTACGGGCTCACGCCGACGCTCTACTCGGCGGACGCCATCTCGGCCTTCGCCGCCGGGGCGCGGGCGACGCGCCGGCGCAGCGCGGTCCACGTCAAGGTCGACACCGGCATGCACCGCGTGGGCGCCACGCCGGGGGACCTGCCGGAGATCGTCGCCGCGGTGGCGCGCGAGCCCATGCTGGACCTCGAGGGCGTCTGGACGCACCTGCCGGTGGCCGACGGCGAGCAGGCGGAGGACCGGGCCTTCACGGAGGGCCAGCTCGACCACTTCGAGCGCCTGGTGGCCGGCTTGGCCACCCAGGGCGTGACCGCCCCCGTCCTGCACGCGGCCAACACGGCGGCCGGCATCGCCTTCCCTCGCTCCCGCTACGACATGGTGCGCTGCGGCCTCGGCCTCTACGGGTATCTCCCCGGCGACGCCGTGCGCGCCGCCTTCGACACGCAGGCGGGGGGCGCGCAACTGCGCCCGGCCATGTCGCTCAAGGCGCGTGTGGTCGCCGTGCGCACGCTCGACGCGGGGGAGCGCCCCTCCTATGGCCGGTTGCGCCCGCTGCCGGCGCGTTCGCTGGTCGCGACGGTGCCCATCGGCTACGCCGACGGCGTGCCCCGCGCCCTCTTCGGAGCCGGGTACGAGGTGCTGGTCGGCGGGGTGCGGCGTCCGCTGGCCGGGATGGTGACGATGGACCAGATCGTGGTCGACTGCGGTGACGACGACTCGGTGCGGCCCGGGGACGAGGTCGTGCTGCTCGGCCGACAAGGTGGCGAGGCGGTCACAGCGGACGACTGGGCGGCCATGTTGGGGACGATCAGCTACGAGGTGGTGTGCGGCGTGGGGCCGCGCATGCCCCGCGTCCCGGTCAACCGCCCCGACGCGCCCGGTGCCTGACGTCGACGTCCTGGAGCGCCTGCGCCTCACCGCGGCGACGTGCACTCGCTGCCCGCTCGCCGAGGGGCGGACCCAGGTCGTCTTCGGCGTGGGCGACCCCGGTGCCGACCTGCTCTTCGTGGGTGAGGGCCCCGGGCGCGAGGAGGACCTGGCCGGGGAGCCGTTCGTCGGCCGCTCGGGCAAGCTCCTCGACCGCCTGATGTGGGAGGAGATCGGCCTCACCCGGGCGGAGTGCTACATCGCCAACGTGGTCAAGTGCCGACCGCCGAACAACCGCGACCCGGCACCGAACGAGATCGAGGCGTGCCGGCCGTATCTCGCCGAGCAGATCTCCATCATCGACCCTTCGGTCATCGTCACCCTGGGCAATTTCTCCACCAAGCTCCTCCTCGAGACCACGCGGGGCATCCGCGAGCTGCGCGGCCAGGTCTTCGAACGCGGCCGGGCCCGCCTCCTCCCGACGTACCATCCCGCCTACGTGCTCCGGGCGGGCGGGGAGGCCATGGCCGAGATGCGGGCCGACCTCGTCCGGGCGAAGCGCCTCGTGGCGGCGGGCCGGGCATGACCTGGCCCGTCGAGCGCACGACCGACTCGCCGGCCGCCACCAGGGAGCTGGCGGGTCGGCTGGCCGGCCTGTGCCGGGCCGGCGACGTGGTGCTCCTGGTGGGCGACCTGGGCGCCGGCAAGACAGTCTTCGCCCAGGGCTTCGCCGCCGCGCTGGGGGTCCCGGGCCCGGTGACCAGCCCGACGTTCGCGCTGGTGCGCCACTACCGCTGCGGCGAGGGCAGCCCCGTCGGGAGCCTCATTCACGCCGACGTGTACCGCACGGGCTCGGTGGACGAGATCGCCGACCTGGCCCTGGCCGAGCTGGTCGAGGAGGATGCGGTCGCGATCGTGGAGTGGGGCGACCTGGCCGTTCCCGCGCTGGGGGAGAGTGCGCTCGAGGTCACGCTCTCCGTCCCCGACGCGCTCGCGGCACCCGAGCGGCGCGCCGTCTCGTTGGAGGGGCGGGGTCGCTGGGCGGGACGGTCGGACGAGGTGGCGGCCGTGCTGCAGCCCGTGTCGGAGCGGGGGGCGCCATGAGCGGCCTGGCGCCGTCGGTGCCGTCGGCCCCCTTCGGAGTGGTGGCCATTGAGACCGCGACCGAGACGGTGGGCGTCGCGGTGCGCACGCCGGCGGGCGTTCAGGCCGAGTTCGCGTTGACGGGCCGGCGCCGCCACGTGGAGACGTTGACGCCCGCCCTCGAGCACCTGCTGGCGCAGGTCGGCCTGACCCCGGCCGAGCTCGGCGCCGTGGCGGTGGACGTCGGCCCGGGGCTCTTCACGGGTCTGCGGGTGGGCGTCGCGGCCGCCAAGGGGCTCGCCCAGTCGCTCGGCATCGGGGTCGTCGGCGCCAGCAGCTTCGACGTCCTCACCGAGGGCGCGTCGGACGCCGGCCATCGGGGACTCGTGCTGGCGTGCGTCGACGCCCGCCGGGCGGAGGTGTTCGCGGCCGTGCGCGAGGTGGGTGACACGGGGGTGGTGGTCGCCGAGCCGATCGCGCCCGCCCTGTTCGCGCCCGCGGACCTGGCGGAGGCGCTGGACGGCCTCGGTGGTGCGCCGGTGTTCGCGGTCGGCGACGGCGCCCAGCGCTACCGCGCCGTGCTCGAACTGGTGTCGGGTGTCGAGGCCTCGGCCCCCGCGCTGTCCTTCCCGCCACCGGCGGCGCTCCTCGGCCTCGCGCTCCGGAGAATCGAGGCGGGAGAAGCGCCGGTCGCGCCCGGGCGCGTCGTTCCCCTGTACATGCGTGAGGCGGACGCAACGAGCAACTTCGCACGAGCGGAGCGGGCCTGAGCCGGTGCCATCGTGACGCTGCGGATAGACAAGCTCAAGCGCCGTGACCTGAGGAAGCTGCTCCGCATTGAGAGCGTGGTGTTCCCCGAGCCCTGGTCGCCCGAGGTCTTCAACTCCGAGCTGGCCCTGCGCAAGGGCCGGCTCTACCGGGGCGCCTGGGACGGCGAGGAGATGGCGGGCTACATCGGGTTCATGATCGTCGACGACGAGGCGCACATGACGACGATCGCGACGGCACCCGCCTACCAGCGCACCGGGGTGGCCACGACCATGATCGTGGACGGCATCCGCACGCTGCGCGCCGACGGGGTCAAGCACCTCTCGCTCGAGGTGGCGGTCAACAACGAGCCGGCGCAGGCCCTGTACCGGCGCTTCGGTTTCGCCCCGGTCGCCGTGCGCAAGAACTACTACCCGGTGACGGGTCAGGACGCACTGGTCATGTGGGTCTACGACGTCGACAGCGAGACCTACGCGGAACGGCTGGTGGAACTGGCCGCGACGGGAGTGCCCGCCGAGGGGGGCCACCCGACCTAGCCGGTGGCCGAGAAGCGACCCGACCGGGCCGCAGCGGCAGCGGCGCCACGTCGAAAGCCATAGAGTTCTGAGGGATGTGCGCCGGGGCGCGCTCAGGCGCGCCACACCCGATTGGGAGGTGGGTCCGTGGCAGACCTCGAGAAGGTGGCCCGTGTGGCCGCGGCCGGCGGGAATCTCGCCGTCCTGAGCACCATGGAGCCCGACGGCGCCGTCCATGCCTCGCTCGTCAGTGCCGGCGTGCTGCCCGACCCGATCGACGCGGCAGCGAGCGTGGCGGCGGTGATCCGAGGCGATGCCCGCAAGCTGCGCCTGTTGCGCGCGAGCGGCCAGGCCGCCCTCACCTTCACGCACGGCTACGAGTGGGCCTCGGTGTCGGGCCTGGTGCGCCTGATCGGCCCCGACGACGGCTTCGACTTCGGCCTCGACGTGCCCGCACTGTTGCGTGCCGTGTTCCAGGCGGCCGGGGGAGGTCACGATGATTGGGACGAGTACGACCGCGTGATGGCCCGGGAACGGCGCTGCGCCGTCTTCGTGCAGGCCAACCGGGTGACGGGCGTCGCCCAGGGCTGAGCGATCTGCGTGAGGGAACGGCGCTGAGGGATCTGCGCTGGGAGAACTGCACGTAGGGTGGCGCCTGCCGCACCGTCGCCGAGAGAGGGAGCACCACCAGCATGGAGACCATCGCACTGGGCAACCAGGGACTGACCGTGTCACGTCAGGGACTGGGCTGCATGGGGATGTCGGACTTCTACGGCCCGGGCGACGACGACGAGTCGATCGCCACCATCCACCGGGCGCTCGAGCTCGGTGTGACCTTCTTCGACACGTCCGACATGTACGGCCCGCACACCAACGAGGTGCTGGTCGGGCGGGCGCTGGCCGGACGCCGCGACGAGGCCGTCATCGCCACCAAGTTCGGGATCGTGCGCGACCCGGACGACCCGACGAAGCGTGCCATCAACGGCCGTCCCGAGTACGTGCGCCAGTCCTGTGACGGGTCGCTGGCGCGCCTCGGCGTCGACCACATCGACCTCTACTACCAGCACCGGGTCGATCCCGACACGCCCATTGAGGAGACGGTGGGAGCGATGGCCGAGCTCGTGACCCTGGGCAAGGTGCGCTTCCTCGGCCTGTCGGAGGCCGCGCCGGAGACCATCCGCCGGGCCCACGCCGTGCACCCGATCTCGGCGCTGCAGACGGAGTACTCGGTCTGGTCGCGCGACCCCGAGCGGGAGATCCTCCCGACGCTGCGGGAGCTCGGGGTCGGCTTCGTCCCCTACAGCCCCCTCGGCCGGGGCTTCCTGACCGGGACCATGCGCTCGCTGGACGACCTCGACGAGTCGGACTTCCGCCGCTACCAGCCCCGTTTCCAGGGCGACAACCTGGCCGACAACATCGCCATCGTCGAGGTGGTCGACCAGCTGGCCGCCGCCAAGGGCTGCACCCCCGGCCAGGTCGCGCTGGCCTTCGTGCACGCGGCGGGGCTCGACGTGGCACCGATCCCGGGGACCAAGCGGCGCACCTACCTGGAGGAGAACGTGGCCGCTCTCGACGTCGAGCTGACCGAGGAGGACCTGGCGATCCTCGACACCGTGGCTCCGGCCAAGGGCGACCGCTATTCCGACATGTCGCCGGTCAACCGGTAGGACCGCACCAGCCGATTCCGTGGAGTACCCGTGAGCAAAGAGCTCGAGCAACGCCGGCTCGAAGTTCTCGAGACGCATTTTCAGTCCGAGGTCGACCACGACTGGGACGCCTGCTTGGCCACGTTCGGTGGTCACGCCCGCTACGAGATCATGGCCACCGGCCAGGTCCACGACGGCGACGCCGACGTGCTCGCGTACCACCGCAGTCAGCGGGCCGCCTTCCCGGACCAGCGTCACGAGGACGTGCGATTCCACGTGGCCACGGACGACACGATCATCGCCGAGTTCGACCTGTTGGGGACCAATACCGGCGACTTCTACGGTCAGCCGCCCACCGGCAGGTCGTTCCGGGTTGCCGTCATCGCGGTGTTCTTCTTCGACGGTGACCGCATCGTGAACGAGCGGGTCTATCTCGACGGCGCCAGTCTGATCCGCCAGATCGGCCAGGACGACCTCCTCGCCGTCGCCGGCACGGAGGCATCCCTCCTCGCGCTCGACCAAGGCCATCNNTGAGCTCAGGACATCCGGCTCTACCGCACGCCCGCCGACTGTGCCATCCTGCGGGAGTCGGTTGGGGATCGTACGGGAGGCGGCAATGCAGGGCCTGGTTCACCACCCTGAAGTTGTGAGAAGCAGCGATGGGCTCTGGGCGGTCATATGCCCCGAGTGCCAGCGGACTACAGCCATGGAAGGCCTCATCGGAATCGGCACGCCGGTGCAGTCGAAGCACGAGGCCCAGCTGATGCGGGACAACCATGTGGCGAAGCGGGGTTCACGAGGGAGAGGGCGGGTCCAGGGCAGCGGGACGCCCACATCCGCATCACGCACCTGACGACGACCACGGAACGGAGCTGAAGCTCGCGCTTCAGGCTGGAGTGGAGGACGGCGACCCGGGCGTCGGGGCTTCGCCTCACCTCGAGAGTCACGGCTGGTGCTGGCCCACACGGCAGAGTCGACGATGCCCAATCGCACAACGGACGCACAACACAACGGACGCACAACACAAGGATGGGCGGTTGGGGCTTGGACCAGCTGCGGATCGACACGTCGCGCCCAAGCGAGTGCGGCATCGAGCTCCGTCACCGCTCGACGCCGCTCGGAGGAAGCTCACCCCGAGAGCGGAACGGGTCAGGCCGGCCACGCCCCTTGCCGACGGGTGCGAACGGCCGAGTGGGTTCCTGGTACCTGACCCTGCAGCCGGTCGGGGCATCGACATCTTCGACGTGGAGCATCAGCCTCCGCCTCGGTGACGGACTCGTCCGCCGGAGCCCACGGCGAACCGCTTCGTTGCTAGCGTTCCTCCACCGACCCGAGCGCACCGGAGGTCCGTGTCATGTCCGGACGTGAAGACCACCAGACCGACGGCTCCGATGACGAGCTCGTCGTCGATGCCATCCTGGTGCTCGATCTCGGCTCGGTCGAAGCGTCCGTCGGGGCGTATCTCGCCAACCCCTCCACCGATCTGCGCAACGAGCTCCTGGCGGCGCTCGAGCGATTGGATCAGCACATCGACGACAGCGATGCCTACGAGAGCAGCATCATCGGTTCGGGGGCGTTCGGCTCTTCGACCAAGGGCGCGGTGATCGGGGAGACCAGCAGCGCCTCACCGGCCCAAGAGGTCCCCGAATCAGTCCTTCGGGCCCAGACCGTGCTGATCAAGGCGGCGAAACGAGAGGTCGCGGCCCCGACGGCCGACACGCTGGCCGACCTTCGGCTCGCCGCCGGTGCCTTGTCCGACGTGCGGAACAGGGAACTGCGGGCACGCTGACCCTCAGGCGTCGGGGTTCATGGACTCCAGCATCGCCGCCATCCGCCGATGGACGAGGTTGACGGCCTGCAACGGCCGGATCATCACCCGGAACTCCACGATGCGCCCGGCATCGTTGCACCGGATGATGTCGACGCCGTTGACGTACTTGCCCTCCATGGTGGTCTCGAACTCGAGGACGGCGGTGTCGTCGCCGACCACCGTCTTGGTGTAGGTGAAGCGTCCGCTCGACTCGCCCTGCTCCGAGCCCGCCGTCGCATCGTCCCCCCCGAAGGTCTGACCCGCCGCCTGCAGGTAGAGGCTCGTGATCGCCTTGCCGCGCTGCGGTGTGAACACGATCGGCGAGTAGAAGACGACGTCGTCGTCGAGGAGGTCGTCGAGGCCGTCCGGCAGTTCACCGCGCAGGTAGGAGTGCCACTGTGCCATCACGCGCTCGATCATCCGTTCTCCCTCTGCGGCCGGTCGTGCGGGAGGTGCCGGCGACCGGTCCCATCGTAGGTTCGGCTCGGTGGCACGTCGTCAGCCCGCCGCACGCCCCGCACCCGCCGCACCCGCCGCACCCGCGGCACAGAGCCCGTCGAGCGCCGCACTGATCGCACCCAGGGGGTCGGTGGCGGCGATCTCGGCCTGCAGCGCCCGTGCTCTCTCCCGGTACGACGGCTTGGTGAGGACGCGGCGCACCGCCCGGGCCACCATCGCCACGGAGGGGCGACCGGTGTGCAGGTTGACGCCGGCGCCCGACCACTGGACGCGTGCCGCGACCTCGGGCTTGTCCTCGCTGTCGCCGGCCACCACCAGGGGCACCCCGTTGGCCAGCGCCTGCTGGACGCCGCCGTAGCCGCCGTTGGTGACCATGACGTCGACGTGGGGGAGCAGGAGGTCGTGGGGGATGAAGCGCTCCAGGCGCACGTTGGTCGGCAGGTCACGCCGCAGCGGCGCCGGGTCGGGCCCCCCGGTCGTGGCCACCACCAGCACGTCCCGGCCCGCCAGGGCCCGGGTGGTCAGCAGGAGGAGCCGGCCCAGGTCCGCGTTGTCCAGTGTGCCCTGGGTCACGTGCACGACCGGTCGGGTGTCCTCGAGCTCCGCCCACCACCGTGGCGGCTCGAAGGAGGTCGACGGGGGAGCGAGGATCGGGCCGACGAAGCGCACCGATGGCGGCAGGTCCGAGCGCGGGTACTCGAAGCCCGCCACGGTGCCCTGCAGGTAGGCGTCCACCACCTTGGGCTGCAGGTCGACGAGATAGCCGCGGAAGCGGGGCGCGCCGGCCTCGGCCAGGCGGCGGCGGGCGAGGTGCTGGATCCCGGCCAGCACGACGTGCTCGGTCGCCCAGTTCATGGCCACGTTGCGCACCCGGTGCAGGGGGCCGCTGCCGGGCTGGAACGCGGCGCCGAAGGGTGCCGTGTCGCGGCTGGTCGAGGCGTAGGGCATCACGCCGATGCAGGCCAGCGCCGGACGGGCGTCACGGGGGCCCAGCGCCAGGGGCAGCGCGCCGAGGAACATGGTGTCCATCACGATGCAGTCGGCGGGGAAGCCGTCGAGGACGGCGCGCAGGTCCCGGTGCTGGCCGGGGATCGGCCCGACGAAGATGCGTCGCAGGTCGTCCTTGACGCCGCGCACGCCGCGCTTGGACGACGACTCCCGTTCGGGGTTGGCCACCATGAGGTCGTGGGCGTCGTACTCCTCGGCGAAGGGCGCGAGCGACGCGCCGGTCGCCTCGACGGCCTCGCGGTAGTGCGCCGTGGTGAAGAACACGACCTCGTTGCCCTCGTCCACCAGCCGGCGGGACAGCGCCAGCAACGGCGCCGTGTGGCCGTGGGCCGGCGTCGCGCACAGCACGAAGCGGCGCGCACCCGCCGGCGCCGCACCGACGGTCACGTCACCACGACGGCACCGCTCCAGGCCGGCAGCGTCAGGGCCCCCTCGATGCTCGAGCCCTCGAGCTCGGGCCCGGTCGCCACCGTGACCGTGCCACGCACGTCGCCGAAGGTGGCCGGTGCGTCCGACAGGTTGAGCAGCACCGTCGTGCCCTCGCCCCTCCTGAAGGCCCAGGTTCCCGCGGGCGAGTCCAGCGACCGGTACGGACCGACGGCCAGCTCGTCGCTGGCGGTGCGCGCCGCGATCGCCCGCCGGGTCAGCTCGAGCACCGAGCCGGGATCACCCTCCTGGTCGGCCACGTTGCACGCCGCCGGGTCGGCCATGGGCAGCCACGGGCGCGTGCCCGGCGTGGTGAAGCCCCCGCCCGGCCCGCCCGACCAGGGCATCGGCGTCCGCTCCGCGTCACGACCCTTGTAGTACGGCCAGAAGCGCGTCCCCACCGCGTCGAGGACGTCGTCGCGCTCGATCGGCCCGTCGGTNNGAGGATCAGCAGCGCCACCTTCACCTTGTCCGGGTCGCCGTCGGCCCAGCGGGTCGACAGCCGCGACACGTCGTGGTTGGAGGCCGTCCAGATCGGCCAGGCCTCGGTGGGGATGAGCGCCTCGGTGTCCTCGACCACGAGGCGCAGGGCCTCCGCCTCGAACGGGGCGTTGATGAAGACGAAGTTGAACCCGCCGTGCAGCTCGTCGTGCCCGTTTCCGTAGAACTCCATCAGGGTCGGGATCTGCTCCACGTTGGTCTCGCCGATCAGCAACCGCTCCGGCTCGTAGGTGTCCGCGATGGAGCGCCACCGGCGCAGGATGTCGTGCGCCTCCGGGCGGTCCGTGTTGTAGACGGCCCGCACGCCCATGAACTGCTGGTCCAGCGGATCGTCCTCGGTGGCGGGAGGGTTGTCGCGCAGGTCCTTGTCCTTGATCATCATGTTGCAGACGTCAATCCGGAAGCCCGCCACGCCGCGGTCCCACCAGAAGCGGACGATCTCGTCGAACTCGCGGCGGACGTCCTCGTTCCACCAGTCGAGATCGGGCTGGGCCGCCTCGAAGTTGTGCAGGTAGTACTGGCCGCTGCTCTCGTCGAGGTGCCACGCCGGGCCGCCGAAGATGCTCATCCAGTTGTTGGGCGGGCTCCCGTCCGGCTTGGGGTCGGCCCACACGTAGTAGCCGCGGTGCGCCGAGTCGCGCCCGCCGAGGGCGTCGACGAACCACGGGTGCTGGTCACTGGTGTGGTTGGGCACCAGGTCCATGAGGATGCGGATGCCCCGCCGGCCCGCCTCGCGCACCAGGGTGTCGAGGTCGTCGAGCGTCCCGTAGGCGGGGTCGATGTCGCGGTAGTCCGAGACGTCGTAGCCCCAGTCGGCGTTGGGCGACGGCATGGTGGGCGAAAGCCACAGGCCGTCTACGCCCAACCACTGCAGATAGTCCAGCTTCTCGCAGATGCCGGCCAGATCCCCGGTCCCGTCGCCATTGGAGTCCCTAAAGCTGCGGACATATATCTGGTAAATGATGGCGTTGCGCCACCAGGGCTGGTTACGAGGCATCGCGCCAGTATGCCAAGGGCGCGCGACGGGGCGCACGAGGCGGCCTAGCCGAGGGCCCTCAAGGCTCGGGCAGGGGCACGCCAGGCCGCAACACCGAGGGGCACGCCCACTCCCGCGCAGGCCACCACGGCGACCACGAGAGCCGCCGAGCCGGCCGACCAGAACGAGATCGAGCCCTCCGACAGCCCTCCAATGGCCGAGCTGGCGGCGCTCACGACCAGGTGGCTCAAGGGGACGCCGCCCACCAACGCCAGGGAGGCAGCCGGGAAAGTCATGGCAAAGGCCTGGACCACGCCCGTACCGACGGCCCGGCCTCTGCCGGCCCCGATCGCCCGCAACAGACCGTACGTCGACATCGTCTCCCCGGCGGTGGCCAGGCCCGCGTACAGCCCGGCGAGCGCGGCGAGGAGGACGAAAGCTATGAAGAAGTCCCGCGTCACGGCAACGACCGACCCCCCAAAGGGCAGGGCCATGTCATCTCGGGCGCTGATCACCGCCCAGGCTCCCGCGTCGGCGGCTCCTAAGCGGCGGCCTACCGCCGAGCAGGTGACAGCGGACGAGCATTTCACGAACAGACCGTTGGTGGTTATGTCAGGGGCGAGTTCCGCCGTGAGGGTGGGCAAGCCGAGCACGATGCTGCCACGGTCGAACAGGTCCTGCACCACGCCCGCCACATGGAGCAGCACCGTCCGGCCCCCGACCGTCATCGGGAGCGTCCCCGACGGGCTGACCAGGTGGGCCAGTTCTTGGCCCACTTCCACTTGGTAAGGGCCCGTGAGCGGCGAGCCGTGCACGCGATGGGGGGCGAAGAACGCAGGCGAGACGAGCAAGATCTGGCCGGTGGAACCCTTGCCGGGTACCCGCCCGGCGCCGAAATAGGCAGGCGAGACGGAGGCCACATTGGGTAGACGGCGAGCCTCGGCCAGGGCGGGCGCGTCCTGGGCGCCGACGGGCAGTTGCACCTCGTAGTCGAACCGGAAGCCCCAAACCGCCGGGTCGTGCCCGACGGCGCCCGCCACCGAGGAAAGCGAGCTGCCGAGCACGGCGATCAGGGAAGCGAAGAAAGTGACCGTGGCAATCGAGACAGCCCGCCGTTTCCGCCCCGCCAGCATGGCAAGGCCGACTCGGAGGGACGCGCCCCCGTGGGCCAAGCGCCCCGTGCGCCCGGCCGGAGGATCTGAGCTCAGCAAGCGCAGCTGCTGGCAAATGGCTCGTTCGCCGATACGCCGAGTGGCGATCATGGCCGTGCCCACGGTGACCGCGACCACCAGAGCCACCACTGCCGCCGCCGTCAAGGGTGCCCCGGGTAGGTAGGGGACCGCTCCATAGAGCTGGGTCATGAGCCGGGCGATGGGCTTGGCGGACCAGGCCCCGACGGCGGTGCCGGCCACCGCCCCGAGAAAAGTGACGGGCGCCCACTCGATAGCCAAAAGGGACCGGACCGCCCCGGAGGTCCACCCGATCGCCCGCAGTTGGCCGATCCAGCGCTCCCGCCGGAGCACTTCCAGGTACACCATGGCCGCCACCAACAGCACCAAGGCCACCAGGGCGGCCACGGCGAAGATGGCCAAGAGGCCGATTATCAGGTCCGTGATGACGCCAAAGTCCCCGGGGACGTTGGCCAGGCGGGACCAGCTCCCGCCGGGCGGCAAAGCACGGGCCAGGGCCGGGCCGGTGATGCTCGGAGGCTCCGTCGTCCACAGCCCGAAGGCGGTGGTCGATGGTGCGGGGAGCCCGCTCACCTTGGCGGCGGAAGGGTCGAGGACGACGTCGGCGACCGGGTTGATCGGGTACTCGCCGCGAGAAAGGTCGCCAAAGATGCCGGCCACTCTCAGGTGCCGTACCCCTGTCGAGGTGTGCATTGTCACCGTGGACCCGGGGGACACCCCCAACGTCTCGGCCGCTCCAAGCTCCAGCCAGGCCGCCGGGCCGGCGGCGGCCCTCATGCCTTTGACGAGGTTGTCCCAGGGTGGCAGCTGTGCGCCCGAGCCCACGAAGAAGTCGGCCTCCAGGTTATGGCCCGGGTGGGAAAGCGTGCCCGGGATCTCCGAGACGGCAAGGCCCACCCGGCTGAAGTCGTCCGTGGTGGCGACCTCGCGTGCCGCCCGCCCGTAGTCGGGCGGCGGGACCTGGACCACGTACTCGGGGGCACCGATGGCCCGTTCGAGGGCTGGAGCAGAAAGGTCGGCGGCGCCCCGGGCGAGCCAGGCGGCACTCAGGACGCCGGCGGCCACCATGGCCACGAGCCCGACCAAGAGGGCTTCGGCCAGGCCGGTCTTCCAGCGGCTGGACAGGACAAGAGCGGCGGCGGCCCGCTTGCGCACGCTGGCAACCCGCGCTTCAGGCGACCAGATGCCCGTCGAGGAGCCGCAGGTGCTGGTCGCCGGCGGCAGCTATCTCGGGGTCGTGGGTAACCACCACCACCGTGCAGCCCTCGGCCTGGGCGCCGGCGACGAGCTCCATAACCTGGCGCCCCGTCGCCCGGTCAAGGTTGCCTGTAGGCTCGTCGGCCAGCAGCAGGCGGGGGCGGTTCATGAGCGCCCGGGCGAAGGCAGCTCGTTGCCTCTGGCCCACGGAGAGCTGGGCTGGGAACATAGCTGATTGCCTGCTCAAGCCGACGCGGTCGAGCAGTTCCTGCGCCCGGCCGCGAGCCTCCCGGCGGTCAGAGCGCGCTAGGAGGCCGGGGAGCACGACATTGTTGGCCACGCTCAGCTCCCCGATCAGCGGTGCGTCTTGGAACAGGCAGCCGACCAGCCGGAGCCGGTACTCGGCCCTCTCGCGCTCAGGGGCAGCGGCGATGTCCCGGCCGTCGACGACAATGCGCCCGCTGGTCGGGTGGTCCAAGGCCGCGACGAGGTTGAGCAGAGTGCTCTTCCCGCTGCCTGAGGGCCCGCTCAAGGTCACGAAGGAGCCGGCGGTGAGCTCGGCGCATATCCCGAAAACACCAGCCGCCGGGCCGGCCGAAGCCGGGTAGGTGCGGCTCACATCGTCGATGACCACCCCACCACACCGGCGCGAGGCGACTGGGCGCGGTTCATCAGAGAGGTAAGCCGGCAACGCCACTAGTAGGCACCACCAGAGTTAGCGGCTGGCGGCACCTAGTACCAAGCTCCGCGCACCCAGCAATCGTACGGCGGGCAGCAGTACCAGCGTTAGCCCCTGTTGGCGACGGGACTATTGAGGAAGCTGCACTACTACCGAGAACACCCCGCCCCCGGGGCCGCGCAGCCCGTTGCCGTTCCCGACTGCTACGGGATGTGGTGGTCCTCCGGCGTGGCCGAAGACCACCTGTTCCGCCGAGTACAGGTAGAGCGGCTTGCCGTCATATGTCACCTGCGTGGTCCCATCGGGCCGGCGGACGACGCCGACGTCCTTCACCGCGACCGCACCGGCAACCGACGGTACCCCGGTGGTGAGGACCGGGATCCACGTGATGGCACACGCACCGCTGCACCCGGTCACCCCGGAGCGGTCACCGCTGAAAGAGTAGACGGTGAAGGCGGTGCGGCCGCTTGTGGGGTACTCCTCCGCCGCCACCACCGTCTTGTCATGTGGGAGGGCCTCGGTCTCGATCGTGGCTACGCCGGGCGCCGGTTGACCGTTGGCCGAAGAGACAAGGTCCCACAGACCATGCCACGGTGGGAGCGGGGGAACGGTGCCCAAGGACCCCTCGCCCAATGGCACGAACGGGTGGGAGGGGCCGTCGAAGAGGTAGAGCGGATGACCGGCGTATGTGACCTGGTCTCCGACACCAGGACGGCGGACGGTCCCGAGCAGGTCCTGGTGGACGCCTGAACCGGCGACTGGCGCCGCGGTCGTGGTCAACGCGGGCCAGAAGGCGATCGGGCAGTCGTCAAAGCACATGGCGTCGAGCTCGGGCCCTGTGCAGGGCAGCTGCGTGGTCACGCCCTCACTGACGTCGTACCCTAAAGCGGGCTTGATGCTACAACCGAACTTGCCGCCGGCATCGCTGCTGACAGCGTAAAGCGGGTAGCCGGCCAGACGGCCGCTACCCGCCACGAGCACCGACCCGTAAGTGGCAGTGCTCATAGCCTTCACCACGGTGCCAGCCGGGGTCGTCGGCGTAGCTGACGCTCGGACCGTTGACGCCAACGACAGGACAGCGATCACGGCGGCAACTGTGATCGCGGCTACCCGTTGCGACTTCGTTGTGAGCCGGAATGCCATGGCCCCTC
>PMPX01000337.1 GCA_003169235.1 Acidimicrobiaceae bacterium | reverse complement strand
GCCCTCACCATCGACATCCTCAAGGGCCTGCGCGACCGCTACGAGTCGCACCACGCCGTCAGCATCACCGACCAGGCGCTGGTGGCCGCGGCCAACCTGGCCGACCGCTACCTGGCCGACCGCTACCTCCCCGACAAGGCGATCGACCTCATCGACGAGGCGGGCAGCCGCCTGCGCATCCGGCGCATGAGCACCCCGCCCGGGGCGAAGAAGCTCGACGAGGAGATCGCGCGCCTGCGCGCCGACAAGGAGGCCGCCATAGAGAAGGGCGCCTTCGAGCAGGCCAAGAAGCTGGCCGAGCAGGAGAAGGAGCGCCTCGACCGCAAGGAGAGCCAGGAGGCCGAGCTGCGGGCCGAGGGCGTCGACCTCTTCGACGTCGTGGACGAGGAGGTCATCGCCGAGGTGCTGGCCGCCTGGACCGGCATCCCGGTCTACCGCCTCACCGAGGAGGAGACCGCCAAGCTGCTGCGCATGGAGGACGAGCTCCACAAGCGGGTCATCGGGCAGGAGGAGGCGCTCAAGGCGCTCTCCCGTGCCATCCGCCGCACGCGGGCCGGCCTCAAGGACCCCAAGCGCCCGAGCGGCTCGTTCATCTTCCTGGGCCCGACCGGGGTCGGGAAGACCGAGCTGGCCAAGACACTGGCGGAGTTCCTCTTCGACGACGAGGACGCGCTGATTCAGCTCGACATGTCCGAGTACATGGAGAAGCACACCGTGAGCCGGCTCGTCGGCTCGCCCCCGGGCTACGTCGGCTACGAAGAGGGCGGTCAGCTCACCGAGGCCGTGCGGCGCAAGCCGTTCTCGGTCGTGCTGTTCGACGAGGTCGAGAAGGCGCACCCCGACGTGTTCAACACGCTGCTGCAGATCCTGGAGGACGGTCGCCTGACCGACGCCCAGGGCCGCTCGGTGGACTTCAAGAACACGGTGCTGATCATGACCTCGAACCTCGGCACGGCGGACCTCCGCAAGTCGTCCATGGGCTTCGCCAAGACGTCGGAGGCGGTGACCTACGAGCGCATGAAGGCCAAGGTCGACGAGGCGCTCAAGAGCCACTTCCGGCCCGAGTTCCTCAACCGGATCGACGAGGTGATCGTCTTCCACGAGCTGTCGCGGGCCGAGGTCACCGAGATCGTCGACCTGCTCATGTCGCGGACCATCAAGCAGCTGTCGGACCAGGGCATCGGCCTGGAGTTGACGCCCGCCGCCCGCACCCTGCTGGCCGAGAAGGGCTACGACCCCCAGCTGGGGGCACGCCCGCTCCGCCGGGCGATCCAGCAGCTGGTCGAGGACCCGCTGTCGGAGCGCATCCTGTGGAAGGAGTTCCGGGTCGGCGAGACGATCGTCGTGGACGTCGAGGAGTCGCCCATCGACGGCGAAGGGCCGCAGCTCAGCTTCACGGCGATCGAGGGCATCCAGCCCCCGCCGCTCGAGCTGGCCGGTGCCGGCGCCGACGCCGAGTAGTCACTCCCAGCAGTAGCTGAACGCCCCGCGCCGCGCTCCGCTGGAGCCCGGGAGCCTTCGCGCCTGGAAGTGGGGGTTCCCCGCTCCGGCCGGTGCGTAGTCGAGGCCGAGAGGCCCCGCGGACTCGAAGCCGAACCGCCCGTAGAAGGCGGGGTCGCCGAGGAGCACGAGCAGGGGCCAGTTCCGCTCCTCGGCTGTCCGGATCAACTCGGCCACGAGCGCGGACCCGATGCCGCGGTGCTGGTACGCGGGCGCCACACAGACCGGGGCGACCCCGGCGACCGCCGTGGCCCGAGCGTCCAGCCGCCCGGGTGCGGCGAGCACGTGCCCCGCAACGGCGCCGTCGGCGACGGCCACGAGCTCGATCCGGTCCGGGAGCGGGCAGGCGCTCCAGGTGCGGCGCACGATCGCCAGCTCCTCCGTGGCGTCGCGGGTGTCGTCGGCGAACGCGTCCGAGACGACGACCAGAATTGCCGCGGCGTCGTCGGGACGCGAAGGCCGGATGGTCGTCACGGCACGCGCACGCCGACCGTCACGCCCTGGTGGTCCGAGAGCCCGCCGGCGGGGAGGACGGCGGGGCGCCGGGCGACCAGCCCGCGCACCAGCAGCCAGTCCAGCTTGAGCGGCACGCGGTCGGGCAGCCCGTCAGCGTCGTGCTCCGTCGTCGGCGCGGCGACGTTGGCGTCGGTCCACTCGAAACCGTACGACCGCGCCACGTCGAAGAGGGGCTCGTGGGCAACGGGCCAGCTGAAGCGGGTGGGCTCCGCGGCGCGCATGCTCCGCACCAGGGCGCCGTCGAACAGGTCGGTGTGCCTGGCGCCCAGGGTGTTGAGGTCCCCGCCCACGACGGCAGGTCCGCCGTCAGCGCGCTCCTCGACCGCGCGCAGCAGCACCTCCAGCTGCTCGGCCCGGTGCGCGGGGTCGCTGCGGTTCTCCAGGTGCGTCGAAGCCACGAGCACGGGGACACCGTCGATGGGGACCGTCGCCAGGACGGCCATGCGCCCGCCGACGCGAGGCTGCGTGGAGCCGGCGGCGAACCACCCGAGGCCGACGTCGGGGAGCCGGACGACCGACGGGTTCTGGAGCCGTGCCACCGACGCGATGGCGTTGCCGTGCAGCGCGCGCTCGTTCTCGGCCCCGGCCGCCTCGCGCTGCTCGAGCTCGTCACCCAGACCGAGTTCGACGAACTCGACGCCGAAGGCGTGGCCCGACCCGGTGTGGGTGGCGATGGCGCCGGCGACGTCCTCGTTCCGGGTGCGAGCCATTCCGACGTCGACCTCGGAGAGCAGGCACAGCTGGGCGCCGCAGGAGCGCAGTCGTCCGGCCAGTTCGACCGGTCGGCGCCCGCGCTCGATGTTCCACGCCGCCACCCGCACCCAGCCCGACAGGGGTTCGGCGGGGCCGGCGGGCCCCTGGTCGACCTGGTGGAGGCACGGCAGGTCCTCCAACAGCCGGCGATGGAGGTCTTCGTCGCCGAGCCGGCGGGCCCAGCCCTCACGGTCGGCCCGCGTCGGTATGTCCACCCCCTGAGCCTGTCACCGGGAGGCCCAGGGGCGTCGGGCGCTGTCACAGCCCTTCCCTAGCGTGCCCCCATGACCACCACCCAGCGCGCCCGTTCCGAGGTCCCCTATGTCTGCACGGCGTGTGGGTCCACGTCGCTGCGCTGGGTCGGGCGGTGTGGCGCCTGCGGCGAATGGAACACCCTGGGCCCCGCATCCGTCCGGGTGCACCGGCCGGGCCGGGCCGCAGCCGTGGAGGGCGTGCCCGCCGTCGCGCTGCGCGACGTCTCGACCGACGGGGCGCGCCCGCTGCCGACGGGCGTGAGCGAGCTCGACCGGGTGATGGGGGGCGGCGTGGTCGGCGGCTCCGTGACGCTGCTGTTCGGGCCGCCGGGCATCGGCAAGTCCACGCTGCTGTTCCAGGTGCTCTCGTCGGTCGCCGCCACCGGCGTCGACGTCATGCTCGCCTCGGCCGAGGAGTCGCTGACCCAGGTGAGCGGGCGGGCGTCGCGCATGGGCCCGGTGCCGCACCACCTCCTCGCCCTCGAGGGCCCCGACGTCGAGGCGATCGAGGCAGCCGTCGGGCGCCACCGCCCGGCCCTCGTGGTGGTCGACTCGCTGCAGTCCGTCTCGGATCCCGTTCTGGGTCAGCCGGCCGGCAGCCTGGCCCAGGTGCGCACGTGCGTCGAGCGCCTGACCCGCATGGCCAAGTCGACCGGCGTCCCCCTCCTCCTGGTCGGACACGTGACCAAGGACGGCGACCTGGCCGGCCCTCGCGCCGTGGAGCACCTG
>PMPX01000004.1 GCA_003169235.1 Acidimicrobiaceae bacterium | reverse complement strand
GATAAATGTAGCCGCCAGAGCCCTTGGCGTAGCCCGAGCAGCATTCGACGCTTCGATGAAGTACTCACACGAACGTAGGACATTCGGAGTCCCCATCCACAAGCACCAAGCGATCCAGTTCAAGCTGGCCGATATGGCGACCAAGATTGAGGCGTCACGCCTGCTGGTCAAGTCGGCGGCAGAGAAGTTCGAAGCAGGTCAACGAGCTGATGTTGAGGCCGGCATGGCCAAATTGTTTTGTTCCGAAACAGCATTTGAAGTGGCTACAGAAGCGATGCGTCTTCACGGGGGCTACGGCTACACGACGGACCTTCCGGTGGAGCGGTTCTATCGTGACGCTCCCCTAATGATCATTGGTGAGGGTACCAACGAGATCCAAAGGATCGTGATCGCGAGGGGTCTCCTTCGCCGTTGGTCAGAATCTGCTCAATGACGAGAACGGAACTGCGCAGTCGCGGCGTTCGAGGACATGGGACCGACGGGTGTGCCAGGGTGTACTGCTTACGCGGGTTTGTTGTCGGGTGGGAAACACATAGGGGCTGCCGTTTCCCTATCGGAGCCCAGCGGACATGTATTTCCGTGTTGGCATGAACCTCGGCCGTGTGGGCGTGTGTTGGTNNCTGGCAAGTCGCGGATGACCCTGTACTCGACGCAGCGCGAGAACTCGAGTCACTCGGCTACGGGGCGCTGTGGTCGTCCGCACGCCGGAACCCTGGTCTCTCCCCACACTTCGAGCGCCTGCTCGACTCGACGGTGCAGGTTACGGTGGCCAGCGGCATCGTCAACATCTGGGCAGGTGCTCCCGAGGACGTCGGTCCCACGGTTGCCGCGCTCGAGGCACGGTTCCCGGGCCGCTTCTTGCTCGGCCTTGGTGCCAGCCATGCCCCAATCGTGCAGAACTACGCCCGCCCCTACTCGCAGATGGTCGCCTACCTCGACGCTCTCGACGCTCTGGTGGTGCCAGTGCCGCCAGAGCGGCGGGTGCTCGCAGCTCTCGGTCCCTGCATGCTCCAGCTCGCCTCAGAGCGTGCCGCTGGGGCATACCCGTACTTCGTCCCGGTCGAACACACCATGCGAGCCCGCGGCATCCTCGGCCCCGGAACACTCCTCGCGCCGGGGGTGACTGTCGTGCTCGAGACGGAAGCGGCAAGGGCCCGGGAGCTCGCGCGCGCGCATGCTGCCACATACCTGAACCTTCCCAACTATGCCAACAACCTGCGGACATTCGGCTACAGCGACGACGACATTGGCGGCGGTGGGAGCGACCGTTTGATCGACGCGGTGATCCCATGGGGCGACATCGCGACCGTTGCGGGCCGCATCCGCGAGCACCACGACGCCGGGGCCAACCACGTATCCATAGAGGTCATCGCGGACGAGCAGGGTCTTCCACTGGCCCAGTACCGAGAGATTGCCCATTCGCTGCTCGGCGCCTAAGTCCTCAGCGGACAGGCCCCACACCTCGCCATCAACAGCTCAGCCACTCGGTGAGCGACGCCATAAGGATGCCGAGTGGCGACGGGGAGTGGAGGTGTGCTGGCCGCAGAACCTGCTTCCGATCGGTCACCGACCACTTCGCAAGTTCGGCCCTCACTGGCATGGCAGCAGCATTCACAGTTCATGCAGGGGGTTTACCAGCGGCTTGCCTTCGGACATGGAGTTTTTGAACATCACATGTTTCAATCGCTGCTCGGTCATTCGGGGCCGTGACGTGGAACCACTGCTCGGAGCCAATCGAGTGGTTGCCGAACGGTCCACCCTTCCATGACTACGCAAGCAGTACGGCTATCGCCATCTTCTTGAGGTGGCGCTTGTGCTCTTCTTCATCTCTGCTGTAGACACTCGCGGCCGTGTAACCAATCAGATGGTGAGCCGCGAGCCATGACACCTGAAGCTCGGCCGTCGAGGCAGACGGACGAATCTGCGTCAGAACACGCACCCATTCAGCCCTATACAGATCTTCCATCGTCATCTGTTCTCGAAACGCCTTGTCCGAGAGCTTGGTGTCTCCAGCACGATAAATTTCGAATGCATGCCGGTACGGACCGTACGCAAACTCGACTCGCATTTCGACGAGACGCTCAAGGGTCTTTTTGGGTGGTAGCCCCGCTTCTACTATCTGCCTAGCTTCGTTGAGCAGGGCACGCACACCCGCGACGCAGATCTCGTCGAGGATCGCCTGCTTGTTCGCAAAGTGCCGGTAGAGGGCGGGGCCACTTACACCGACGGCCTCTCCAATCTCATCGACGCCTGTTCCCGAATACCCACGCGCCGCGAACATCTCAGCTGCGACCGTCAGGATGCTCACCTTACGGTCATCTGAATTCTTCATTGGAGAGTCGGAATTCCTCGTGGGAGAGTCGGAATTCTTCACGGGAGAGTCGCAATCCTCATGGGAGAGTATGTTAGCGCCAACTCACAGGAACAGACAGAGTATGTTAGCGCCAACTCACCAGGAACAGACTCCGTATGGATGGGGGTTGCACTCGTTCCACCAGCGCTGTGAGCGATTGTTCGCCGGCCGCCCGCAGATATGATTGGGCTGTGTCAGCTGAAGACCGTGGCTGTCGCAGGCTGCCTCTACCGTGACCCCTCTCCGCTCCGCCTTGTTTGGGCCCGGCTCTCGCCCAGAGATCCTCGCGAAGTTGGCATGGTCGGGACCTGACGCAATCATCCTAGACCTCGAGGACGCCGTTCCATCGCACAGCAAAGAGCACGCCCGCCTCGCAGTGGCAGCAGCAATCCCTCCACTCCGAACGCTAAACCCGATGCTCCCCATTTATGTGCGAGTTAACTCGATAATGACCAGCTGGTTCGCCGACGACATCGAGTGCGTCACCGAGCACCTGTCCGGGATCGTTCTGCCAAAGGTCGAGACGCCAGAGACCATCCGTGTCACTCGCAACGCCATTAAGGAGCGCGCAGGCCTCTTGGTAAACGTCATCGCGGGAGTTGAAACCGTACTCGGAGTAGTCAATGCTACGAGCATCGCAGCATCCGATGGAGTCATCGGATGCTACTTCGGTGCGGAAGACTACGTGCTTGACCTTGGCGGCGTGCGCACGCGGGAAGGGCTAGAAGTGTTATGGGCACGGACCCAAGTCGCCGTGTCCTGTCGACTCGCCGGCATCGCTGCCTTCGACCAGGTGGTGACCGATTTTTCGTCGCCTGAAGCGTTTGTAGAGGACGCCTCTATCGGAAGGTCGTTAGGTTTTAGCGGTAAGCTCTGCATACATCCTTCACAAGTTGCGCTCGCCCATTCGGCGTTCACAGCAACGCCAGCTGAGGTCGATCGGGCTCTCCGACTGCTCACTGCGTATGGGGTCGCTCGGACGAGTGGTGAAGGCGTTATCAACTTCGAGGGTCAAATGGTCGACGAACCACTCGCACGTCAAGCTCAACGCATCATCGACAGCATGTGACGCCTACGACCGACTCTTCGCACCGTATCGCTCCGGTAGTGCGTCCTGAGGAACGACTACAAGTCGACTTGCTCTTGTTCATGAGTCAAAATCTTGAGGGCCTCATCAATTAAGAGGGGCACCGTGCGGTGAAACTCATCAGCCCGCGCCCGGTCAAGCGGGTCGGAACTTTGGCTGAGGCGACGGAAGACACCGCTGCGTATCGAGGCGGTCCGCCAGTAGGAGAGCGCACGGTAAAACGACAGCGCTGCTCGATCCACGGAATGGCCGATCGCCTCCTCATAGGCTTCGAGAACTTGGCCTCGGCTTCCGAACCCTCCGGCCAGAGTCGCAGATACGATTGGACCTCGGTCCTCGTCGGCCGGTTCGACCCAGTTGTTCAATAGATAGGCGAGGTCAGCAATCGGATCGCCCAGTGCGGCGAGCTCCCAATCGAGCACGCTCTGAATACGGCCATGAAGAACAATGAGGTTTCCGATTCTGTAGTCGCCGTGCACAATCCTGGCTGTTGCTGCATCTGCAATTTCACGATCCTCGAGCTGGTCGTGGCAGATCTTGAAACGCCAAGATATGCCATCGTCCTCAGGCCATTGCCATTGGCTGGTCCAGCGAAAAAGTTGGCGCTTCGCATAATCTCGCGAACGACCCAGAGTAT
>PMPX01000027.1 GCA_003169235.1 Acidimicrobiaceae bacterium | reverse complement strand
GGCGGCCATGCCCACGACGGGCTTGTTCAATGGACCGGACATTGCCGAGGTTGAGACCGATGAAGCCACGGGCGTGAACGTGACAGAGACCCCCAGGCCGTTCAGTGGCGTGTTGTCGGTGATGTCCGTCGCTGTAAACGTCACGGTCTCCGCCTTTGTGTCGGACACCGTGAAAGTCGCGATTCCGTCTGAGCCGGTGCTCCCAGTGGCCGGGGACACGATTGCGTCGACCGACGAAGGAACGAGGGTCACGGCCTTGCCACTGAGAGGAAGCCCGTCATTGTCGTTGAGGATCAATTCGAGGGTGGCCGTGGAGTGGCCATCGGCCGGTACGGTGGCGCCGCTGGCCACGAGGTCCGAGTCGGCCACACTCGGAGCGGTGGGTGGGGGCGTCCCAAAGGTGACCTCTACTTCCTCGCCCACCAGGGGCAAGCTGTCGGTGGAGTCCGTGGCTCGGTACCGGACCTCCTCCGCGGTCGTGTCAGTCACCTTGAAAACAGCGTTACCCGATGCGTCGGTCATCGCGCCCGCCGCGGGTGAGATCACCGATGAGCCGCTCAGTGCGGCCAATGCGACCGTGACTCCCGGGACTGCGTTGCCATTGTGGTCGTCGAGCGTCACCGTGATCGTCGATGCCGTCGAGCCGTCCGCAGGAACGGTGGTTGGGCTGGCTTGGACGGTCGACTGACTGACTTGCGGGACACCGGGAGTGAACGTGACCCCAACCGTCTGGGTCACGGTGACATTGTCCGTTGTATCGGTCGCCGTAAACGTGACCTGCTCTGCCGTCGTGTCATTCGAACTGAAGCTGATCGTTCCGCTGGCGTCGGTCGTCGTGTCGAGCGTGCCACCGGTCTGTACCGATGGGATGACCTTGACCGTCTGCGATGGGTTCGTGGTCCCCGTCACGGTCCCGGCCACGGTCACGGTCCTGCCCGCCAACGGATTGTGGAATTGGTCTTCGAGTAAGACCGTAATCGTCGCAACGGTGGTGCCATCGGCTGGGACCGTCGACGGCGTGACCGTCATTGAGGAAGTGGAGGCGGACGCTTCGGGTACCTCGAACGTCACCTGTGTCGTGGCTGCAATAGCCAGGTTGGCGTCAGAAGTGTCGACGGCGTTGAACGTCACCGTTTGCGCGGTCATGTCGCTGACCGAGAAGGATGCTCGGCCGTCGGCGCCGGTGATCACCGAACCAGGCGAGATAACGGCGCTGCCGGACGTGGCGCTCAACGTCACCGCCTTGCCAGCGACGGGACTCGTGTTGTCCAGCAACGTGACCGTGACCGTCCCGGTCGGCTGCAGGCCGTTCTGGGCCACGCTGGACACAATCGGTGTCGAAGTGGTGACGGTCGAATCGTTCGCCGAGACTGTGAGCACGCCGAACGTGATGCTCACGCTCTGCCCAGTCAGGGGACTGTTGCCCGTCCCATAGGTCGCGGTATAGGTCACCGTCTCCGCCTTCGTGTCGGACACGGTGAATGTGGCATCGCCCTTGCCATCGGTCGTCGCCGACCCGGGGACGACCTGTGAACTCCCGGCTCCCTGATTCAGCGATACGGCTACTCCCGCAATGGGCTGGGGAATTCCCCCCTGATCCTTGAGATTCACCGTGACCGTGGTACTGCTGCCTGCGGACACGGATGTACTCAACGCGGAAATCGAGGAGTTGGCAGCGGTGACGACCGGTGCAGCGAATGTGACCTGTGGGGTCTGGGTCAGCGTCACGTTGTCGGTCGTATCCGTGGCGGTGTAGGTCACACTCTCGTCCGTGCTGTCGGTGACGGTGAAGACCGCCTGTCCGCCGGCGTCGGTCGTCGCCGTCGAACCCACTGAGCCGTTGACCTTTATGGTGGAAGAGCCAGATCCTTGGGACAAGGTGACCGATTTCCCAGTCGTCACGGGGTTCCCACTGACGTTCTTGAGCGAGACCGTGATCATCGACGTGTCGACCCCGTCAGCCGCCACCGTTGCCAGGTTCGCCGAAACCGTCGAGAGGCTGGGCGAGGTGGCCGCAACTGCGGGCGCCGTGCCGTCCCCGGGCTGGTCACCCGTGTTGAGCCCGTCGCCCTCGGTGATGTTGAACGGTGCCGAAAACAGGTGAGGGTAGGCGAAGCCGTTGGCGGACTGCGGATTGGACGCAAAGATGCCGAGGACGCACTGGTTCGGGGCGACGTCACAGGAACCGGTCATGGTCGGAGGGCCCAGAGCCCCGTTGGGCAGGTCCCACATTTTGAACGCCTTCGTCCCACTGAGGGTCAAGGCCCCCGTGGACGACAGGTTGGCGAGTACGTTGTCCGTCGATGCCTCGCAACCGGTAAGAGTGGTCGGCAGGTCGGCCTGATCACCGCCAGGGTCGGTGCACTCCTCGACGTTGAAGCTGCCAGAGCACGACGTTGCCGACGTGCAGGCGGGGTTGCCTGATGCGAACTGATTGGCAAAGCTCAACGTGCTGTTGCCGATGACCGAGACCGTGAGCTTCTGCCCGCTGTCGTAGGGGCCGGGCGTGACGGTGCCGGTGCCGGTGGTCAGACTTGTGAAGCCGTCGGCACTGGTGAGGGTGGACGCTTCACTCTTGCTTGGCAGAACGACGATGCAGACAACCGCGGAGACAAGGGCGGCTGCCATGCACAAGACGGCAACCCCCCGGCGTCGTGTGCCCGAATTCGGAGCCGCTCTCCTGGAGTGTCTCGCAATGCCGCGCGCGCCAGTCAAGTTCTCCCCTGAGGCGCGGGCCGACGGAGGTAGCGCAACGCGGTTCCGAAGACCATCAGAAAGAGGCCGACGCCCAACAGCCACGGCCACCACTCGGATCCACCGGTGTTCGCCAGCGTGGCGGAGGACACCGAGACCTGGGCCGAGGCCCCCGCAGGGGCCGAACTTCCCGAGCCGGCCGAGTTCGAAGTCTGAGATGCTGCCGATCCAGTGGATGGAGCTGCAGTCCCTCCGGTCTGCGCCACCTGGAACGGCGCCGAGAACAGGTAGGGCTTGGTGAAGTCATTCTGATTCGAGAAGAAGCCGAGCACGCACTGATGTTCGGCGTCGTCACAGACCGTCCCATTCGATGGCCCGAGCACGCTCTCGTCCGGTAGGGCGTAGATCCTGAACTTGGGAACGTAGACGCTTCCATTTGGCTGCAGGTTCGCCGTCGGAAACGTCGTCGTGGGATCGCAATCTGTAGGTTTGTTGGGCAGATTCGCCTGGGAACCGTTCAGGTCGGCGCACTCCAGGACCTTGATCACCGCCGCTCCACTGGGGAATCCCGCTGTCTCCAACGAGCTTCGGCTGAGCGTCGAGTTGGGACCGACGATCAGCTCGACCACGTCGCCGTCGTGGAGCGGATTGGTCGCCAACGAACCGCTGGGAACCGCTCGTATTGCCACCGTGCCGTTCGAAAGTGTGGTGGCACCGGCGTGCGAAGACGACAAGCCGACCACGACGGACGAGAGCACCAGCGCTGCTCCTAGGAACTGAAGAATCAGTGAAGCCCGACGACCGCGCGTTGCTCGTCCGGATCCCGTTCGGCTTCGCCGTTCTGACACATTTTGGGACACGCTTCGCCTTTCCATCGTCAAGGTTTCGTGCTTGCTGGTCACATTAGCTCCTGGGTTTTTTGAATCCTCGTCGACCGACAGTCACTTTTCGAGAACGCGCGCACCGCTTCTGCTCTCTAGCGCTAACCCACACCGAGGGGTGCTCTGCGATTCGNNAGCACCCCTCGAGCGGGACTGCTTCTCTTCATCACTTGTTCTGTTTCTTGTCTCGGCTCTCCTCCCTCAAGGCCCTTAGGGCCCCAGGGGACAGAACCGACGCGGAGAGCCTTGGAAACTCCCCCTTGCTAGTTGACGCCGTCG
>PMPX01000111.1 GCA_003169235.1 Acidimicrobiaceae bacterium | reverse complement strand
GATCCTCGCCATCACCTTCACCAACAAGGCGGCCGACGAGATGCGCAAGCGCGTGGCCGAGCTGGTGGGGCCGCCGGCCGAGAAGATGTGGGTCTCGACCTTCCACTCGGCCTGCCTGCGCATCCTGCGCACCAACGCGGACCGCCTGGGCTACCGCTCGGCGTTCACCGTCTACGACGACACGGATTCGCGCCGCATGGTCGAGATGATCACGTCCGAGCTCGGCTTCGACCAGAAGCGCCTGCCCTCCCGCGCCGTGCAGGGCGTGATCAGCCAGGCCAAGTCCGAGCTGGTCGACTTCGAGACGTTCCGTGAGGAGGCCCGCAGCGGTCCCGACCCGTTCCGCAAGCGCATCGCCGACGTCTACGTGCAGTACCAGCAGCGGCTGCTGGCGGCCAACGCCCTCGACTTCGACGACCTGCTCATGGTGACGGCGAACCTGCTCCAGGCGTGCGACGACGTCAGGGCCGCCTACCAGGAGCGCTTCCGCCACATCCTCGTCGACGAGTTCCAGGACACCAACCACGCCCAGAACGAGATCGTGAAGCTGCTCGGCGAGGCCCACGGCAACGTCTGCGTGGTGGGGGACTCCGATCAGTCGGTCTACCGCTGGCGTGGCGCGGACATCCGCAACATCTTGGAGTTCGAGCGGGCCTTCCCCAACGTCACCACCATCATGCTGGAGCAGAACTTCCGCTCCACCCAGACCATCCTCGATGCGGCCAACGCCGTCATCGCCAACAATGTCGGCCGCCAGCCCAAGGAGCTGTTCACCGTGGGCGACGCCGGCGGCCCGATCAAGCGGTACCGGGCCGAGGACGAGCGTGACGAGGCGGCCTGGGTCTCGAGCGAGATCCTGCGCATGCACGCGTCGGAGGGGCTCTCGTGGGGCGACGTCGCCGTCTTCTACCGGACCAACGCGCAGAGCCTCCCGCTCGAGACGTCCATGAAGTTCAGCGGCATCCCCTACAAGGTCGTGGGCGGGGCCAAGTTCTACGACCGCAGGGAGATCAAGGACATCCTCGCCTACGTGCGCGTCCTGGCGAACCCCGACGACGAAGTCTCGGCGCGGCGCATCGTGAACGTCCCCAAGCGCGGCATCGGCGACACCTCGGTGGCCCGGCTGGCCGCCTGGGCCCAGACGGAGCACCTGCCGTTCACCGAGGCGATCGACCGGGCCGCCGACGCCGGCCTCTCGGGCAAGGCGCTCCGCGGCGCGGAGCAACTGTCCAAGACGCTGGCCGAGCTGCGCCCGCTGGTGCAGACCGTCAACCCGGCCGACTTCGTGCAGCTGGTGGCCGACCGCACCGGCTACCTGGCCGAGCTGGTGGCCGAGCACACGCACGATGCGGACGGCCGGATTGAGAACCTGGCCGAGCTGGCCACGCAGGCCGCCGACTTCGACGACGTCATGGGCTTCCTCGAGACGGTGGCGCTGGTGGCCGACTCCGACGAGCTCGACAGCGACGGCACCCGCGTGTCCCTCATGACGCTGCACACCGCGAAGGGGCTGGAGTACCCGGCGGTCTTCGTCGTGGGCCTGGAGGAGGGGATCTTCCCGCACTTCCGATCGCTCTCCGAGCCGAGCGAGCTCGAGGAGGAGCGCCGCCTGTTCTACGTGGGCATCACCAGGGCCCGCCGCCACCTCGCCATTTCGCACGCCTGGTCGCGCACGACCTGGGGGCGCACGCAACCGGCCATGCCGAGCCGCTTCGTGACCGAGGTCCCCTCCCACCTTGTCGAGGACGTCGGCCTGGGCTCGCCCCGCCGGGGCACGGGGTACGACACCCTGTCGGCCGAGGAGCACCTGCCGGGTGCCACCTTCGCCCCCGCCGTGCCGATGGCCGCCCGGGCCGCCGGCACCAAGGCGGCCCCACGGGGGAGCACCGGCGCCGAGGACCTCGGGCTGGTGCCCGGCGACGAGGTGGTGCACGACCACTGGGGCCGCGGGGTCGTGGTCAGCGCCAAGGGCGAGGGGTCACGGGCCCAGGCCACCGTGGCCTTCGACACGGTCGGCAAGAAGAACCTGTTGCTCTCCGCCACGCCGCTGCGGCGGGCCTGAGGATTCGCGCTACGCCGGTGTGGGCCGCACCCGGTTGCGGGTGCGCCGCCTCGCCAGGAGCACTCCGCCGAAGGCGACCAGGGCGACACCCGGGAGGGCGATGGCGGCAGGGGCCTCGGGTGTCCCGGTGCCCGGGTCGTACGAGATGCAGCCGCTGAACAGCGCGACGAACACCACATCCTTGTAGAAGGATGCGGTCGATCCGCCGAAGAGCACACTGCCGAACAACCAGTTGGTGCTCATGGAGAGGGTTCCCGTGGGGATGAGGATCGTCCCCACCCACGACTCGAGCGAGAACGACGCCGAGGGTACCGAGGGGAAGTTCCACAGCACGTCGTCCGCCGTCACCCCCCCGCTCAGGCTCACCTTCTGGTTCGAGAGGGTCAGGCCGGCCCCACCGGTCACGTTGACGACCACCACTGCTCGCCGGGGAGCGTGGATGGAGATGGTCGACGCGCCAGTGAGCTGCGCCTCGGTCAGCTCGAACACGTCGGTCCCCGGGAACGACGACGTCAGACTGAGCGCCGAGGTACCCGTCGCGGTGTTGGTCGCCCCGAGTCCGGCGATCCCCGAGGAGGCAGCGGCGAGGTCCGAGTCGGCGGTGGGGAAGGAGATGGGCAGCGAGCTGACGTGAGTGAACGTGCCGAAGTTCCCGGAACCGGAGAACGATCCGACGTATTCACCCCTGCCGTGGAACACGGCCGTCGTGTTCACCGAGTTCGTGCTGCCGCCGAGCGCCAGGATCACTCCCCGCGGGTCGTGGTACGACCACGCGGAGGACCCGAATTTCGAGGTGGCGATCATGGCGCTCCCCCCGTAGGCGGCGGCCCCGCCGACGGTCTCGCCGATCACCGAGGTCGTGCCGCCCGCATATTCCCCGTAACGAGCGGCATCGCCGAGCGAAAAACCACTGGAACCCGCCGCGCCGGCAGGTGCGCTCGCGACCAGCAGCAACGGGCACGTGACCGCCAGGGCAGCGCCGAATCCTCCAAGCCGCCGCCTCTTCATGGATCCGCTCCTTCACGGTCGAGGGCCGTCCCCGCGGTCGCCCCCACCGTCAACGTTGCAACCAGGAACAGTATGACGGCCGCTATCGATCCGAACGTGACGGATGTGCGATCAGAGCGTGAACTTTGCGTGTCCGGGCTCAGGCCGATGANNCCCGGAAACGGCAGGTCGGGTTGCGGTCTGGCGCCTGAGCAGGGGCATCCGTATTCTTGGTGACGCATGAAACGTCCCTACAGGGTGGTCGTGGCCAAGCCCGGGCTCGATGGTCACGACCGGGGGGCGAAGGTCATCGCCAGGGCGCTGCGCGACAGCGGCTTCGAGGTCGTCTACACCGGCCTGCACCAGACGCCCGAGCAGGTCGTCGGGGCCGTGGTGCAGGAGGATGCCGATGCCGTGGGACTGTCTCTCCTGTCGGGGGCCCACCTCACGCTGGTGCCCAAGGTGGTCAAGCTCCTGGCCGACGCCGGCCGTGGCGACGTGCTCGTGATCGTGGGCGGCATCATCCCCGAGGCCGACATCCCGGTCCTCAAGGAAGAGGGCGTGGCCCAGGTGTTCACGCCGGGCTCGCCGCTCGACTCCATCGGGTCGTGGCTGGCCGATGCGCTCGATGCGCGGGAGGAGGCCCTGGAGGCCTGACCCGACCCGTGGCGGCGCCCCGGCCGACCGCACCCGCTTCTTCCCCGGTTCCGGCCCTGAGCCCGGACCGGCTCCCGGCTCCCGGGCCCAGGTGAGGGCCCCGGACCCGGACACTGATCGCGACCACCCACACCGACAAAGGAGACAGCACCCAAAGTGGACCTCTACGAGTACCAGGGCAAGCAGTACTTCGCCCGCTTCGGCATCCCGACCTCCCCGGGCGGGGTGGCCGACACGGTGGGCGAGGCCGTCGAGCAGGCCGAGGCGGCCGGCTACCCGGTCGTGGTCAAGGCACAGGTCAAGGTGGGCGGCCGCGGCAAGGCGGGCGGCGTGAAGCTGGCCGCCGACGCCGACGAGGTGCGGCTCCACGCCGGCAACATCCTCGGGCTCGACATCAAGGGCCACGTCGTCAAGCGGCTGTGGGTGGAGCACGCGTCGGACATCGCCAAGGAGTACTACGCCAGCTTCACCCTCGACCGACCGGCCAAGCTCCACCTCGGCATGCTCTCGGCCGAGGGCGGCGTCGAGATCGAGGAGGTGGCGGAGACCAATCCCGACGCCATCGCCAAGATCCACATCGACCCGGTCACCGGGCTGAGCGAGGAGGCCGCCCGCGAGTGGGTGGACCGGGCCAACCTCGACCCCGAGGCGCGGGAGCAGGCCGCCACGCTGCTGGTGCGGCTCTACCACTGCTACGTCGAGGGCGACTGCGACCTGGCCGAGATCAACCCGCTCATCCTCACCCCCGAGGGCAAGGTGCACGCGCTCGACGCCAAGGTCACCCTCGACGAGAACGCCGCCTTCCGCCACCCCGAGTGGGAGGAGTACGCCGACGACTCCGACGTCGACCCCCGGGAGAAGATGGCCAAGGAGAAGGGCCTCAACTACATCGGGCTGTCGGGCACCGTCGGCATCATCGCCAACGGCGCCGGGCTCGCCATGTCCACCCTGGACGTCGTCACCCAGGTCGGCGGCGAGGCCGCCAACTTCCTCGACATCGGGGGCGGGGCCAACGCCGACGTGATGGCTGCCGCCCTCGAGGTCATCAACGCCGACCCGGCGGTCAAGTCCATCCTCGTCAACATCTTCGGTGGCATCACGAGGGTCGACGAGGTGGCCAACGGGATCATCGAGGCGATCGGCCGGGTGACGCTGAGCTCGCCCATCGTGATGCGCCTCGACGGCACCAACGCCGTGGAGGGCCGGGCGCTGCTGGCCGGGCA
>PMPX01000195.1 GCA_003169235.1 Acidimicrobiaceae bacterium | reverse complement strand
GAGATCATGGAGATCGTCGGCGGAGCCGAGGCGCTCCGCCAATCGAAGGGAGATTGACCCCAATGACCACCACCACGATGCAGGACACCGTGCCGGCAGGCTCGCTGGAAGACGGCCGGGTGGTCGCCATCGCCGGGCCCGTCATCGACGTCGAGTTCCCGCCCCACGCGCTGCCCGAGATCAACCACGCGGTCGAGTTCACGATTGAGCTCGACGGGACGTCGAACACGATCACCGCCGAGGTGGCGCAGCAGATCGGCGACGGCCGGGTCCGGTGCATCTGCATGCAGCAGACGGACGGCCTGGTACGCGGTGCGCCGGTGCGCAACCTCGGTCGGGGGATCTCGGTCCCCGTGGGCAACGCCGTGCTCGGGCACGTCTTCAACGTGCTCGGCCAGCCTCTCGACACGCCATCCATCGAGGGTGTCGAGGACTACTGGGAGATCCACCGGAACGCTCCGGCCTTCGACCAGCTGGAGCCGCGAGCCATCATGTTCGAGACCGGGATCAAGGTCATCGACTTGCTGGAGCCGTACGTGCAGGGCGGCAAGATCGGCCTCTTCGGTGGTGCCGGCGTGGGCAAGACCGTCATCATCCAGGAGATGATCCACCGCGTGGCCCAGCAGCACGGCGGTGTCTCGGTGTTCGCCGGTGTGGGGGAGCGGACCCGTGAGGGCACCGACATGTGGCTCGAGATGCAGGAGTCGGGCGTCATCGACAAGGCCGCCCTCGTCTACGGGCAGATGGACGAGCCGCCCGGTGTCCGCCTGCGCGTCGCCCTGGCCGCCCTCACCATGGCCGAGTACTTCCGCGACGTGCAGAACCAGGACGTGCTGCTCTTCGTCGACAACATCTTCCGCTTCGTCCAGGCGGGCTCCGAGGTTTCCACGCTGCTCGGTCGCATGCCCTCGGCCGTGGGGTACCAGCCCACCCTCGCCGACGAGATGGGCGAGCTCCAGGAGCGGATCACGTCGACCAAGGGGAAGTCGATCACCTCGCTGCAGGCGGTCTACGTGCCGGCGGACGACTACACCGACCCGGCNNCGCCGTGGACCCGCTGGCGTCGACCTCGAACATCCTCGCCCCCGAGATCGTCGGTGACCGCCACTACGCCGTGGCCCGCCGGGTGCAGGAGGTCCTGCAGCGCTACAAGGAGCTGCAGGACATCATCGCCATCCTCGGCATGGACGAGCTCTCCGAGGAGGACCGGGTCACCGTCACCCGGGCTCGCAAGATCCAGCGCTACCTCTCCCAGCCGTTCTTCGTGGCAGAGGTTTTCACCGGCGTGCCCGGGATCTTCGTGCCGATCGACGAGACGGTGGAGTCCTTCGAGGCTCTCGTCAACGGCGACCTCGACAACGTCCCCGAGCAGGCCTTCCTGAACGTCGGTGGCGTCGAGTCGGTCCTTGAGAAGGCCAAGACGCTCGAGGCCGAGGCGGGCTAGTGGCCGACGACGGTGTCTTCGGCCTGGAGATCGTCACACCCGAACAGTCCCTGTTCGCCGGTGGTGCCACGGCGGTCGTCCTGGCCACGTCCGAGGGGGACCTGACGGTCCTCGACGGGCACACCCCGCTGGTGGGTGACCTCGTGCCCGGCGAGGTCAGGGTCGAGCAGCCCGACGGTGCCCAGCTGCGCCTCGCCGTGCACGGAGGATTCCTCCAGGTCGACACGAGCCCGGGAGCGGCCGCGGGCCTCGCGGACGGCGACGGGCCGTTGCCCGGCCTGTCCACCCGAGTCACCGTGCTGGCCGGTGTGGCCGAGCTGTCCGAGGAGATCGACGTGCCCCGGGCCGAGCTGGCCCGGGAGGCGGCGGGCCAGCGGCTCACCGACCTGGGCGCCGGCCGTGGTCCGGTCGGTGAGGACACCGAGGAGGACGTCGAGCTCGCCGAGGCCGAGAGCGCCCTGGCCCGCGCCGAGCTGCGCATCGAGGTGGCATCGGGCGGGGGTTCGTAGCGGTCGCTCGCCCGGGCGGGCCACGACCGGCCCGCTCAGCCGAACGAGATGGAGCTGAACTCCGCCAGCTTCGCCAGGGCGTGGCTGGCGTCGATCTTGCGCAGCGTCCCCGACTTCGAGCGCATGACCAACGACTGCGTCGTGGCCCCGAACTCGTGGTACTGCACGCCCCTCAGGAGCTCACCGTCGGTGATCCCGGTGGCGGCGAAGAAGCAATTGTTCCCCTTGACCAGGTCGTCGGTCGTCAGCACGGCATCGAGCGCATAGCCGGCCTCGATGGCGGCGGCACGCTCCTCCTCGCTGCGGGGGTAGAGCCTGCCCTGGATCTCGGCGCCCATGCACTTGAGCGCGGCGGCGGCCAGCACGCCCTCGGGCGTGCCCCCGATGCCGAAGAGGATGTCCGTCCCGGCCCCGGGCCAACCGGTGGCGATCGCGCCGGCGACGTCCCCGTCGGTGATGAGGCGGATCCGGGCCCCTGTGGCCCTCACCTCGGCGATCAGGGCATCGTGCCGAGGCCGGTCGAGGATCACCGCGGTCAGGTCCCGCACGGGGCGTCCCAGTGCCTCGGACAGTGCGTGCAGGTTCTCGGTCGGGGTGCGCCTGATGTCGCAGGCTCCCTTGGCCCGCGGCCCGACGGCGAGCTTCTCCATGTACACGCACGGGCCGGGGTCGAACATGGCGCCGCGCTCCGCCACTGCGATCACGGCCAGGGCACCGCCGCGACCCTGGGCGGTCAGGGTGGTGCCGTCGATGGGGTCGACCGCGATGTCGGTGAGCGGGGGCGTGCCGTCGCCGATCTTCTCCCCGTTGAACAGCATGGGAGCGTTGTCCTTCTCGCCCTCTCCGATGACGACGATCCCGTCCATCGGGACGCTCGCCAGCACGGTCCGCATGGCCTCGACGGCGGCACCGTCGGCTCCCAGCTTGTCCCCCCGGCCCATCCAGCGGCTGGCCGCCATGGCGGCAGCCTCGGTCGTGCGCACGAGGTCCATGGCGAGGTTTCGGTCAGGGGCTTGGCGCGGCGTCACCACGGGTCTGACCATAGTTGGTGGCTGATCGCCCCTCGCCGATCGGGCCGGTCCCCAGCGGCGATACTTGAGGCCGTGGATCAGATCGTGGTGGAGCCCAACGGGCCGCTCCAAGGCACCGTCAGCGCTGGTGGGGCGAAGAATTCGGCGCTCAAGCTGATGGTGGCCTGCCTCCTGGCCGAGGGTCGCACGGTGCTGTCCAACGTCCCTCGCATCGACGACGTGGACACCATGGCCGAGGTGCTGCGCGCCATGGGCGCCCGGACCGAGCGTCTCGACAACGGGGATGTGGCGGTCAGCACACCGCCCGCCGGCGAGCTGGTCCCTGCCGGGCCCTACGAGCTCTTCGAGCGCATGCGGGCCTCGGTGGTCGTCATCGGGCTGCTCCTGGCCCGCTGCGGCTCCGTGCGGATGCCCCTGCCCGGAGGGGACGACTTCGGCGACCGCCCCATCGACTTCCACATCAACGGGCTGAGCGCCATGGGAGCCCGGTTCGAGTCCTCCCACGGCGAGGTCCGTGGCACCGTCCCGGGCGGCCGGCTGGTCGGGACCCGGGTCGTCCTGGAGTACCCCAGCCACACGGCGACCGACAACCTGCTCATGGCGGCCGTGCTGGCCAAGGGCACGACGGTGATCGAGAACGCTGCGAAGGAGCCCGAAGTGGCCGACCTGGCCGCCATGCTGTGCGACATGGGGGCGGTCGTGCGGGGCGCGGGCACCTCGCGCATCGAGATCGAAGGGGTGGACGAGCTCCATCCGACGAACCACACGGTCGTACCGGACCGGGTGGTGGCCGCCACCTTCCTGGCGGCCGTCGGGATCGCCGGCGGCGAGGTGACGATCGCCGACGCCCGCCCGGACCATATGGAGATGCTCCTGCGCAAGGTCGACCAAATGGGTGTGGTCACGGACATGGGCCCACAGGGGCTGCGGGCCACCGCGGGCGGGCGGTTGGTGGCGGCCGACATCGCGACGCTCCCGTATCCGGGGGTGGCGACCGACTACAGCCCGTTGCTGGTGGCCATGCTGACGGTCGCCGACGGGGTGGGGATCCTCACCGAGAACCTGTTCTCCGGGCGGTTCCGCTACGTCGAGGAGCTCCGGCGGATGGGCGCGGACATCCGGACGGAAGGGCACCACGCCGTCGTCCGGGGCGTGCCTCACCTCTCCGGCGCACCGGTGCGCGCCCCCGACATCCGGGCCGGCGTGGCCCTGGTCCTGGCCGGCCTCGTCGCCGAGGGCGAGACGGTGGTGAGCGGGGCACACCACATCGGGCGCGGGTACGAGGACCTGGCGGGCGCGCTGCGCTCGCTGGGGGCCAAGGTCACGTGCCGGTGAGCCCGGGGCCCGCCACCGATCCGGCCACGCTCCTGGAGCAGGCCCGGGACGGGAGCCGGGTCGCGCTGGCCCGACTGCTCTCCTATATCGAGCGCGGCGGCGAGACGGCCATGGCGGTCGCTCGCCTCGCCTACCGGGCCGAGGTGCCGTTCACCCTCGGCCTGACCGGCGCACCGGGGGCCGGCAAGTCCACGCTGACCGACCGCCTCATCTCCCAGGCCCGTTCCGGGTGGCCCGAGCCCGACGCCGAGGACGTGCCCCAGGTGGGGGTCCTGGCCATCGACCCCACGTCCCCCTTCAGCGGCGGCGCCATCCTGGGCGACCGGGTACGAATGGGCCAGCACGCGCTCGACCCGACCGTGTTCATCCGGTCGATGGCGACCCGTGGCCACCTCGGCGGACTGTCCCTGGCGGTGCCCGACGCCGTCCGCCTCCTGGGCGCGGCCGGCATCGGCCTGGTCATCGTCGAGACCGTGGGCGTCGGCCAGATGGAGGTGGAGATCGCCTCGGCCGCCGACACGACGGTCGTGGTGGTGACACCGGGTTGGGGCGACTCCATGCAGGCCAGCAAGGCCGGCCTTCTCGAGGTGGCGGACGTGTTCGTGATCAACAAGGCGGACCGTCCCGGGGCACGGGAGGCCCGCCGCGACCTCGACCAGATGCTCGACCTGGCCCGGCCGGACGCCTGGCGGCCCGAGATCGTGGACACCACGGCGACATCGGGCGACGGGCTGGCGGACCTGTGGGGTGCGGTCGCCCGACACCGCCGCCACCTCGCGACCACGAACCAGCTCGTGGCGCGGCGCTCCCAGCGCCTGGCCCAGGAGCTGCGGGGGGTGCTGCGGGCCCGCACGGAGGCGAGGATCGACGAGCTGGCGGCGGGGGAGGAGTTCACCACCGCCGTCAAGGCGCTGGTCGCCGGCGAGCTCGATCCCTACCAGGCGGCCGACCGCCTGTTGGGCGCATGAGCCACTCGGCACGGGTTCCGGTACGGTGCGGCGATGGCTGAGACCTTCGTCACCCTGGAGCGGCGGCCGGACAACGTGGCCTTGATCCGACTGGACCGGCCCAAGGCGAACGCGCTCTCCGCCGCCGTGCTCGGGCAGCTGCACGCCGTGGCCACCGATCTTCAGGACGACCCGCCCGGTGCCGTGGTGCTGTGGGGCGGCCGGCGGATCTTCGCGGCGGGGGCCGACATCGTCGAGCTCGGCGACGCCGGCGCGGACGCGGTCGGGGCGAACTTCGCCGCTGCCCTCGGCGCGTTGGCAGCGGTGCCCCGGGCCACGATCGCCGCGGTCAACGGCGTCGCGCTCGGGGGCGGCCTGGAGCTGGCGCTGGCCTGCGACTTCCGCGGCTGCGGCGAGAGCGCCCACTTCGGCCTGCCCGAGGTCCTGCTGGGGGTCATCCCCGGGGGAGGCGGGACGCAACGCCTGCCGCGGCTGATCGGCGTCTCGCGTGCCAAGGAGCTCATCATGACCGGTCGCCAGGTCGGAGCCGACGAGGCACTGGCCATCGGCCTGGTGAACCGCGTGGTGGCCCCCGACTTCGTCCTGGAGTCCGCTCTGCGCTGGGCCGCCGAGCTGGCGGCCGGCCCGCTGGTGGCCCACGGCCTCGCCAAGGCGGCCGTCGACCGGGGCCTCGAAGGCACCCTGGCCGAGGGGCTGGCCCTCGAGCAGGAAGCGTTCGCAGCAGTGGCACGGACCGAGGATGCCGCCCGCGGGATCGCGTCGTTCGCCGAGAACGGCCCCGGCAAGGCCACCTTCGTGGGGCGATGAGTCGGTGAGCTCACCGCCGATCCCGATCAGCACGGGCGAGGCCGCCTTCGACCCGTCGGTCCGCTGGTTCCAGCACGCCGTCTTCTACGAGGTGCTCATCAGGGGCTACTTCGATGCCAACGACGACGGCACCGGGGACCTCAAGGGCCTGCGCGAGAAGCTCGACTACATCGAGTGGCTGGGCATCGACTGCATCTGGATGCTGCCCTTCTATCCCTCGCCTTTCCGTGACGGCGGGTACGACATCAGCGACTTCTTCAACGTCCATCCCGACTACGGGAGCATCGGCGACCTCGTCGCGTTCCTGGAAGACGCCCACCGCCGTGGCATCCGCGTCATCGCGGACCTCGTGATGAACCACACCAGCGACGAGCACCCCTGGTTCGTGGAGTCGCGCTCGTCGAGGGACAACGCCAAGGCGGACTGGTACGTCTGGAACGACGACGACCAGAAGTGGCCCGACGCCCGCGTCGTCTTCACCGACGTGGAACGCTCGAATTGGACCTGGGACGACAGCCGCCAGCAGTACTACTGGCACCGCTTCTATCACCACCAACCCGACCTCAATTACGACAATCCCGAAGTGGCCGACACCATGATCGACCTGGTCCGGTTCTGGCTCGACCTCGGCTTCGACGGCTTCCGGCTCGATGCGGTGCCCTATCTGTACCAGCGCGACGGCACGTCCGGCGAGCATCTTCCCGAGACGCATGCGTTCATAAGGCGCATCCGCAAGCAGCTCGAGGCGGACTACCCGGGCCGGATCCTCCTGGCCGAGGCGAACGGCTGGCCGAGTGACGTGGCGGACTACTTCGGCGACGGCGACGAGTGCCACCTGTGCTTCCACTTCCCGCTGATGCCACGCCTGTTCATGGCCGTCCGGCGGGAGCAGCGCTACCCGATCACCGAGATCCTGGCCCAGACGCCCGAGATCGACGACGCCTGCCAGTGGGCCATCTTCCTGCGCAACCACGACGAGCTCACCTTGGAGCAGGTGAGCGACGAGGACCGGGACTACCTCATCGCCGAGTACGCCAAGGACCCGAGAATGAAGCGGCACATGGGCATCGGGCGCCGGCTGGCCCCGTTGCTCGACAACGACCGCCGGACCGCCGAGCTCCTCTATGCCCTGATCCTGTCGCTGCCGGGCAGCCCCGTCATCTACTACGGCGACGAGCTGCTGATGGGTGACAACATCTACCTCGGTGACCGGGACTCCGTGCGCACGCCGATGCAGTGGTCACCCGACCGCAACGGAGGCTTCTCCAAGGCCGACTTCGCCCAGCTGTACCTGCCGCCGCTCATGGACCCGGTCTACGGCTTCAGCGCGCTCAACGTGGAGGCGCAGCTGCGGAACCAGGGATCGTTCCTGCACTGGTTGCGACGCATGCTGACCGAGCGGCGGGCGCTGCCCGTGATGGGCGTGGGCGCCATGGAGGTGCTGCCCTGCGCCAACCCCTCCGTGCTGGCCTACATGCGCTCGGGGGAGGTGGCCGACATCCTCACCGGGACCACCTCGACCGGGCCCTCGGTCAACCCGACGGTGGACGGCGCGCTCGACTGGGGCCGCTCGACCGTGCTCGCCCGGACCGTCCCGGCGGGGAACGAGAGTGAAGGCGACGAAGTCGTGCGCCGGCACCAGGCGGTGCTCTGTGTGCACAACCTGAGCCGTTTCGCCCAGCCGGCCGAGCTCTCGCTGGCCAAGTGGGCCGGCTCGACGCCCTACGAGGTGCTCGGTCGGGTCCCGTTCCCCGTCATCACCGACGAGCCGTACACGATCACCTTGCCGCCCTACGGGTTCCTTTGGTTCGACCTGGCGCCCGAGGAGAGGCCTGTGCAGGAATGACGGCCGCGCGCTACCAGGCACTGCGCACGCTCGTCGAGGCGTGGCTGGGTCAGCGCAAGGTCGCGCCGGCGGGCCAGATCACCGTCCTCCGTGCAGAGGTGCTGCGGGCGCAGCGCCCGGGCTTGGTCGACATCGTCGCCCAGGTGGGCCAGCGGCAGGCCCACCTGGTCGCGGGCCTGCGCGGCGTCACCGACGAGCCGCACTTCCTGTGCTCCGGCGAAGAGGCGACGCTCGGCCTGCTCGACGACGATCATGGCCTGGCCGTCTGCACCGACGCGCTGCGCGACGCACAGCTGGCGCCGCTCCTGCTCGCCTCGGTCCGGGGGGTCGCGACGCGGCCAGGGCCGGTGGCCGTCGTGCGGGACGACGAGGACGCCACGGTGCTCGACTGCGGCGACCGCGGTGATCTCATCGTCTTCCCGTGGCTGGCCCCCCGGGGCAGGGCGGACGTCGACCTCATGGTGGCCCTGGACGAGGCCGGGTTCAACCACGTGGCGGCTCCGCTGGTGCGCTGGGTCTGGGAGGGACGCGACCTCGGAGTGGTCCAGGAACCGCTGGCGGACCGCTCCGGTGGATGGGCCCTGGCGATCACGTCGCTGCGGGACTTCTACGCCACCGGCGGCGCACCCGAGGCCGCCGGTGGCGACTTCGGCGCGGAGGCTCGGGCACTGGGTACCATGACCGCCCGCATGCACCTGGCCCTGGACCGTGCCTTTCTGCGTCAGCACGAGCTGGTGGTGGACTGGGTCGACGACGCGGAGGCCGTCATCGAGGCGACGGACGCGACCCTGCTCGACGCGCCAGGCGTGGCCGAGCTCGTGAAGTGGATCCGCGAGGCCGACGGGCGGCTGCCCGTGATCCGTACGCACGGTGACTTCCATCTGGGGCGCACGGCCAGGACCGATCAGGGTTGGGTCGTCAGCGACTGCGCGCCGGGTGGCGTGCTGACGGGCGCGTCCGAGCCGGGGCGGCGCACCCCCTTGGGGGACGTGGCGGACCTGCTCTGGTCCATGCACCAGGCGAGCAGGGTGGCCGCCGCGGAGCGGGACCCCGCGGGCAGGCTCGGGCTCGCCGCGCTCGGCCAGGCCTGGGAGGCCAGGAACCGGCGTGCCTTCGTGAGCGGCTACCTGGGGACGCCCGGGATCGGGGGCCTGGTCGGGCCCGACCGTGACCTGGTCCGGCGCCTGGTGTCGTTCCTGGAGCTGGCCCGATCCGTCCGGGAGGCATAGGGCCCGACCGGCGCAAGCCTCAGACGGCGAATGCGGAGACCTTGAGGGTCTCGGCGGCCTCCTCGGGCGAGATCACGTTGATCGCCACGCCGGTGCCGAGCTCGAAACCCGCCGTCGTGGTGGCCTTGGGCCAAATGTGCGCATGCCAGTGGTAGGGCTCGCCGACCCGGTACGGGGCGGAGTGGAAGACGATGTTGTAAGCCACGTCGCCGACGGCGTGGGCCAGCTGCTGCAGCGTGCGGCGGATCGCCTCGCCGACGGCGACCAGGTCCTCGGTCGGGCTCCGGTGCAGATGGGGGTTGTGCTCCCGTGGCATGACGAGCATCTCGTAGGGGACGGCGCTCCAGAAGGGACAGACGACCACGACGCGGTCGTTGGCGTAGATGACCCGCTCGGTGGAGTCCTCCTCCGCCTCGATGGTCGTGCACAAGAGGCATGACCCGACGAAGCGGGCGAAGCGGGCCTGCTCCTCGGCGAGCTCACGCGGAATGAACGACATGCCGAGCAGCTGGCCGTGCGGGTGCTCGAGGGAGGCGCCGGCCTCACGACCCGAATTGACGATGGCCTGCGTGTAACGGAGATTCGGCTGCGACGCGTGCTCCTCCAGTCGGTCACGGAGCGCGGCCATCACGAGCTCGACCTGCTCCTGGCTCAGCATGCCCAGGGTGGCATCGTGCTCGGGGGAGAAGATCAGGATCTCGTGGATGCCGCCGGCCGAGGCCTGCGTGAACACCGGCCCCCGGTTGGCGACCACGAAGGGCTCGTCGCCCTCGAAGGCCGGGAAGAGGTTGGGCACCACCCGGACGAGCCAGCGGCCGGTCGGGCCGTAGGTCTCGAGCGCGGGGGGCGTGTCCTCCTCGTTGCCGGGGCAGAACGGGCACGGGCGGCCCAGTGTGTCGGGCACCCAGGGGGTGCGGGTCACGAAGGAGTAGGGCCGCTCGGAGCGTCCGGGGCTGACGACGACCCAGCGACCGGACAACGGATCGAGGCGCAACTGGTTCATGGGTGTGCTCTCTCGGGCGCCGTCTGTCCCGTCCCTCTCGAAAATGGCCTCATCGTCTTGCCTCCACCTCTACGGTACAGGTTCCACCCACCTGGCAGGCACCACCGTCGCGGGCCCGTCACCTGGGATGGGCGCCCATGGGAGAACATGTCGGCCATGCATCACCAGCCGGACGGACCGGCCTTCGACATCGTGCTGCTGCTCCATGTGGCCTGCGTCGTGGCGGGGCTCGTCACCACGACCACGGCCGCCGCCACCGCGAGGCGGCTGCGCCGCCTCATCCGGGCCTCGGCCCCGTTCCCCGAGCCCCTGCGGCGCTACTTCCGGCCCGGGGTCAACTGGGCGGGCCGCACGGTGTACGGGATCCCGGTGTTCGGGTTCGCGCTCCTCGCCATGAGCCAGGGCGCCTACGCGCTCGGCGACGGATGGGTGCTGGGCGGCCTGGCCCTCTTCGTCGCGTTCGCCCTCCTGGCCGAAGGGGTCATGTGGCCGGCGGAGCGCCGGCTCCAGGCGGCCGTGGGCTCGCCCGGCGACGTTGCCGGCGACCCGGGGGGAGCCGAGGACTTCGCTCGCGACGCTTCCACCATGGCCAGGGCGGGCGACGTCCTCCTGGTTCTGCTCGTGGCAGGGGTCGTCCTCATGATCGCCCAGCCCTGAGCCGCGCAACAGGGCGGGCCCCGTTGGGAGCCCGCCCTGTTGGAATCCGACCGGTGTCGGGCCAGCCGCCGTCAGGTCAGCAGCAGCCTCTGCCCCCGCCGACCGGTGGCGGCTCCGAGACACCGCTGCCCCCACAGCCTCCGCCGGACCCGCCGCCGCCGCTACCGCCGCCGCCGCCACCACCACCACCACCGCCGCAGCCCGAGACCTTGATGCCGGCCGAGTTGCTCGACGCTGCATAGTTGCTGTTCCCGGCGTACGAGACGGTGACCGTCACGGTGCCCGTGACCTGGTTCACGGACGAGATCTGGCACGATGCCGTGCCCGAGGTCCCCGTCGTCGCGGTGCAGCTCTGGGCCGTCCTGCCGGTCCCGAGCGTCAGGACCACCGGCTGGCCGTTGAGCGGGGTGCCGTTGCTCGTCAACTGGGTCGACAGCGTCAGCGACTGGCCGTTGGTGGTCGTGGTGGTGCCCGTGTAGGTGATGCTCGTCGGTGCGCCGTTGACCACGACCTTGTTGGAGCCGTTGCTGGCGAGCAGCTGGGGCGACGTCGTCGTGTTGCCGCCGAACGAGCCGGTGAGCGTGTACGTGCCCGAGGTCTCGGTGGGCGTGATGGCGCAGGATGCCTTTCCGTTGCTGGCCGTCGTGGCCGTGCAGGTCTGGCTCGAGTTCAGCGTCAGCGTCACCGTCTGCCCGCCGATCCCCTGACCGTTGACCGAGTTGGTCAGCGTGCCCGAGACGGTGACGGGCTGCCCGTAGGTGCCGGTCGCGGCGCTCACGGACAGGTTGGTCGGCGTCACGACCGTCACCGACTGCGACGTGGTGGTCGAACCGTAGTAGCTGTTGCCCCCGTAGGTCACGGTGACGGGAAGCGGGCTGGCGCTCTGGTTGTACATGCAGATGCTGCAGCTGGCGTGCCCGGCAGAGTTGGTGGTCGCCGTGCACCGCTGGGCCGAGCTCCCCGTACCCACGGTGAACGTCACGGTCTGGCCGGGCAGCGGTGTCCCGCCGGTGGTCGTGAGCGTGGCCGAAAGGCTCGGCGACTGGCCGCTGGTGGTCGACGTGCTCCCGGTGTACGTCAGGGTGGTCGGAGCCTTGCTCTCGGTGAACGTGCTCGATCCGCTCGAGGACAAGAGGACAGGTGTGGTGGTCGTGTTGCCACCGAAGGAGCCCGAAAGCGAGTACGTCCCCGAAGGCTCGTTCGGCGTGACGGAGCAGGTGGCCACGCCGCTCGCGTTCGTGGTCCCCGAGCACGTCTGGGTTCCGTTCACGGTGAGCGTGACCGACTGGCCCGGCACCGGAGCGTTCGTGTAGGTGTTGATCAGCGTCGCGGAGACCGTGGTCGAGCCGTTGTAGGTGCCGGTGCCCGGGGTCACCGTCAAACTTGTCCCCTCGGGCAGGTTGACCGTCGAGCTCGCGCTGGCCGACTGGTAGTAGCCGTCACTGGTGAACGTGTCGGCCACGGGGATCGGGCCCTGCGGTTGGTTCGCCACGGTCACCACGCACGACGCTGCGCCCGAGGCGGCGCTAACCGCGCTGCAGGTCTGGACGGTCGACCCGCTCCCCAGGGTGAAGGTCACGGTCCGGCCGCCCAGCCCCACGCCGTTGTCGGTGGTCAGGACGCCCGAGAGGGTGAGTGGCTGCCCGTTCTGGGCGACCGTGCCTCCCGTGTAGGTGAGTGCGGTCTCCTCCAAGGTGACAACGAAGTTGGCCGAGCCGCCCGAGCCGGTCAGCTGGAGCAGCGGCTTGGGGTCGCCTCCGAAGCTGCCGGTCAGCGTGTAGGTGGCGGCCGGCTCGCCGGGGGTGATGGGGCACGTGGCCGTACCCGTCGAATCGGTGGTCGCCGTGCAGGTCTCGTTGTTGTCGAGGGTGAACGTCACCGGCTCGCCCGAGATGGGGGCGTTGGTGTTGGCGTCGGTGAGGACCCCCGACACCATGGTGGAGTCGGAGTAGTCGCTCGTCGCCGTGTTGACCGTCAGCACGGTCGGCTCCGTGACCGTGACCCCGGTGGTCACCGTCGACGGCGTGTCGTAGCTGTCCCCCGTGAAGCTCGACGTGACGGACTCGGCCGTCTGGGGCTGGTCGAGTGAGGGGATGGTGCAGCTAACGTCTCCGCTGCCGTCCGTGACGGCGTTGCACGACTGTTCCGTCGACCCGGAACCGATGGTGAAGGTCACCACCTTGGTCGACAGGGACGAGGTCGGTGCCGTGGTCTCGTTCGTGAGCGTCCCGGACAAGGTGATCGGCTGCCCGTTGACGCCCGTTGTGGGACCGGTGTAAGTCAGCGAGCTGGTGTCGGGGTTGACCGTGAACGTGCTCGAGGTGCTGTCGGAGCCGATGGGCGTGGACGGGGTCGTGTCGCCGGCGAACGAGGCGGTCAGGGTGTAGGTGCTCGACGGCTCGCTCGCAGTGATGTCGCAAGTGGCCGTGCCCGTGGAGTTGGTGGTAGCCGTGCAGGATTCCGTCGGATTGCCGTTCAGCGTGAAGGTCACCGGCTCGTCCACAAGGGGGGTGTCGGTGCCCGGGTTGGTCAGCACGCCGGTCACCGGCGTGGGCGTCGAGAAGTTGCCCGTCACCGGCTGAATGGCGAGCGTCGACGGCGTGGCGGTCGTGACCTGCGTTGGGCCAGCCACTTCGATCTGGTTGTCCACGGAGAGGCCGAAGAGGGTGCCCGACTGGGTGTCGATCGTCTGCAGCACCTGGCCGGTTGCGATGTCGACCTGCCAGATGTAGCCGGACACGGAGTCCGCCGTCCAGAACGACAGCCCGTCGGGATCGAGGCTGACGGCGAAGAGCGAGTCGTAGCAGCCGGCACCGTACGCCGCCAACGAGGAGCAGGCGTAGGTCCCGGCAACACTCCCGTTCGGGTTCAAGAGGATGACCTCAGACGAGTCGGCGACGAGCACCTGGCCGTTCGGCCGCACCTGGAGCTCGTAGGCCTCGTCGGTGGGCAGGTTCGACTCGGGGTCCATGGTCGAGAACGGCACCGTGTTGACATTGGGCACGGGACCGGGCGTGTTGGTAGGCGACGCCGGGCAGATGTTGTAGCTCAAGATGTCTGTGCCCTCGGACGTGTAGTCGATGGTGCACTGGTTGGCCAGGGTGATCCAGTCGGTGCCGGCGTTCTCGGTCGGGACCGGCCCGATGTTCCTCACGAGTGCGCCCGAGGGGCTGAACTCGGCGATGGTGTTGGTGCCCTGCTGGCCGACATAGAGGTTCCCCAGCGCGTCGAATGCCACTGACAGCGGGTTCTGCAGCCCGCTGGCGAAGACGCCCATGTAGGCCCCCGTGGGCGAGTACTCGACGACGTCTCCGAGGAAGTCATCGGTGACGTAGAGGTTGCCGTGGGCGTCGAAGGCACTCCCCGCCGAATAGGTCTCCCCGAGCCCGTCGCTGAGGGTGGCCAGGAGGGCGGGCGACGTCGGCGGCACCGCCGATGGGTTGCCCCGGCTGTAGACGCCGACCGAGGAGCCGCCCACGGAGGCGAAGACCTGCCCCGCGGCGAACTGGATGGGAGTGTCGGTGCCGGCGGCGGCGGCGGGCTTGGCCGTGCTGCCGAAGACGATGCCGATGGCTCCGAGGAGGAGCACGACAGCCATGGCGAGGGTCATGCGCGCCCGCGCGGTGCGGTGGAGGTCGTTGGCGGTGTCCTCGCAGCACGTGGTGCCGCTCGGTGACACACGGCCTGTTGACAGTCTCATGAAGCCCCCTCTTGTCACACGGTCCCCAAACGCCGTGATCTCTTTCGCCCGCGTCCAGAGCCGAAACGTCTCGAGCGCGCGCGTTCGAGATAGGAATATGAGCCGCCGGCACAAGTGACGACAGGGGCAAAAGGACTAGATGCCGGTGTCGCGAGTGGCGAATTGGGGCGGGATTGTCGGCCTCATCGCGCCGGGATGTGGTGTTAACACCCTGCTCACCGGTGTTAACACCACGACGTGCTCCCGGGGCGCCACGACAGGCACCTCCCCGGTGGTCCCGTGCGGTGGAGCAGGGGCTAACCCTTCGTCGCGTCAGCCACCAGTGCCCGCGCCGCGTCCACGTCCCCGGACCGCACCAGGTCGAGCAACGGGCCGTCGAGCAAGGCCGTCCAGTCGACCGAGTCGGTGGGCGCGCCGGCTCGCCGGAGCCGCTCGCGGCCCTCACCGAGAAGCTGCGCCAGCGTTCCGAGGTGCTCCGCGTACTCTGCCGCCAGCTTGTCCCGGAGCCAAGACGCCAACGCGGGGCTGAGGCCACCGGTCGACACCGACACGGTCACGTCGCCGTCGCGGTGCACGGCGGGGAGGATGAAGGAGCAGTTGGCCGGGTCGTCGGCACTGTTCACCCAGACGCCGGCGGCCTCGCCGTCGGCGAACGCGGCACCGTCGACGGCGGGTATGCCCGTGGCGGTCACGACGAGGCGGTAGGCGGACGCGTCACCTCGGCGGTACGGCCGTCGCTCGACGGCGTGGAGCGACGCCGTCAGCGCCTCCATGTCGTCGCTCAGCGACGGCGCGATCACGGTCACGGAGGCGCCGCATTCGAGCAGCCCGCGCACCTTGCGCGCGGCCACGGGACCCCCGCCGACCACCAGGCACGGGCGGTCCGAGACCTCCAGCAGGACAGGGTAGTAGGGCCGACGCGACCGTGCGGGCTCAGTCATGGAGTCGGGGCGGACCGACCATGCCCGCCGCGATGGTGGCGAACGTCTGCTCGTCAATCAGGACGAAGCTCCCGGTGATGCGATCGGCCTCGTAGTGGTCGACCGCCAGTGGCGTCGCCGTCCGCAGCTTCACGATGCCGATGTCGTTCTCACGGAGCTCGCCCGCCTCGGCGATGCGGAGCTTGTTGACGTCGAAGGTGCCCGTGACGCCCTCCACCACGACGGGCGTGACCCGCGTGGTGTGCTTTATTCGGAGGCGGTCGCCGACCCGCAGCGGGCTGTCCTTGAACCAGCACACGGTCGCCTCGAAGGTGTCGGTCACCTCGGGGGCGTCCACGGCGGCGGCGATGAGGTCACCCCGGGAGACGTCGAGATGGTCGGCCAGGCGAAGGGACACGGACAAGCCGACCTCGGCGCGCTGGAGTGGCCCGTCGGCGGTCTCGATGGCCCGGACGGAGGTGTGCGCACCCTGGGGCAGCACCACCACCGGGTCTCCGACCCGGAACGGCCCGCCGTTCACCATGCCGGCGTAGCTGCGGCCGCCGCCAGGCTGGCGCAGCACCCACTGCACCGGCAGCCGTGCCCCGCTGCCCCGGCTGGCGCCGTGCTGGGCGGCCCACCCGCCGGCCTGGGCCGACTCGAGGGCATCGAGCACGGTCGGGCCGTCGTACCACGGCGCAGCGTCCGAGCGGGTGACCACGTTGTCGCCATTGAGCGCGGAGATAGGGATGATCGTGCACGACGAGATCCCGAGCCGGTGGGCCAGCGCATCCATGTCGTCAGCGATCCGCTGGTAGGCGGACCGGTCCCAGCCGACGAGGTCCATCTTGTTGGCGCAGACGACGAGCTGGTCCACCCCCAGCAATGCTGCGATGCAGATGTGGCGCCGGGACTGTTCGCGCAATCCGGACGTGGCGTCCACGAGCACGAGCGCGAGGTCGGCCGTGGAGGCACCCGTGGCCATGTTGCGGGTGTACTGAATGTGCCCAGGGCAGTCGGCGATGACGAACTTGCGGTGGGGCGTCGCCGCGTACCGGTAGGCCACGTCGATCGTGATGCCCTGTTCCCGTTCGGCCCGCAGGCCGTCGGTGACGAAGGAGAGATCGACCTCACCGAGGCCGCGCCGTTCGGATGCAGTCTCAATGGCGGTGAGCTGATCGTCGAAGAGCTGTCGCGTGTCGAACAGCAACCGACCGATGAGGGTGCTCTTGCCGTCGTCCACCGATCCGATCGTGGCGAACCTGAGCAGGTCCATGGTGTCCGCGCCGAGCTCGGAGCCGCCGGCCGGCGGCGAGCCGGGCAACGTGGTCATAGGCCTAGAAGTACCCCTCGCGCTTGCGGTCTTCCATCGCCGTCTCCGAGAAGCGGTCGTCGGCCCGGGTCGCCCCCCGCTCGGAGACCCGCGACGCCGAGACCTCCCGGATGATCCCCTCCACCGTGCCCGCGTCGGAGCGCACGGCACCGGTGCAGGTGGCGTCGCCGACGGTGCGGAAGCGCACGGTCTCCGTGTGGACCTCCTCGCCGTGATTCGGGCTGACCCACTCGCTCAGAGCGAGCAGCATGCCGTCGCGCTCGACGACTTCCCGCTGGTGGGCGTAATAGATGGACGGCAGCTCGATGTTCTCCCGGTGGATGTACTGCCAGATGTCCAGCTCGGTCCAGTCCGACAGCGGGAACGCCCGCAGGTGTTCTCCCGGGCGCACGCTGCCCTGGTAGAGCTGCCACAACTCGGGCCGCTGGCGCTTGGGGTCCCACTGCCCGAAAGAATCGCGGAACGAGAGGACGCGCTCCTTGGCCCGGGCCTTGTCCTCGTCCCGTCGCGCCCCACCGAACGCGGCGTCGAACCCGTTGGCGTTGATGGCATCGAGCAGCGTCGTCGTCTGGAGGCGGTTGCGTGATGCCACCGGCCCGGGGTCGGGCACCCGCCCCTGGTCGATGGAGTCCTGTACCTTGGCGACGAGGAGCCGGGCCCCTTCGGCCTCGATCTGGGCATCCCGGTAGGCCAGAACCTCGGGGAAATTGTGGCCGGTGTCGACGTGGAGGACGGGGAAGGGGATCCGCCCCGGCTTGAAGGCCTTGGAGGCGAGATGGAGGAGGACCGCGGAGTCCTTGCCCCCGCTGAAGAGGAGGACCGGGCGCTCCGACTCGGCGGCCACCTCGCGGATGATGAAGATGGCCAGGGACTCGAGCAGGTCGAGATGGCCGAGGGGGTGCTCGACGGGCCTGACCAGGGCGGTGACCGACGCGCCGGCGCGATCAGTGGCGGGGCGGTGCTGTGGGGAGCGGACGGCGGCGGTGTCCATAGGACCTCTCAAATCATGACCATTTTGGTCATGTATACTAAAGCCTGCATTCGGACGGGCGTCAAGCGCCGGGGCGGCCCCCGGAGACGGGCCGATCGGCTCGGGGAGAAGGTGAGGATCGGTGGCCGAGACCTATGTGAGCGACCAGCCGGTGGGCGACGAGGACCTCGCGGCCATCAGCGAGGGATTCGAGACCGCCCCCGCCAGTGCCGTCATACGATGGGCTGTCGAGACCTTCGGCGACTCCCTCGCCCTGGCCGCCTCGTTCGAGGACATCGTGCTCATCGATCTGGCCACCAGGCTCGCACCGGGCGTAGAGGTCGTCTTCCTCGACACCGAGGCGCACTTCCCCGAGACCCTCTCGTTCGTGGAGGACGTGCGGGCTCGCTACGGGCTGAACCTCACGATCACCAGGCCCGGGCCCGACGCTGCCGCCTTCCCGTGCGGGACGGAGCAGTGCTGCCGCTTCCGCAAGGTCGAGCCGTTGCGCCGTGCCCTCGCCGGGAAGCGCGCCTGGCTCACCTCGCTCAAGCGGACCGATGGTCCGACCCGGGCCGATGCGCCCATCGTGAGCTGGGACGCCTCCTTCGGGCTCGTCAAGGTGAACCCGCTGGTGACGTGGACGGACGACGACATCTCGTCGTACCTCGCCGACCACGGACTGCCGGTGCATCCGCTCGTCTCGCAGGGCTACCGCTCCATCGGCTGCGCCCCGACGACCCGGCCGGTGGCCGAGGGGGAGGATCCTCGTGCCGGCCGCTGGTCGGGCCTCGACAAGTCCGAGTGCGGTTTGCACGTCTAGTGCCGCGTGACCTCGACAACCCCTATGGGATGGAGTTCCGCGGCCGGCGTGACCGCGGCCTCAAGTTCGTCCGGCCCTACCGAAACATCGGCGAGCTCAACCCCACCGAGCAGCTGAAGCTGGCGCGCCATCCGTTCGAGGTGGCCCAGGCCGTCATCGACACCTACTCCAAGCAGGGACCAGACTCCATCGCCAAGGTGCCCGGAGAGGTGGAGCGCCTCAAATGGGTCGGGATGTACCCGCAGCGCCAGGGTGGTGACGCCTTCATGATGCGCATCAAGGTCCCTGGCGGTGTGATGACCGCCGCCCAGGTCCGCGAGATCGGTGTGGCGGCCGACGCCTTCGCCGAGGGACCCGACGACAGCCCGGTCTTCGGCAACCGCTATGCCGATCTCACCACCCGCCAGGACATTCAGCTGCACTGGATCCGCATCGCGGACGTGCCACGGATCTGGCAGCGCTTCTGGGATGTCGGGCTGACGACGGTGCAGGCGTGCGGGGACTCGGCCCGGAACGTCTGCTCCTGCCCGGTGTCGGGCATCGACCAGAAGGAAGTCGTCGAAGCGCTCCCGGTGGCACAGGCGATCTCGGCGTTCTTCACCGGCAATCGCGAGTACGCGAACCTGCCCCGCAAGTTCAAGATCGCGGTCACCGGCTGCACCGAGGACTGTGCCCGCGTCGAGATCAACGACATCGGCCTGTGGCCGGCCGAGCGCGACGACGGCTCCATCGGCTTCAACGTGCTCATCGGCGGCGGCCTCTCCGACGGCGAGCGGATGGCGTCCGACATCGATCTGTTCATCCGTCCGGACCAGGCGGTCGAGCTCAGCCGCGGCGTGGCCCAGGTCTTCGGCGAGCTGGGCAACCGGGAGAACCGCGGTCTGGCCCGCATGCGGTACCTCGCCCAGGAGCTGGGCCCGGAGGGCTTCCGTGCCGCGCTGGACGAGCGCACGAACTTCGTGCTGGAGCCCGCCGGGCGGGAGCTGACGACCGCCTTCCGAGGCGATCACGTCGGCGTCCACCCACAGAAGCAGCCCGGGCTCCACTACGTCGGCTGCTCCGTCCCGGTCGGCCGTATGCACGGACTGGAGCTCGTGGAGCTGGCGCGGCTGGCCGAGACCTACGGCGACGGCGGGGTCCGCATCGGCATCGACCAGAACTTCATCGTCTCCGGTGTGCCGGAGGACCGCCTCGACGACCTGCTGGCCGAGCCCCTGATGGAGACCTACTCCCCCTTTCCCGGGCCTTTCGAGCGCGGCGTCGTGGCCTGTACCGGCTCGGAGTTCTGCCGGTTCGCCGTGGTCGAGACCAAGGAGCGCGCCGTGAAGTGGGCCCGGGGCCTGGACGCGCGGCTGGCGGATGACGGCCGGGGCAGCGAGCGCGGCGACGCCGGGGTCATCCGCATGCACTTCTCGGGCTGTTCGGCGTCGTGTGCCCAGCCTCAGATCGCCGACATCGGGTTCCGAGGCGACATCGCCCACATCGACGAGCACATCGAAGAGGCGGTCGACATCGGCCTGGGCGGCTCGCTCGGGCCGGATGCAGCGTTCATCGACTGGCTCGCCGGCGCCGTGCCGGTCGATCGCGTTCCTGACGCCCTGCTGCGGATCGTCCGTCGCTATCAAGACGAACGCCGTCCGGGGGAGCCGTTCCACCTCTGGGCCCGGCGCAGGCCCGCGGACGAACTGCGATCGACGTTGGTCGGCGCGGCGGAGACGGTGACGCCGTGAAGCGGTACCGGATCCGGGAGCAGATGAACGGGATCGTCGAGCCTCCCGGCAAAGTGTGGTTCTGGGAGCTCGAGGCGGGTGTGATCCATGCCGACCGTTGCATCCAGTGCGGCACCTGCGTCGCCGTCTGCCCCTCGAACTCCATCGGCATCGACGAGGACACCGACCTCCCGGAACTCGTGAAGATGTGCACCGGCTGCTCGCTCTGCTGGGACTTCTGCCCCCGTGGAGGACTCCGGTACGAGGCGTTGTGGCCGCCGTCGAGCGTCGGCTCCGACGAGGATGCCGAGGTCCTTGCCGCCCAGGTCCGCTCGGACTCCTCGGACACGTACTGGAAGATCAGCGGTGGACCGCCCGCCGACGGGCGCGGCGCCGTGGTGGACACCTTCGCCGTCCGGGCCTCGGCGGAGATCGACGACGTCCAGGACGGGGGTGCGGTCAGTGCACTGCTCATCGGGCTGCTGGCGGCAGGCGAGATCGACGGCGCCCTCGTGTCGAAGCCGAGCTCCGATCCCGACGAGCAGTGGAAGGGCGTCGCCACGATCGCGACGACGGCCGGCGAGGTCCGGGCCGCTTCCGGCAGTTTCTACAACCAGACGATGGCACTGGCCGAGCTGGACCTCTCGCGCTATTCGCTGCCCCCCAAGCCGCGTATCGCGGTGGTCGGGACTCCGTGCGAGGTGCAGGGGCTGCGAGCCATGCAGGCGCGGCGCTGGCCCACGGGCGTGCACCGGGTCGATGCGGTCGTCCTGACCATCGCCCTGATGTGCACGAAGAACTTCGACTACGAGGCATTGACGCTCAAGGAGCTCAGGGACAAGCGTGGCGTCGACCTTGACCGCGTGTCCAAGATGGACGTTATCCGTGGCCGCATGATCGTGGAGTACCGCGACGGCGAGCTGGCCGTCGACGAGCCGGTCAAGGACTTCCATGGCGCCGCGCTGAAGGGTTGCGACGAGTGCGCGGACTTTCTCGGACGGTCGGCGGACATCTCAGTTGGCAGCGTCGGCTCCATGAACGGGTGGACGAGTGTGATCATCCGGACAGAGCGCGGCCGCCTCGCGTTCCAGGCGGCCCGATCGAAGCTCGACGTACGCGGGATGGACGACCCGGCCGCCCTCCTCCGGCTCGACGCTCTCGACAAGAAGATCGCCGACCGCTCCCTCCAGCGCAAGCTCGATCCGGACGCGCCGCTCTTCATCGACTTCGAGGAGCACGTGCGCTCCTACGACGGCACGGACCGCCGGCCCGTGTTCATCCGCCATTGACCGCGGCCGCGGCGCCCGTGCTGCATGTCCCTGACGAGCCCACGGTGCGGGCCGAACATTGGCTGACCGCCGTCCTCGAGGGTGGTGAGCTCGAGCCGGTCCTGACCCAGGCCGACGGCATCGTGCCCTGGCTGTGGACGCGCTGGAGGGCACTGGCGTCGGCGGGTGTGGACGAGGAGGAGCTCGAACGCATCGTGCTGGGGTACCGGCGGGAGATCTGGCTGTGGCTGACGGGCGAGCGAACGTGGTCGCAGTGCTGCTCGGGTCTCATCGGCCGCATCAACCGGCGCATCGCCGATCCCGACCCCGCCGGAGCGTGACCGAGGGCGGTCGTCCCGCTCCTGCGGTGGAGTTGCGTGGCGTCACGGTCCGTCGCGAGGGTCTACCGGTGCTGGCCGAGGTCGACTGGCGTGTCGAGAGGCACGACCGCTGGGTCATCCTCGGCCCGAACGGTTCGGGCAAGACGACGCTGCTCCAGGTGGCCTCGGCCCGCCTGTGGCCCACGGCGGGGACGGTGGAGCTGCTCGGTGCCCGGCTCGGCCGCGTCGACGTGCGGACACTGCGCCCCCGCATCGCGCTGGTCAGCGGCGCGGTCACTCGGCAGCTCCGGGCAGACCTCCCCTCCCGCGACGTCGTGGTGAGCGGCCGGCACGCCGCGCTCGAGACGTGGTGGAACCGGTACGGGGACGAGGACTGGGAGAAGGCCGACCAGCTCCTGGCCAGAGGTGGGGTGCAGCAGATCGGGGACCGTCCGTTCGGGGTCATCTCCGAGGGGGAGCGCCAACAGGTCCTCCTGGCCCGGGCGCTGATGGGTGATCCCGAGCTCGTGCTCCTCGACGAGCCCTTCGCCGGCCTGGACCTGGGTGCGCGCGAGCGTCTGCTCGTGAGGCTCAGTGCCCTGGCGGAGGACCCGGCCAGCCCGCCCGTCATCCTCGTGACCCACCACTGCGAGGAGATCCCTCCGGGATTCACCCACGGGGGCCTGATGTCCCGTGGCCGTTTGCAGTCGGCAGGGTCGCTGGGCGACGCCATCACCTCGGCACGGGTGTCGGCGTGCTTCGGCGTGTCGGTGGAGGTCGGATGCACCGACGGTCGGTGGTGGAGCCGCACCGCCTGACCGACGCGCCGCGGGCCGGGGAGCAGGGCGGAAGGAAGGGCCTTGATTCGAAACGGCGACGGGGGTACAAACGAAGCCAAGCGGAGAAGTGCCGACGAGGTCGGCGCGGTGCATTTCCCCACCATCCACCATCTGGAAAAGGCCGTTCAATAGGCTTTTCAGCGGAGCGAAGGTAGGTCGTCGGGGAGTGACGATTTTGATCCTGCTGGTCCTCGTAGTTTTCCTATGGGTCGCGGTCCTGGCCCCGAGCGCCTGGCGGCGCTTCGGGGAGCGCCAGGGCGTGGGCTCCATTGACCATTTCCACCACCAGCTCCAGCTCCTGGAGCACGCCGGGCCCAAGACGGTCGCTCCGGCCTACCGGCTGCACACCGCGATGCCCGGCGGAGGTCAGACCGAACGACTGGCACCAACCGCCGACTCCTCCCGCCCCAAGCTCGTGCTGCTGCGGCCGACCGACGACGCTGACGCCGCCGACGTCGACGACGGCGACGGCGGCCACTACGAGAGGATCGGTGTCCTCGACCGGCCGGAACCGGCGTGCGTGCCCGAAGTCAATGCGGACCTGTCCGCTTTCCGGCGCGAGCAGGCCCGACGCCGCTGCACGACGCTGTTGCGTTGCCTCTGCGCTGTGGCCATCTCGACCGGGCTCATCGGGATGTGGCCCGGCATGCACATCGCCTGGGTCTTCACCGGCCTCTCGGGACTGGCCGCCCTCAGCCTGGTCGGGCTCATGGCCTATGCCAAGGAGCTCGAGGCCGAGCAGCGCCGCCGCCGCGCCCACGGAGGGTCGGCACGGGGCCCGGTCGGGGCCGGGGCACACGTCGACCGGGCAGTGGCCGGTTACCCGGGCGCCTGGGACGACGACGACGACGAGGAGCTCTGGGTCGCCGCACGCTGACGACGTCGCTGTCACGCCACCTGCGTCGACCGAAGGGACCGGGCCGCTCCGGGAGCGTCCCGGAGAGCCGACTATCCTGGGCGCTGCCGGGGGTGTAGCTCAGCTGGCAGAGCGCTACGTTCGCAATGTAGAGGCCGAGGGTTCGAGTCCCTTCACCTCCACCCGTCAAAGGTCCAGGTCAAGCCGAAGGAGCACTCCGAGATCTGGGCCTTCAATGCTTCCTACGCGAACCTGATTGAGAACTGATCGGCAACACGTCACGTTTCCCGTATCCGCTCGCTCATCACGCAAAATCGAGCAGCGGGAGAGGTACAGACATCTCGAACGAGAAGTTGTCCTTCCCCACCGAGCGCTCAAGCGTTCGTAGGTTCCGAACGGCATCGTCATATGGGCCCTCGACATAGAAGGGCTTTCCATCCCTGCCGAACCTGATTGAACTCGGTCCCTGAAGTGGTTCGATATGACCAGCGGCGGCCCAGAGATCGTGGTGGGGCTCAAATCCCAACCCGCGTGCATAATCAACAGCGCCCCAGACCAGGTGTCGCACGAGTTCGATCGGTGCTGGCACGGGATCGGCGTCGAAAGCAGCGAAGAATCTCTCCCTGAATTCTGGGAGTCGTCGATCGTTCATCAGGCGGGGCCCGAGAGCGTTCTTGACACCGAGACACCAGGTGTCCACCAAGTACCCGCATACCGACACCCTTCCGGGTCGATGGTGGCAAGCCACCAGGGCACCTGCGATTCCACCGAGCCCTGGTCCGCAATCGTCCAGTCGGGGCCAATCACCGAACTCGTCCACGCTCAGCCCAATATGCCAGCCCGGGCTTATCCAGCACCGGAGGACCGAAGGCATAGGGGCTTGCGCCGAGGACTCCCTGGCAATCTGTCGGATCAGGGGGGAAACCATTGCCGGAGGGAGTCCGAGGGTTCGGGCGATTGTCTTGGGAGAGCGACCCTCCCCGCGCAGTTGACGGACCCGTTCCAGAAGTTGGGCATCTGTCATGGAACCTTCGTACCATTCGCATATCGGTCGATGGTGGATGCCCGCGGAAGGCGTCGGTCCGCGTGAACTCCTGCGTCGGGAAGACACGAGTGGAGCTGGCCACATTGGTTTCATCCCCAGAGCGCACAGAGAGGTATGGCGTAAATGCGGTCGCCGAGGGGATAGATCCCCGGCCCGCTGTGAAGGACCGCACCCGCGGTAAATCCTTGGCCCAATTCGTCGCGCAGCCATGAAAGATGCTTGGCATCGTCCGCTGTCGGCGCCGATCCTGCTTTGAATTCGATGCCGACCACACGTGTCGCGCCGAGTTCGATCACGAGATCGATTTCTTGTCTCCCTGCAGCGGTTCGGAGATGGTGCAAAGCGGGTCGTGGGTGTACGAGTCCGGCCTCCGGACGGATCTGGGCGGTGGCGAAGGCATCGAAGAAGCGACCGACGAGGTCACTGTCGTCGAGGATGATTTCGGTGGTGAGGTTGGCCGCGGCGGCAGCCAGTCCCGAGTCCACCATGTAGCGCTTTCCGGTCTTGACGAGTCGGTTCAGCCGACCGTTCGCCCATGCCGGTACGATGTCGAGCACATAGAGATTCCTGAGCAGCTGGTCGTACGCCGCAGCCGTTCTGGCATTGATCCCGGCCGCTCTATACAGCGTGGCGTCGGCAGGCATGCCCGCGTTGTTCAGCGCCAGAACGCCGAGGTAGTGACGAAGCTTCGCCGGATCCTTAGTGCTGTCCAACATCGCCGCGTCGCGTGTGATGAGGTCGTCGAGATAACTCGTCAACCAGATCGAGCGGCTTGACTCGCTTCGGTCGCGGTAGGCAACCTCCGGGAATCCGCCTCTGACCGCAGCGGTGATGTAGTCATTGATGTCCGGCATCTCAGGAGGGAGGTTGAGGTCATCGATGCCCGATGCAGCCAGACGTTGGAGAAAAGTTGGTTGACCTGTGTCCATGTGCGTGGTCAGCTCACGTTCGGTGAGCGAAAACATGTNNCCGTTTCGTTTGTCAGCTCAGCGCGGACGCTGCCCGTCAGGATGAACTGGCCCGGAGTCGCGTCGCGATCCACCACTCTTTTCACCGCGGCGAGCACCTGCGGCACTTCTTGCCATTCGTCGAGCAGGACTGGGCGATCCGCTCGCCGGAGGGCGGCATCGGGGTCGGCGCGGTAGGTGGCCGCAACCCCCGGTTCATCCAGGCGGACGATATGTCCCACGTGTTGAGCGGCGGTGGTCGTCTTGCCGATGGCCCGGGCCCCGTTGATCATGACTGCCGGGAACTCATCGAGCAGGCTGGCCAGGTAT
>PMPX01000077.1 GCA_003169235.1 Acidimicrobiaceae bacterium | reverse complement strand
GGCCGAAGACAAAGCAAAACAGATCCTTACTGAAGCAACGGAGGAGGCGCTAGAGATCCGGCGACAAGCGCAGGAAGCCGCGTTTTTGTCGACGAGGACCGCCCGGGAACTGCAGTCGGCGATTGCCGGCTTCACCACCGTGAACACTGAGCTTGTCAAGGAGCTAGGAGCTTTGAGCTCCATGCTGGCTCCGGCGAGCGAGCGGGGGATGAACGAACTCGACCCGGCCTCGGACGTGCCCGAAAGCGACTGAACGAGACCACCTGAACGCTTGCACAACGCATCGCACCGCAAGCACCGAAGACAATGACAAGCGCCTTGCACACCCAAACGACCCGCTCGACGAACGCACAGACGCCAGAGAACCGTCCGTCGGCAACAGGACCTGGTACTCCCCTTTGCGCTGGCGACTCCCTACCCCAAGAGTCGACTATGGCCACTGCTTCTTTTGATATCGGATCATTCGAGCTCGTGCGCAGATTCGTAGAACATGTGGTCACCAAGAACGCATCAGCGTCAGACGTTCGACATGCAATCGACTGGAGCGCGCTAGAGGCATCGGTCGCCGACTCTCGCACACTCGAGCAGGCCATCGGACGGGCCGTCGTCATCGCCGATCGGATGTGCCGAGGCGTCTTCGATGGGGCCGGGCTCGCCGATTCAGCCTTCTCGCTCAACACCGAGAATCCTTTTTTTGCCTTCAGCATGGCCGACGTCGTCCCCGACTTCGGAGGTGAGCACCGTTATCGATCGAGGATGTCGAGGATCTTCAGAGCCTCGCGACAGGCCTCCGCTTGAATGTCGACTAGATCGTCGGACAGGCGAACGAGTATCTGGTGGTCGCGGCAGAATCTAGTGATTGCGTCAATGCCGCCCTCAGCTTCAATGGTGCCGCTTCACAACCATGACCGTGGCTGAAGGCTGGATGAGTTGATGAAGCACACCTCCGCATCAACTCTAGTTCGAGAAGAACAAGGCATACGTCTGGTCGAGCCTCCCATCGAGACGCCGGGGATCCCCCGATCTCCCGACGCGCGCCGGATTGCTCCCGGCGATCAGCCCTCTTCGACTCACCGAATAGGAAGAATCAGCGAAGGACGCATCGTCTATCTCCTCGCCTTCGGCGCCTACTTCACCGTGGCCTGGCTGGTCGCCTTCAAGTACCACAACTCTCCAGCCGACGCCTACTCTCGGATGGCCAACGGGTTCTACGTCCTCTATTCCGACGATCCCCATCTGGCGGCGATCGGGTTCGTCTGGGAGCCACTCCAGTCGATTGCTGACGCGGTCGTCCTGCTCGGGAATCACCTCTGGCCGGCCCTCTCGCGCAACGACATGGCCGGAAATCTGGTCAGTGCGTTCTCCATGGCTGGCGCCGTCTACCAGATGTGTGCCGCACTGCGCGAGTGGGGCGTAAGCCGCGCTCCTCGACTCGTCCTCACCGCCTTCTTCGCCTTCAATCCCATGATCCTGTACTACGGCGGCAACGGGATGAGTGAGGCTCTCTACCTCTTCTTGCTGATCACCTGCACGCGGTACTTGTTGCGATGGATGCGTGATGGTGACCTTCGTTCTCTCGCCTACAGCGCGGTCGCGTTGGGCTTCTGCTACTTGACCCGCAACGAAGCCGCCTTGGCCGCCTTGATGGGAGGACTGGCCGTGGGAGCCGTCAGCTATTGGCGAGCTCGGGGCCGGCCTGCTTCTCGGCTCAGGACGGGGGCATCAGATCTAGCGATCTTCAGCGTCCCCGCCTTCACCGCTGCGGTGGGTTGGGCCGTCACGAGCTATGTGATCATCGGTGCTTTCATCGACGGGGGATCTCTGGGTGTCCGCCTGAAAAACCAAAAGCTCTATAGCAGCAATACCCTACACACCCGGGTCATCTATGCGATCCACGCACTAGGCGCCTTGGCGCCCTTCCTGCCCATCCTGCTGGTGGTCGCGGCTGTGGTGGCCTTCTGGATGAAAGATCCCCGAACGTTGGCGCCTTTAGCCGTGCTCGGAGGCGCGCTGGGGTTCGACGCTTTCTCGTTCCTGGACAACGCTATCGGCAACTCGCTCCGTTACTGGATCGCGGTCATTCCGCTCGGAGTCCTGCTCCTCGGGTCTCTGGTAGCGGCGGTCCAGACGCCTCGCCCAGCTCGGGTCGGCGTACCCTTCCCGACCCGATCGTCACGCTACGGTGTTCGGGCTCTGGGCGTCGTGGCAGCTCTCTGCCTGGTGCTGGCCGTCATGATCCCGACGACACTGCTGACTGGGTCCGGCATGGGGAATCCTCAAATTGGCACTGACGAATCGGTGGAACTCGGATTTATCTTTCATCCGGGTGACCCGAACTTCAAGCTCCCCGTGATCTACCCGTTCGCCCAGGCAGCGGACCGCTACCTCGAAGGCCGCCACCTACCTGATGGAGACGTGGTCGTCGACAATGCCGACGGCACTGGCTGCGTGCCACAGATGGTGGTAATGAGCAACCAGCCGAAGCTCTTCGTGATCCCGAACGATCGGAACTTCCAACCTGTCCTGGCCGATCCGATCGCCTTTCATGCCCACTACCTCTTGGTGCCCGACCCGACGGATGGCGGTGCAATCAACCTCTTGTACCCCAGCCTGTGGAAGACCGGAGCCGGGTTCACCAAATTGGCGCACCAATTCACGGCGCAGCCGGGGTCGGCGTGCACCGATTTCCGTCTCTTCCATGTACTCGGTCACTCCAATCAGGTGTCCTAGCAAGCCTGACTGCGGGGCTGCTCCGAGAGGTTGGTCACTACGCGTTCAACTGGTCCGGTCGAGGGATCTCAACAAGGCGCTTTCACGAGGACGGGCAACGCGATTGCCAAGATCCTCGCTGATAATGCGCTCCTCTCATCCGACCCCGCTTGGTCATCCGACCCCGCTTGGACGGACGGGTGAAGTGGGTGTCTCCCGTCTTACGCAAACATGAACGAGAAGCAAACCTTCCGCCCGTGACTTGTCGCAGATCAAACACGCTGATAGGAACGCCCTTGTCATGACCACTAGCCCAGCCGATCGGGTATGTGTCGCACCAGAAGCTCACAGGAGAGTTATTTGGACGGATCCATCTCCGGCGGCGCCGCTCACAGAACAGACGACGGGCACGTTCATGCTCGGAGATCCGAGAGGCGGTGTCAGGTTGCTAAACCTCAGGCGATATTCCAGACAGTGAGCTGACCGCGGGCGATGGCGCAATACGAGACCATGGGACGTCCGCGGCAGTTCATAGAGATGATCCTGAACATGAGGTGCTCGATCCTGTTCCACTTCGACGTCCCCCGTGAGTGGTGACAGACGGTGATCTTCGACGCCGGTCTCGTGGGCCACGGCGAACATCGGCTGAGCTCGAGGGCATGACCCGCCGGCTGGATCTGAGGGCGACTCGCTCACGTGTGCACGCATACGGGGCCGAGCTGGTCTCGTGGTATCACTGGACCGACGATTTCGTCTTGGCGACCGACCGGCAAGCGACGGACTCCCCGTCATCGCTAACCGGCGTGGAGAGGACGGCCGCCACTTTCGGCCGGGATGGCCTGCTCGTCAAGGCCACCCCCGAGTCCCTGGCCGAGGGGATCAGTCTGGTGGCATGCAGCCAGGCCCAGCTCAACCGGGGCAGACAACTGGACCAGTCGGACGACCTGTACTCCAAGGCGTCGGCATGAGCCCTACGCCGCCGGTGGCCGTCCGGCGCCTCGATCGGCTGGTACTGGGACGGGTGCGGGCCGCCCGGAACGATCATCTCGTCCGCAATTCCCTGTTCATCATGCTCTCAGCGGGCGCTACGGCTGCCCTCGGCTTTGTGTTCTGGATCCTCGTCGCCCGCACCTATAGCCCGTCCGAAGTTGGCGAGTCAACGACCCTCTTGTCGGCCACGTTGCTCATCAGCTACCTGAGCCTCCTTGGGTTCAACAACACATTTCCCCGCTTCCTGGCTCGCTCCAATCGACCCAACGAGGAGATCAATACTGTCTTGTCTGTCGTGGGAGGAAGCGCCATCGTCATCTCAGTCGCGTACGTGGCTGCGATTCCGCTCATCTCGCCGAGACTCGACTTCGTCACTCATTCCCCTGCCTATGCTGTCGCATTCGTCGCCTTGACCGCGGCTAACGCTCTCAACCTCATCACCGACTCCGTTTTCATTGCGTACCGTTCCAGCCACTACAACTTGCTCGTAGATGGCGTCGTTCAGAGCAGCACCAAGCTAGCGCTGCCCCTCCTTTTCGTGAGCCTCGGTGCGTTTGGCATCTATCTTGCTTCTGGACTCGCAGCTACAGTCGCCGTACTCCTCAGCGTGTACCTCATGATCAAGCGGTTCAGCTTTCGCCCAAAGCCCATGATCTCTCCGCACGTCCTGAGAGAGCTAGGCGGCTATTCGGTCGGGAATTACGCGGCAAACTTGTTCAACCTCGTACCCGCCTTCGTGCTTCCAATACTTGTCCTGGACCTACAGGGATCAGCCGCTGCCGGATTTTTCTATGTGGCCTTCCAGCTCGCCAATCTCCTCAACATGATCACCTATGCAATTATGGAGAACCTCCTTACCGAAGGAGGCCACGGCGAAACACCGATCGGCGTCTTGGCCCGGCGCTCTGCTCGCCTACAAGCTCTCCTTATCATTCCGACTGCCGCAGTTGTCTGTCTCCTTGGTCCCTACCTTCTCGAACTCTTCGGAGCCAGCTACCGGACGCACGCGACAGCCTTGCTGATCTCGCTGGTGGCCTCGGTCCCCGCAATCGCCTTCAGTAGCTGGGCTCTGACGCTTCTCAAGGTAGGCGGTCACCTGCGAGGGCTAATCGGATCGAACGCCATCTGCGCTCTTGTGGTGTGCGGCATGGCCGCAGCGTTCGTAGGCCACGGCCTGGTATGGGTTGGCGTAGCGCTGATTGTCGGCAACGTCATCACCGGAGCAATCGCCTGCGTCATATTGGTCCGTACCTGGAAGACAACGGCATGGCCTATGAACGCCCACGAATGACAGGCAACGGACTCCGGTCATCGCCTGCTTAAGCGACGGCCACACCAAAGCAATGATGCCCGTCATATCGATCGATATCTGTCCAGCGCGATACAACGTCGCCATCTGCGACAATCGCTACCTTGNNAGCTGTTGTCGGTTGAGCCAGCCGTGCGCTGAGGGGCCAGTTCAGGAAGTCCTCCGTGAGAACTTTGGCCTCGGCTATCGAACAGGTGGCGGTTGCGGTGCTCGTGGTGACCGGGAGCGCGCCCGCCTCATCGGCGTGCATCTCTGACCTACAGGTGATCAAGTCGTGACGTGGAGGTGAAAGATCGTCGCGTAATTCGGGTCACCCGCGAACAGGATTTCCAGAGGCCGGTCGAACAACCCGCGAAGCTATGCTCCTGTCGTGCTCGACCAGCTACGTCACGACGTCACCGCGCATGTGCTCGATCGGATGCCGAGAGCGCAGAAGGTGCAAATGAACACCGCGCTGAACAAGGTCTGGGGCGCGACGAGCTTCATGCGACGACGGACCGAGGGACGGGGCCTGTGCGGGCAGCTCGAGAGCATCGCGGAGACGCTGGACTCGTTAAGCCGGCTCCTGGCGTCACTCCCCGAGTTGCCTTCGGAGTTCGACGTGCTCGAGCTCGGCCCAGGGCAAACTCCGCACGTCGCGGCCGCATTCTCGCTCTGTGGGGCTCGGTCCGTGGTGGGTCTCGACGTCGTAGCCAATATCGACAACGAGACGGCCGGGGTGACGGCGCCGTTCGCCCCGCTCGCGGAGGCGCTCGGTGAGGGTTCGTGCCGTTCCTTCCGAACGGCATTAGGAGCGTCTGCCGCGTCCGTAGGGACTGTGAGCCGGGAGACTTCTCGCCTTCCGATCGTGTTCGGGGGCTTCGACGGTGAGCGCCTTCCGCTCACTTCCGACTCGGTCGATTTGCTCGTGTCAAATTCGGTCATGGAGCACGTCCGGGCCGATGTCGTCGGCGGCCTGCTCGACGAAGCATTCCGGGTGCTGCGTCCGGGAGGTGCGATGTTGCACTCGATCGATCTGCGAGATCACTTTCGATTAACCGGTTGCGGGATCGACGGCGTGAGCGGCGACTGGTTGGAGGCTTTGCGGTTCTCGCCGTCAGAATACGAAGCCATGTTCAGGAACCGGCCGGTCTACATCAACCGGCTTCGATCTGCCCAGTGGCGGTCGCTCATGGAGCGAGCCGGATTCACGGTCGCGGCTTGGCAGGAGACGAGGATCGCCCTGCCGGTCGGTTTCCGCGCCGGCGCACTGCAGTCACCATGGCGAACGTTTTCCGACCAGGAGCTGAGCGTGGCGCAAGTTCAATGCGCCGTGGTGAAGACGCAGGGCTAGATACGCTTCAGCAGAGCGGCATCACCACGGTTCTCTGTACGGACGTGTCTACGAATGCAATCCGCGTTACTTCATGCTATCCAGGTAGATCTCTAGTAATCCATTCACGAAGCGTTCAACCNNGCTTTTGCCATTCTTTCAGCATTGCTCTGCAGCGCCTCCTCCAGCGCTGCAGACAGCGCCGAAACATTTCCTACTGGGACCACCCAGCCCGTCACGCCATCCTGAACTAGCTCAGGCGAGCCACCGGTCGCGGAGCAAACAACCGGACGTCCGGTCGCCAGCGCTTCTATGCAAACGGTCGGAAAGTTCTCTGGGCAGATCGATGGGATCGCGACGACACGAGATTCTCGATACCGATCAATTAGAGCTTGACCATGCAGCCATCCATGGAATGTCACAGCATGAGCGATTCCCAATGCGTGCGTCTGCTGCGTCAGGTTCTGCCTGGCTGGACCATCGCCAACAATGTCCAAGGCCACCGGGTTACCTGTCGAAAGTATCCTCGCAACCGCCTCCAAAAGGATATGGACACCCTTCACCTGTTCCAAGCGTCCGACGAAAAGCACTCTACGTGACTCACGGTTAGTCGGCTCGACCTTTGGCAGCGCAATTCCATTGGGGAGATGACGCACTGGGACGCGGAGACCTTCCCGACGTACGACGTTCTCAATGTAGCGGCTGGGCGCGATCAGCATCTGCACATGACGTTCTATGAGACGCCGATAGAGCGGCCTCTGAACGTTGGAGTAGTAGACAAACTTAACTCTTCCCGGCACGGTTAAAGTCTTGCGATCGATTTCACCGCCGCGAAAGCACTCGGGAGCGAAATACCAGACGAGGAGCTCTTTGAGGAAGGGCTCTGGACCGTGCACCGTCATCACGGCAGGAGTCGTCCCAATCGCGCGAATTGCTGCTGGGGACAACTGACCCAGAGTGTGGAAGTGAACAACGTCTGGCTTGAACTGTCTAACTGCTTCTCGAACGCACCTCCCCGCGGCTTGGTTCCACGTTCGCCTGACGATGCTACGCGGAGAAGTGGCTTGGTGTGATATGGGCGGAAACGTGAAGTCTGAATTGGTACCCTCGCCTCGCGCCGAGACCACACAGACGTCATGTCCTTGTAAAACGAGCGCTTCCATCATCATGATGACGCTCTTCTCGGCTCCGCCGATGGGGTCCGAAAAACTGATGGCTTGGAGAACACGCACGTTTACTCGCGACCTCCAGGCCCCAGAGCTGCTTGCTTTGGGCTGTGGAGGATGATCCAGCGAAGCCATGCCGTCTGACAAGTCTCGTAGGCAGCATAAGACGCCGTAAAGTCCGCCCTTACCGCGTTTCCCTGCCGATGATCCTGATGAGAGGCGAACGCCCTGGGCGACAGAGGCATGTTGGACTACTGAGATCGTCGAACTAGGAACACGTATGCAGCTTTGGTTTCGACAATATGAGATTCATAGTGCTCTGGCATCATTGCTGAGATCAGCTGCCACAGTGGAAGTGCGGGATGAGCTATGTCCTCCACAACGTGCCATCCGCCGACCTTCAAGTGCTTTAGACCGAACAGGAGCGTTGCGATGTTCGCATGGGGACTGTGAAGCCCGTCATCGATGATCAGATCGAACTCTTCAGGGATCAGATGAGAAAGCCGATCAAATGAATCTGGCTCGGTTTGATCGACGAAGAATGTGCGGATTCTTTCTTCTTCGAAAAGGATCGCTTCATCAACGTCTGCTCCACAGATTCTCGCCTGAGGAAGGAACTCACGGAACGCTCGCAGCGAACCCCCCGGTCGGGTCTGTTTCTGATTGCCCATGTTCGAGACTAGGTCTGGGTTGTTCGACCCAAGACCGATCTCGAGGACATCTGTCACCGAGTCTGGATCGACGATTATCGATCCGTAGACGAAATGGTAATCGTGCAGCGTCGATTTATCGCTGCCGAATTGGCTGAAAAGAGTCATCAAGCGGTCAGCGGCCGCCTTCTTCGAGTCAGTGTCTAAGAAGGACAAAACGGGAACGGGATCTTCGATCCGCCTTCCGTCAATGGACACGAACTCAACCAAGAGGGGAAAGGACCGGTCTGCCGCATCAAGTGTGAGCATCGCGAGGTTCTTCGTTGAGCCTGCCGAGTGCGGTACGAACAGTGGCAAGCCGTCGATGATTTTCGTGTTCGGTAACCTATTTCTGATCGTTTTCCACACTGCCCTTTTTAATCTTACGAGGCTCGGAAATTGCTCCAATCTGTCCTGAGTTCTCTCGCTGATTCGTGCTACGTACGTCGCGACCCTTTCGGGCATGACTTCCGAATCCCTCGGGCCATAACACTTTCTCACCATTTCACACTCCTATGAAAAGCCGCTCCACAGCTGCCTCACTTCCTTGCAGTCCCCACAGAAGTCCCTGCCAAAGTGGATGCGCCAGCTCCAGGCGAATCAGGCTGAAGGGAAAGACGCACCGAGGCGTATCGAGAGACACTTTCCGATATCAGGCCATCTTGAACATCTCACGCGCATAGACCTCCACAATGCGCGGAACGACCGACTCCGCCGAAAACATCGCAACCCGCCCGTGGCCAGCTAGGCCCATTTTCTCAAGGCGACTGTTGTCACGAGTGATTTCCACTATGGAGCGAGCCAGAAGTGAGGCGTTACCGACTGGCACCAAACACCCCACCTCGGGAGTCACGATATCGCGATGACCACCGGTATCTGACGCAATCACCGCTCTTCCTTGACTCATTGCTTCCAAAACAACCGTCGGGCACGGGAATGGGTAAAGTGCGGGTGCGATCAACGCCGACGACGCCCTAAGCAATGTTCGTACCTCGTCGTTCGAACATCTACCCAGATCCTCGTACAGTCCCGAACTGTCTCTTCCTGATCCACCAGCGTGCAGGATTACCCCGTCCCAACCCCACGATTCGAGGTATGCAGCGGCGCGTCGAACCTCTTCCACGCCTTTGTAGGCCTTGTTAGGACCGATGTATACAACTCTGGGCTTCGCTGGGAGCGGTTCGATGACCGTCTCGACCCAATCGACAAAATTGGGGATCACTTCGATTTCGGTATTCCTAAACACCGAACCAACTCGCTCCGCCACTGCCGTTGACACAGCTAGATAAGACTTTCCGCAGCGCGAGACTCCGGTACCACGCCACTGAGACCGCAAAACGCTCGTTAAACCTATTCGCCTTGCGACTGATTGATCTGATCCTGGACACTTTATACAGGCAATCCCTGCGTAATGGTCGCACTCCACTCCCCCAGAAAAATGCGACATCTGAGCGCACACTTTTCCGTAATCATGGAGCGTAACTACTAGCGGCAACCTAAGCCGCCCCGCCACCACCTCGGCAGATGCTTCGCACCAGCCATGAGCATGGATGATCTCCGCATCGATCCTCCGCGCTGCTCTCTCAATTGACCGTACCAACGCGGGATCTGGCCATGGAGGCACCACCGGCTCCGAGCCTTTCGCAAACACCCCGGGTATCTTCGACAGAGATATCCGGGTCAGCGTACATTCAAGGCCATCCTCGACTATCACCCGGTCACTTTGTGCTCCAGCAACCACGGCCACCTGATGGGACCTATTCCGTAAACTGAACGCCAGCCTCTCCACATGCCCAGCTATTCCGCCCGGTGCAGGTGGATAGCGGTCGCCGACCAGGAGAATCCTCACCACTCACCTCGGCTGTTTCCATTTTCGATCCCTAGACACCTTCTCATATACACCTGCACATTGCTCAGTACGTCTAGA
>PMPX01000326.1 GCA_003169235.1 Acidimicrobiaceae bacterium | reverse complement strand
TAGGTAGGGGGCTGGTGCATAGCGCGCTGATCCGGCACTGATCAGAACCGGCATGAACAGAGGTGTATCAATGAGGGAACGAGAGAATCGTCCAGCGCCTGGATCACCCTCAAGGAAGTTGATTTGCATCCGAGAGGTTTCAATGTGAGGCCGTTACCGAAGCGGGACCGATCCCCGGAGCCGCCTGAACACGGTTATCCCTCCCGGTTCATCCGTAATTCGTTGGATGACTTGCCGCTTCAGAAATGGCAGAACCCGACGCTTTCCTCAGGTCTGATCCTGTCGATCGACCGATGGAAGGATGACTTCGCTGAGCATACGTTTGGTCTAATGGACGCTGCGGATCGCCAACGGTGGATTGCGGAAGGGAAACGACTAGCGGCTGAGGTTCGACGCGAGCGGGGCCAATGTCTGCTGTGAGGGAGGCTTGGTCTGTCGGGGAGGCGGACAAGTAGCTCACGATTACGCCTGGCTCCCTCAGACCTTCGAAGACGCCGCCTTCGGCCACAGCCTGTCGGCGTCGGCCGCGTCGGCCGCATCCGCACAAGCGCTTGACCGCAGGGCCTCGGTGAGCAGCGGCACTGCCTCGTGCCAGTCGCCGACGATCCCGATGTCGCAGTGCTCGAACACCGGAGCCTCATGGTCCGTATTGAGCGCAAGGATTGTTCCGGCGGAGCGAACCCCCACAACGTGGTTGAACTTTCCGCTCAAGCCGAGAGCCACGTAGAGGCGGGGCGCAATGGAGCGCCCGGTGATACCCACCTGCCGGGAGCGCGGCGCCCAGCCGCGGTCGGTCACCTTGCGGGTTGCCGCCAACTCGGCACTCAGGACAGCGGCCAATGGACTCAGGCGCTCGTACTCGTTCGGCGAGACGCCCGTTCCGACGCCGATCACCACCTGCGCTCGAGCCAGCGTCTCGACATCGTCGTCGCGGTGTTCGCCGAGCACGCTCACTCGGCCACGGGTGGGCACCTCGAGGTGCCGGACTGTGGCTGGGCGGGGCGTGGGATCTGGTGCAGTGAGCACACCGGGGCGCACCGTCACCATCTGGACAGAACTCCGGCACGTGATGTCGGCGATGAGAGAGCCCGCGAAGGCGGGTTTGCCTGCCACCAGTGCCCCGCCACGCACCGACAGCTCTACAGCGTCGCCCACCAGGCCCGAGCTGGTGGCGGCGGCGACCCGGGCGGCCACCTCGCGTCCGAAGGCCGTGCTCGGCGCAAGGAGCGCCCAGGGCCGCGACTCGCGGACGTAGTCGGCGACTGCGCCCCCGACATCCTCAGGTACGGAGGAGCCCTCCAGTATGAGCACCAGGTCTGCTCCGTCCGGCGGAGGCACGCCGTCGGAGGGGCCGAGGGCGTGCACCGCTGCACCTACCACGCCCGCGAGTCGTGCCGCGGCCCCGAGGAGCTCGCGGACCAGCTGCGGGCGACCCGGCTCGGTCAGTACCGCGATGACCCGACCGTGGGACTCCCTGTCAACGCTTGGTCCCTGGGCCTGAGGGGCTGACGCCGCCTTGGTGCCAGCAGCCTGAGGCGTCAGCGCGCCCCGCAGGTGCAGTGCGCGCACCGCCTCCTCCACCTGAAGTTCGAGGCGCCCGGTTAGGATTCGGCGCGCTCGCTCGTGGTCCATCGTCCGCGTCTGTCCCACGACGGTCTGGCTCGCCGCCATGCCCCAGGGACCCGGCCCGAGTTCGGCCGCGGCAATCCGCCTCAATTGTGACGCCGGAACGGCGCTCCTGCGCTCGGGGTCCACTTTGCAGGGGTCGCACAGGCGCTCCGCCACAGAGAGCACGGCGGGCAGCGCCACCTCCACCTCTTGGAACCCATCATCGTGCTCGAGCTCGAGCCACAGCACCGGCCCGCGGTCTTCCAGCTGGCGCACTCCACTGGCGAACGGGAGGTCGAGCAGCTCGGCCAACTCGGGCCCGACCTGGCCCGTCTCGCCGTCGACCGAATTGCGGCCGAGCAGGATGAGGTCATAGGGTCCTCGAGCACGCAACGCCGTCGCCAACGCCTGTGCCGTGGCGAGCGTGTCGGAGCCGGCGAATGCGTTGTCGCACAGGTGCAGGCCCTCGTCGGCCCCCCACGCCACTGCCTCACGCAAGACATCGTCGGCGCTGGATGGTCCGAGCGTCACCACGGTGCAGCTGCCACCGGTATCACGCGCCAGCTCCACGCCTTTGGCCACCGCACGGCGGCAGTACGGGTTCATCTCGACGACCACCCCGGAGCGTATGAGCCGCCCGTCTTCCAGACGGAGCGATTCGGCGAGCGGGACCTGCTTGGCCAGAGAGGCGATGCGCAGGTGATCGCGGGCTGAGCGTTTTACGGAAGCGGAACTACCGACGTGGCCATCTGGGGGAGTGGGAGGTCCGATGTGGTCACACTACACCGGGGACGTCTGTGGTATACGATGGTTAACGTGTCCGTTCACAATGGGGGAGTCCGAGTTGGTTGTGGCTATGAGGTCACGTTCTCGGGAGCTATCTCGTCCACGCACCTCGAGAGATGACCCAAATCGGAGGGTTTAGAGCCAGGGCCTCAGATCTGGAAGCCGCAAACCGTGTTGGTCATAACAGAGGCAAAGGACTGCGGAGCATTCTTCGTCGAGGGTGAATAAAGCGAGCAGTCTCCACGAAGGATCGTTGACGAACGACGGCACTGCTGAAAGCATCGGAGGTGAAGCGTGGTTTACTGCCGCTCCGCAAGCGGAAAGCTGTTCTTGAGGCTCGGTATTGCGGGAGAAGGGGAACGACTTGAGACCGACTCGACGAGTCGTCGGGCCGAATTCGTGAGCGCGATTAACCGGGAGGCAGCACACCAGGAGGAGTCGAGGTGCTGGCCCGCTCTGATCGAGCGTAAGGCCGAAGCCGAGCTCATTCAATGAAGTCTGCAGCCCCATGATATTCGCGCACAACATCACACCCACACCAGGCAAGATTCGTAGAGGGAGGGCTTATGCGAAGCGCCCAAAAGCCGTTGCGCTCAATCAGCATCAGTATCAACGAGGGGGACGACCTCGGTCGACTTCGGTCGGCGTTCGATTTAGGGGCCGATGCGGTGTTTTTTGACCTTGAGGACCATGTGCCAAGGCCGAAGCTTCCGCTCGCCCGTCAGAATATTCGAACCATTGTGGAAGAGCGTGGCAGTGACATGCCGATCTTCGTGCGCGTGAACCGCGCGAGCCGAGCCGAGCTCCTGGATGACCTTGAAGCCGTAGTGTGCCCGGAACTGTACGCAGTCATTCTGCCGAAGATCGAACATCCAGAGGAAGTGAGGGTCTTGGACCACTTGCTCGGGCTGTTCGAGAACCGAGCTGGAACTGAGGTTGGGAGCACCTTAATTCTGCCCCTTCTGGAGAGTGCCCAGGGCATTCGTCAGGCCTACGAAGTGGCCGAGGCTTCGTCTCGGATCGCCTACATGGGCGGCATGGTGAACGAGCATGGAGATCCGGCCCGCTCGATTGGGTACCAGTGGACCCGTGAAGTGACAGAGACACTCTACATTCGACAAAAGGTCCTCCTAGATGCTCGATCCGCCGGCGTGCCCTATCCGGTGTGCGGCACGTGGAACCCAGCTGCAGATCTCAACGGACTTGAAGACTTCGCAGTCACTTGCAAGAATATTGGGTACTTCGGGCTCATGACGATGCCTATTCCCGAACATATAGAAATTGCCAATAGAGTCTTTACTCCAACTCAGGATGAGATCGATTATTGGGCGGAAATAATTGAACTGATGGACGCAGTTTCGCAGGACGAAATAATGCCCGACCTGGTCGTCAATGGTCAGATAATCCCAGCCAATCGAGGCGAGTGGGGAAGGATTCGGTTGGCGCTGGGGGCTGCATATGGAGTCTTGCCGAGCGCGGACCGTACGAAATTGGTCGCCGACCACGTTGGCCGTGCATCGGACAGTTGGCGAGACCTAGCAAGCAAAGGAGATGGAAACGGCGCAGGCTAGCCCTCCGCTCCGGCGAATTCACCTCGATATGAGAAGTTCGAGAGGCGAGAACCGGGTGCGACCTCCAACGCTCATCCCGCCGATGCGCGGACGCAGGAGCTTGAATCATGAGCTGCAGCCAAATTTCCACCAGCAGAGAGAACTGTTTCATGCACAGTGAATCGTCTAGCAATCAAACTCAGTTGACCATCAGCCAGGAGATAGCGAGCTTCGCCGCCAGACTGTCATTCGATGACCTTCCACTCGGTGTCGTTGAGCAAGCCAAGTTGCTCGTTCTCGATGCGATCGGTATCGCTTTTGCCTCAACTACATATGACTTTGCCGAGAAAGCGATATCTGCAATAAGCAGCCTCGGCGAGCCTGGGAATTATCCGCTGATCGGCACGGGTGGAAAATTTAGTATTCGAGATACTGCACTTCTCACCGGAGTACTTGTTCACGGGTTGGACTACGACGATACGCATATTGAGTCGGTCTGCCACACGTCGTCCAGTGCGCTGCCAACCGCTCTACTCATGGCCTCCCGAAATCGACTGAGCTGCCGCGACTTCCTGGCCGGATTCGTCCTGGCGACCGAGGTCGCCGCTCGTATCGGCATGGCGGCTGAAGGTGCATTCCACGAGGTTGGCTTCCATCCGACTGGGATTGCGAACGCGTTCGGTAGTGCGACCGCGGCAGCCCGACTTGAAGGGGGATCTGTGGTGGAGATCACTCGCTCACAAGGAGTTGTGGGGTCGCTCGCAGGCGGATTGATGCAGTTCGCGGAAGATGGAAGTTGGACGAAGCGGCTCCATCCGGGACAAGCAGCAGCCAACGGAATAACAGCGGCAATGTTTGGAGTCCGAGGTTGGCCATCGCCAGAAGAAGTCTATGAAGGTCAATTTGGCCTTTTTCGTACCCATCTTCAGCAGCACGAATCAAATCTTGCGAAATGCACCGGTGGACTAGGCGACATTTGGGAGTTGAGCAATTGTGCCCTAAAGCCCTACCCCGTCTGCCACTTCATTCATGCATTTGCCGATGCGGCCTTAGCTCTTGTGGATACCCATCAGATCGTCGTCTCGGACATCGAGAGGATCAACGCCTACATCCATCCGACTGAGGGTTCGGTGGTTAGCTATCCTGAGGATCGCAAGCAGGAGCCCGTCAGTGAGTACGAAGCGAAGTTCTCACTACCATTTGTGGTGGCGTGCACGATTGTCCAAAGGCGGTTCGGATTGGCGGAGCTTCGCGAAGAGTTGTTTCGAGATCCAGCAGTGATTCGTCTTGCGCATCGCGTTCGCTCTTTTGACGACGAGAAATCTGACTTTCCGAGCCACTATCCGGCTCGACTCGAAATTCAACTCAAGGATGGCAAAACCTTCACTCATAACGAAACCATCAATCGTGGTGCGAGCGACCGCCCTCTGAGTGTCGATGACATTTGTGAGAAGTATCAGGCCAACATGGGATTGGCAGTTTCCGGTGCGATCGCCGAACAGATTCAGGGTGCTGTACTCGGACTGGAACGCATCCCAGATGTGCTGACCCTTCAGTCTCTTCTGTGCGATATCCCGGCAGGCCAAGCAAAGGGGGGGTGAGGGCACCCACCAATGTCCGGGCTGGACGAGGGTGATTAGCCCCGCTTGATGGCATATGCCGCAGTCAGTAGTCGCCCAAACCACCGGACGGTCGAGAAGGCTGCAGATCGCCAATGCGGCCAGCGGTCGTGAGGTGGAGGCCCGCGTCGACCAGCCCGACGCCTTGTCCGCACTTCATTCCATGCCGCTCAACGACCATGGCGGTCTGGCTACTGCCAGCGTGTGCCGGAATCAGGAGTTAGGGCCGCCAACGCGGCTGCAGTCGCGGCGAGGTTGTCGGGATCGCATGGCGGATCGAACGAGAGAATCCCGACGTCGACACCCACTTCGCGCCACATCGCTGCACGATCGGCCGCTTCGTTGGGCTCTGAGTTGTATCCCAGCTGGACCGAGGTGGTGATCGTCGCCGGGTCACGCCCGATCTCAGCGCAGCGGTCGGCCAGGACATCACGGAGGCGCCGCCACTCGTCAATCGACTTCTCGACGGTCGCCGGGGATATCGG
>PMPX01000170.1 GCA_003169235.1 Acidimicrobiaceae bacterium | reverse complement strand
CGGCGGCGCACTCCATGGAGCCGCTCACGGCCCCACTGACCGCTGCGTTCGGCCTGCTGCTCACGGCGATGGGGCACGGCGTGGGCTGGCCCGTCGTCGAGGGTGGGAGCGCGGCCATCACGTCCGGCCTGGCCGGGGAGGTGCGCCGCCTGGGTGGTGTGGTGCACACGGGCCGCTGGGTCACCTCGCTGTCCGAGCTGCCTCGGGCGCGTGCCGTCCTGCTCGACGTGACGCCGCGCCAGTTCGTCGGACTGGCCGGCCCGGAGTTGTCCACGCGGGCAGCCCGCCCGTGGGTCCGCTTCCGTCCGGGGCCCGGGGCCTGCAAGGTGGACTGGGCGCTGGACGGCCCGGTGCCGTGGAGCGCCGAGGCCTGCCGGCGCACCGTGACCGTCCACGTCGGTGGCACCTTCGAGGAGGTGGCGCGCGCCGAGGCGGAGGTGCGGTCGGGGCGGCACGCGGATCACCCGTTCGTCCTGGTCGCCCAACCCGGCGTCGTCGACCCCACGCGCGCACCGGTGGGAGGCCAGACGCTGTGGGGGTACTGCCACGTGCCCAACGGCTCGGACGTCGACATGACCGAGCGCATGGAGGCGCAGATCGAGCGGTTCGCGCCAGGCTTCCGGGACCGGGTCCTGGCCCGGACGGTGCGGACCGCCGCCGCCGCGGAGTCCCACAACCCGAACCTGCTGGGTGGTGACGTCAACGGGGGAGCGGCCACGCTGCGCCAGACGCTGTTCCGGCCCGTGCCACGGTGGAATCCGTACCGGACCCCGCTCGACGGTGTGTATCTGTGCTCGGCCTCGACGCCCCCGGGCGGTGGCGTCCACGGCATGTGCGGGGTGTCGGCGGCGGAGGTGGCGCTGCGGGAACGTTTCTCCTGAGGAGGTGTGCGGCGCTCAGGCTGCGATGTTCGGGCCGGTGAGGCGGGCGAGGAGGTGCCAGTACTCGATCTCGTCGGCGACACACGACTTGAAGTCGCCCTGCGAGACGACGTAGCGCAACCAGCACGGGTGGATGCGCAGCGTGTGGGCGGGGATGCCCAGCTCCGGGACGACCTCGATGTTGTCGACGTCGCTGGTGAGCTCGTAGCGCCAGCCGGCGCCGGCATGCGATTGGTTGGCCTCGCTGATGAGCTGGCTGACCATCTGCTCGGCGCTCCGGAAGCTGGGTGTCATCGCTTCTCCCTCGTACTTCCCGGTCTCCGACCGGGTCTCCACCGTCGCCGCCCTGCGGTCCGTGGAACCATGCCCCGAGACCGAGGACAATGACTACACAACAGAGTGAAGACTGAGGACAACGAGTACACAACAGAGTGACGGTCGCGGGGTGATGTTGCGGCGTAACGGGGTTGCCATCGCGGTGCGGGACCGAGCGGATGGCACTGCGGCGCCGTCAGGCTCCCGCGGCAGCCACCGACAGCGGGACCCGCCACTCGACGAGGGTGCCACCGGACTGGCGGGCCCGTACCTCGAAGGACCCGCCGAGCGCTGAGGCGCGGGTCTCCATGTTGCGCAACCCGAAGCCCGTGTGTCCGCCCACTCCCGGGCCGACGCCGTCGTCGGAGACCACCAGTACCAGCTCCGTCCCGGCGGCCAGCGTGACGTCGACCGACGAGGCCTGCGCGTGGCGGATCACGTTGGAGAGCGACTCGCGCAGGACCGCGAGGAGCTGCTCGCCCGCGGACTCGTCGACGAGGGTGTCGACGGGGCCCTCGAATTGGACCCGGGGATGGAAGCCGAGTCGCTCTTCGGCGTCGGCGACCAGTTGGAGCACGCTGGAGCGCAGGCCCTCGCCCACCGACTGGCCCGCCTGGAGGTCGAAGATGGTCGTACGGATGTCGCTGATGACACTGTCCAGCTCGGCGACGATGTCGCGGAGGCGCTCCGCGGTCGGGTCCGGGACCGCCGGGAGCAGGGAGCTCAGGCGCATGCCGACCCCGAACACGCGCTGGATCACGAGGTCGTGAAGGTCGCGGGCGATTCGGTCGCGCTCGTTGGACATCTCGAGGGCCAGCTGCTGCGCCTCGGCCTCCCGCACCTTGATGAGATTGTCCGCCCGCGCCAGGAGCTCGGGCTCGAGAAATGGCTTCAACAGGTAGTCGTTGGCCCCTTCACGCAGGATGTCGATCCTGGCCACCGAGTCGTCGCGCGCGGTGAGGATCAGGATCGGGGTGGCCTCGATCAGTGGCTCGGCCCGGACGGCGCGCACCAGGTCCATACCGCTCATCTCGGGCATCATGAAGTCGCAGACGATGAGGTCGGGCCGCAGGGAGCGGGCGAGCTCCAACCCCTGCCGGCCGTCCAGGGCGGACCACACCCGGAACGACCCCCCGAGCGCGTCGCAGATGAAGCTGTTCATGTCGGGGTTGTCCTCGGCCACGAGAACGAGGCGCACCCCGTCGTCGTGCCGTTCGCGGTCGAGCTCGCCGATGCTCGCACCCTTGTGGGTCGGCGTCATGGGTGCCGGTACGAGGGGCACCGCGTGTCCGTCGAGCAGCGCCGCGGCCGGGTCCCGCAGCACGGTCGGGGTCTCGGTCCGCACCGTCGTTCCGGGTGGCGCGGCGAGCGGGAGCTCCACGACGAAGAGTGCCCCGCCCTCCGGCGCGTCGCCGATCGTGAGCGTGCCCCGGTGGAGGCCCACCAGCTCGCGCGCGATGTGCAGGCCGAGTCCGGTGCCGCCCATCTTCCGTGTGGCGGCACCGTCGAGCTGGTGGAATCGTTCGAAGGCCTCGTCGCGCCGATCCGGGGGTATGCCGGGACCGCTGTCGCCGACCTCTATTCGGGCAATCGCCCCCTCGGTCACGCTCTTGAGCTCTATCCGCACGGTCCCGTGGGGCGGGGTGAATTTGAACGCGTTGGAGAGCAGATTGAGGAGCACCTGCTGCACCCTGGTCGGGTCGATCTGGGCGGGCACCGCGTCGTCCGGCGCGAGCACGGAGAAGTCGACCTCGCGGTCGAGGGCGAGCGTCTCGAAGTTGTTGGCCACCAGGCGAACCAGGTGGGAGAGGTCGAGCTCGGAATAGTCGAGCTCGAGCATGGCTGCCTCGATCTTCGATGTCTCGAGCAGGTCATTGACGTGGCCCATCAGCACGCGGGCGTTGCGGAGGATGATCTCGAGCTGCTTCCGGTGAGGATCGTCGGGGCCGAGATCCGTGAGCACGCGCTCGGCCGGCCCGAGGATCAGGGCAAGGGGGGTGCGGAGCTCGTGGCTCACGTTGGAGAAGAACTGCGTCTTCATGCGGTCCAGCTCCTGCATCCTCGCGTAGAGCATGGTCAGCTCCTCGTTGGCCTCCTTCAGCCGACGTCCGGCGTCGGCGACCTCGCGGGCACTCCGGACGACCTCGAACTCCGCCTCGTCTATGCCCAAACTCTCCGTCTTCGCTTCGGCGCGACGCCTCAGTCGGACGTAGTCCGTGACGTCCCTCACCGTGTGGATGATGTAGGACACCGAGCCATCGAGCCCGAGGACCGGAGCGTTGTACGGGCTCCAGAAGCGCTCCTCGAAGCCGCCGCCCTCTGCATCGGGTCGCTGGATGTCGTACTTCTGCAGGGACATGGTGTCGCCGACCCGATCACGCAGCACCTGGGCCAGGGAGGCCCTCAGGTTGCGCGCCCCCTCGGTTTCCGGGTCATCGGGGTTGTCGGGGAAGACGTCGAAGATGCCCCGGCCGACGACGGCGATCCGTTCGGTCCGGGTGGCCTTCAAGTAGGCGTCGCTGGCGGCGACGATGACGAGGTCCGGGTCGAGGACGAGGTACAGGCCCGGGGCGGACTCGAAGAGCGCCCGGAAGTCGGGTGGCGGCGGAGCCCCGGAGCCGGGTGGGACGTCCCTACTGGCGGCGGCGGTGCTCACCGCACCGCTGGGACCCGGCCGACAGCCAGACCGTGACGCCGAGCACGCATATGACGGCCCTCCTGCACCCGACCCGTTGTTCTGGTCTCACGCTACTCGCTACCGGTGTTCTCAGTTCCCGTCCCCGCCAGTGGGAGCTCCACTCTCTGGGTCAATGGCACGGACTCGAGAAGCCGGCGGTCGTGCGAGACGAGCAGCAGGGTGCCCCCGTAACCGTGCAGCGCCGACTCCAGCTGCTCGATGGCCGGTAGATCGAGGTGGTTCGTCGGTTCGTCGAGTACCAGGAAGTTGACTCCTCTGGCCGCGAACGCAGCCAGTTCCGCGCGGGTGCGCTCTCCCGGCGAGAGGGATGACGGGGGGCGGAGCACGGCGTCCGCCGCCAACCCGAACTTGGCCAGTTGCGAGCGGACGCGGTCGCGGGGGAGACCGGTGGCATCCTCGAACGCGTCCGCCAGGCTCGGGGCCTCGTGGAGGACCCGCCGATCCTGGGCCAGTTCGCCCACCACGACGCTCGGTCCCATCCGGCGCGTCCCGGCCGACAGCGGGAGCCGGCCGAGGATGGCCTCGACGAGGGTGGTCTTGCCCGAGCCGT
>PMPX01000330.1 GCA_003169235.1 Acidimicrobiaceae bacterium | reverse complement strand
TGCCGATGCCGTAGTCGAGGACGGCGATGCGCGGACCCTCCGTCACAGGCTGCCCTTCGTCGAGGGAATGCCACCTCCCTCGATCCGTACCGCATCGCGCAGGCAACGGGCCACCCCCTTGAAGCTCGCCTCCAACATGTGGTGCGTGTTCTTCCCGGCGAACCGATGGATGTGCAGGGTGAGGTTCGCCGCCGTGACGAACGCACGCCAGAACTCCTCGGCCAGCTGGGGGTCGAACGGCGGCGTCCCCAGCCCCGGCGTGTCGGGGGCGAACTCGAGCCCGTAGGCCAGGTACGGCCGGCCCGAGAGGTCGACCGCGACCTGAATCAACGCCTCGTCCAGCGGCACCAGCATGGAGGCGAAGCGCCGGATGCCCACCTTGTCCCCGAGCGCCTCGCCCAGACAACCGCCCAGGACGATGCCGACGTCCTCGACCGTGTGGTGCGCATCGACGTGGAGGTCTCCCGTGGCGGCGACCGAGAGGTCGAACGAGGCGTGGCGACCCAGCTGGTCCAACATGTGGTCGAAGAAGGGCAGACCGGTCGAGACCTCCGTCTGCCCCGTACCGTCGACGACGAGCGTGGCGTCGATGGTGGTCTCCTTGGTGGCGCGTTGCTTGGTGGCGCGTCGCGGTGCAGAGGTCACAGGCTCTCCTTCAGTGCGTGGAGGAAGCGGTCGTTCTCGTCGGGTGTCCCGATGGTGACACGCAGGCAGCCCCGCAGGCCGTCCCAACTCGCGCAGTTGCGGATCAGGACGGACTGGCCGAGGAGCGAGCGCCACACGTCATCGGCGTCCTGGTCGCGCGGGCGGAAGAGGATGAAGTTGGCGTCGGAGGGCCAGCTGTCCACCGGCAGGTCCCGCAGGGCGGCGGCGACGCGTCCCCGTTCCTCGGAGATGCGGGCCACCCGGGCCTCCATCTCGGGGGTGTGGCGGAGCGCGAGGAGGCCCGCCAGCTGCGTCTGTGCCGACAGGTGGTAGGGCAGCACCACGGCCTCGCAGGCCGCCACCACGCTGGGATCGCCCACCAGATAGCCCAATCGGGCACCCGCCATCGCCCAAGTCTTGGAGAAGGTCCGGGTCACCACGAGCCCTGGGTGCTCCGGGCCGCGCAACTCGAGCGCCGACCACGGGGAGAACTGCCCGTAGGCCTCGTCGACGATGACCAGGCCCGGAGCCGCCTCGCACACGGCGACGACCGTCTGGGGCGGCTCGTTGCGGCCGGTTGGGTTGTTCGGTGAGCAGAGGAACGTCACGTCCGGTCGCTCCGCCGTCAGGACGGCCTTCGCATCACGGGGATCGATCTGGAAGTCGTCGTCACGGGACCCCTCCACGATTGCGGTGCCGGTGATGCGCGAGATGTGCGCATGCAGGGCGTACGTGGGCTCGAACACCAGGGCGCGCCGCCCCGGACCGCCGAACGCCAACATCAGGCACTGGAGGACCTCGTTCGACCCGTTGGCGCAGAAGACCTCTTCGGGCGAGACGCCGTGCAGGTCCGCCACGGCCTGGCGCAGCTCCGTGGCCGGCCGGTCGGGGTACCGGTTGAACGAAACCTGCTCCAATGCCGCCAGGAACTCCTCGCGCCAGGCGTCGGGCGGAGCGAAGGGTGACTCGTTGGTGTTGAGACGCACCTCTGCCTCGACCTGGGGCGAGTGGTAGCCCTCGGTGAGCTCCAGGTCCGGGCGCACCGGCGGGACGGCACTCATGTGGGGGCCCCTGGGCCGAGCTCGTCGTCGTCCCGACCGCCGAGTGCGGCCAGGCGCCGTCGCACGGAGTCGGCGTGGGCGGGCAGCCCCTCGGTCTCGGCCATCGTGATCACGAGTGGCCCGAGCGTCTGCAGCGCCTCCGGCGTCACCCGCACCGCGTGCAGGTGCTTGCGGAAGTCGTCGGCTCGCAGCGCCGACGCGAAGCGGGCGGTCCGGTTCGTGGGGAGCACGTGGTTCGGGCCCGCGATGTAGTCACCCATGCTGGCCGGTGACCAGTTGCCGATGAACACGGCGCCCGCGTTCTGCACGAGGTCCAGCAGCGCAATCCCCTCGTCCTCGGGAACCATCAGTTCCAGGTGCTCGGGCGCGATGGCGTTCGCCACCGCCAGCGCCTGGACCGGCCCGTCGACCAGACAGGTGATCCCCGAGGTCGCAAGGGTCGCCTCCAGGTCGGCGCGCCGGCTCGAGCCCGCCACGATGCGGTCCACCTCGGCGGAGACCTTGTCGGCGAGGGACGCATCCCAGCAGACCAGCCAGGCCAAGCCGTCCGGCCCGTGTTCGGCCTGCACGACCAGGTCGACGGCCGCGAACGCCGCCGGGGCGTCCGGCCCGGCCACGACCACGATCTCGGAAGGCCCCGCGAAGGCAGACGCCACGCCGACGACGCCGGACACCTGGCGCTTGGCCTCGGCCACGTAGGCGTTGCCCGGCCCGGCGATCACATCGACCGCCCTCACGCTGCGCGTGCCGTAGGCCATGGCCGCGATCGCCTGAGCACCTCCGATCCGGTACACCTCGTCGACCCCCGCGATCGAGGCCGCGCACAGCGTCGCCGCGTCGATCCTGCCGTCGGATGCCGGGGGCACGCACAGGACCAGGCTGCTCACGCCGGCCACCCGCGCCGGTGCGGCGCACATCAGGACGGTCGAGGGATAGCGCGCCCGACCGCCCGGCGCGTAAATGCCGGCGCGCCCGACCGCCCGGGTGAGGTGCTCCACCGTGATGCCGCCGTCGACCAGGTCTCCGGGAGGCAGTCCCTCGTGCGCGTGGTAGGCCAGGATGCGGTCGAAGGCCACCTGCAGGGCCTCGGAAAGATCCGGGTCGACGCGGGCGCGCGCCTCTTCGATCTCCAGGGCGGGAACCCGCAGGCCGTCGGACACGTCGACCTTGTCGAGCTCGGCCGTCCGGCGGACGACGGCGGCGTCTCCCCCGGAGCTGGCACGGATTCCGAGGCGGCGATGGATATCGAGGACATCATCGGCCTCGCGCCTCGAGCGACCATCGACGTCTACCAGG